>NZ_JBFAAD010000023.1:39398-126480 GCF_040639555.1 Streptomyces sp. NPDC023838
GTTCGCGGCCCCGGCCCGCGAACGGCTGGGGGTCCGGGGGTTATCCCCCGGGACAACACAGCGTGGCGCGGCTGAAGCGGCCGACGGACTGAGACGGCCCCGGCCCGCGAACGGCTGGGGGTCCGGGGGTTATCCCCCGGGACAACACAGCGTGGCGCGGCTGAAGCGGCCGACGGACTGAGACGGCCCGGGCCCGCGAACGGCTGGGGGTCCGGGGGTTATCCCCCGGGACAACACAGCGTGGCGCGGCTGAAACGGCCGACCGACTGACGGGCTGACGGACTGACCGGCTGACGGGCCCAAAGAGGCCGACCCACAGAACCTCCACGTCCGGTATCCGGTACAGGGCTTCCGTGGCGCGATTCCGTCCCCTAGATTTCGTGCGCATTACACCAGGTGTGCACAGCGAGGGGACGGAGCCACCATGCCGGACACAACACACGAGCGGAGACCGGTGATCACGCCTGTGCGCGTGGTCATCGCCCTCTGCCTGACAGCGCCCTTCGTGGCGATGCTCTGGGTGGGTTCCTACGCGAAGGCCGACCCGGCACTCGCCGGGATCCCGTTCTTCTACTGGTACCAGATGCTGTGGGTGGTCATATCGACCGCGCTCACGATGCTCGCGTACAAGCTGTGGCAGCACGACCAGCAGGGCCGCAAGGCGGGTGAGGGCAAGTGACTCTCGCAGCCAACGACGGTGTCAACGGCGTCGCGCTCGGCGTCTTCATCTTCTTCTTCCTGGCCGTCACGGTCATCGGCTTCATGGCCGCCCGCTGGCGCCGCGCCGAGAACGAGCAGAGCCTGGACGAATGGGGGCTCGGCGGCCGCTCGTTCGGCACCTGGGTCACCTGGTTCCTGCTCGGCGGCGACCTCTACACGGCGTACACCTTCGTCGCGGTCCCCGCGGCGGTCTACGCGGCGGGCGCGGCCGGGTTCTTCGCGGTGCCGTACACGATCCTCGTCTATCCGCTGATCTTCACGTTCCTGCCCCGGCTCTGGTCGGTCTCGCACAAGCACGGCTATGTGACGACCTCGGACTTCGTACGCGGCCGGTTCGGCTCCAAGGGGCTCTCGCTCGCAGTCGCGATCACCGGCATCCTCGCCACGATGCCCTACATCGCGCTCCAGCTGGTCGGCATCCAGGCGGTGCTCGACGTGATGGGCATCGGCGGCTCCAGCAACTGGTTCCTCAAGGACCTGCCGCTGCTGATCGCCTTCGCGGTGCTCGCGGCGTACACGTACTCCTCGGGTCTGCGCGCCCCCGCACTGATCGCGTTCGTGAAGGACACCCTGATCTACATCGTCATCCTGGTGGCGATCATCTACATCCCGATCAAGCTCGGCGGCTTCGACGACATCTTCGCGGCGGCCCGGCACAAGTTCGAGACGCCCAACGCGGCCGGGAAGCCCACGGGCGCGCTGGTGCCCGGCGACGCGGGCCAGTGGACCTACGCCACGCTCGCCCTCGGCTCGGCGCTGGCGCTCTTCATGTACCCGCACTCGATCACCGCGACCCTCTCCTCCCGCAGCCGCAACGTCATCCGCCGCAACACCACGATCCTGCCGCTGTACTCGCTGATGCTGGGTCTGCTCGCGCTGCTCGGCTTCATGGCGATCGCGGCCGGGGTCAAGGTCAAGAACGGCCAGCTGGCGATCCCGCAGCTCTTCGAGGACATGTTCCCGGACTGGTTCGCGGGCGTGGCGTTCGCGGCGATCGGCATCGGCGCGCTCGTCCCGGCGGCGATCATGTCGATCGCGGCTGCGAATCTCTTCACCCGCAACATCTACAAGGACTTCCTCAAGCCGGACGCCACGCCGGAGCAGGAGACCAAGGTCTCCAAGCTGGTCTCGCTCCTGGTGAAGGTGGGCGCGCTGGTCTTCGTCCTGACGATGGACAAGACGGTCGCGATCAACTTCCAGCTGCTGGGCGGCATCTGGATCCTCCAGACCTTCCCCGCGCTGGTCGGCGGTCTGTTCACCCGCTGGTTCCACCGCTGGGCGCTGCTGGCGGGCTGGGCGGTCGGCATGGCGTACGGCACGCTCGCCGCGTACGGAGTCGCCTCGCCCACCCAGAAGCACTTCGGCGGCAGCTCCAAGGAGATCCCCGGCATCGGTGAGATCGGCTACATCGGCCTGACGGCGTTCGTCCTGAACGTCGCGGTGACGGTCGTCCTCACGGTGGCCCTGAGGGCCCTGAAGGCCCCCGACGGCGTCGACGAGACGTCCCCGGAGGACTACACGGCGGACGCGGGCGACCCGGGCGTACAGACGGAACTGCCCCCGGCGACGGCGGGCGCGTTGCACTAGCCGCCTCCCTCCTCCGTACGCGACGACGGGCCGCCGGGAATCCGGCGGCCCGTTGTCGTGTTCCTGGAAGACGAGTTGACGCTCCGACACCCTCCGAAGCCGACACGACACAACATGTGGGGGTGCCGCCGGAGCCCGGCACAAGATGTATGCTCATGCTCGCTGTCGCCGCAGGGGAATCCGGTGCAAATCCGGAACTGTCCCGCAACGGTGTACTCGTACGCATTTGCGTACCTGTTCAGTCCGAGGACCTGCCGACAGCGCGCCCTGGCCGTCCGGCCCGGGTGCCAGACGTCCGGGCCTCGCGGAATGGGCAAGTGGACGCGGCGTACCCCCGAGGGGGTGTGTCCGTGTGCCCGCGCACTTCCCCAAGGCCCCGTGCCGAGCGAGGAGTGCCCCCACGTGACCATCGCCCCTGCGGATCCCGCTTCAGCGATCGCCGAAGAGCCGGCCGATGCCCCCGGGACCGCCCTGCTGCGGACCCTGACCGACCTCACCGCCGATCTGCCGGACACCGACCCCGGCCGTGTCGCCGCCGCCGCCCTGCGCGGCCGCAACGCGCGCTCGGACGAGGCGGAGCTGCGTGGGCTCGCCACCGAGGCCGCCGCCGGGCTGATCTCCGAGGACCCGGCGTACTCCCGCCTCGCCGCCCGGCTGCTGACGATCACGATCGCCGAGGAGGCCGCGACCCAGGGCTCGGTCACCTTCTCCCAGTCGGTCGGGGTCGGCCACGAGGAGGGCCTGATCGCGGACCGCACGGCCGACTTCGTG
Organism: Streptomyces sp. NPDC023838; assembly: GCF_040639555.1. Lineage (NCBI taxonomy): Bacteria > Bacillati > Actinomycetota > Actinomycetes > Kitasatosporales > Streptomycetaceae > Streptomyces > Streptomyces sp. NPDC023838. Next base: position 42,477 of record NZ_JBFAAD010000023.1, read on the forward strand.
CGGCTGCACGCGGCCCGCCTGGACGCGCTGGTCGAGGCCTCCCTCGCGGACGGCGCCGACGACCGCTTCGGCTACTTCGGCCTGCGCACGCTCTACTCCCGCTACCTGCTGCGCCACCCGATCACCCGCCAGGTCATCGAGACCCCGCAGCACTTCATGCTCCGGGTCGCGGCGGGCCTGGCCGAGGACGACTCGGTGCGTGCCCTGGACGAGGTCGCCTCGCTGTACGGCCTGATGAGCCGGCTCGACTACCTGCCGTCCTCCCCCACGCTCTTCAACTCCGGCACCCGTCACCCGCAGATGTCCAGCTGCTACCTGCTGGACTCCCCGCTGGACGAGCTGGACTCGATCTACGACCGCTACCACCAGGTGGCGCGCCTGTCGAAGCACGCGGGCGGCATCGGCCTGTCGTACTCCCGCATCCGCTCGCGCGGCTCGCTCATCCGGGGCACCAACGGCCACTCCAACGGCATCGTCCCGTTCCTGAAGACGCTGGACGCCTCGGTGGCGGCCGTCAACCAGGGCGGGCGGCGCAAGGGCGCGGCGGCGGTCTACCTGGAGACCTGGCACTCCGACATCGAGGAGTTCCTGGAGCTGCGCGACAACACCGGTGAGGACGCCCGGCGTACGCACAACCTGAACCTGGCGCACTGGATCCCGGACGAGTTCATGCGCCGCGTGGACGCGGACGGCACCTGGTCGCTGTTCTCCCCGGCCGACGTGCCCGAGCTGGTCGACCTGTGGGGCGACGAGTTCGACGCCGCGTACCGCAAGGCCGAGGCGGCCGGTCTCGCCCAGAAGACCATCCCGGCCCGGGACCTGTACGGCCGGATGATGCGCACCCTGGCGCAGACCGGCAACGGCTGGATGACCTTCAAGGACGCCTCCAACCGCACCGCCAACCAGACGGCGGAGCCCGGCCACACGGTCCACTCCTCCAACCTCTGCACCGAGATCCTCGAGGTCACGGACGACGGCGAGACGGCCGTCTGCAACCTCGGCTCGGTCAACCTGGGCGCCTTCGTGCTCGCCTCCGGCGAGATCGACTGGGAGCGTCTGGACGCGGCCGTCCGTACCGCCGTGACGTTCCTGGACCGGGTCGTCGACATCAACTTCTACCCGACCGAGCAGGCAGGCCGCTCCAACGCCAAGTGGCGTCCGGTGGGCCTGGGCGCGATGGGCCTCCAGGACGTCTTCTTCAAGCTGCGCCTGCCGTTCGACTCCCCCGAGGCGAAGGCGCTCTCCACCAAGCTGGCCGAGCGCATCATGCTCACCGCGTACGAGGCGTCCTGCGACCTCGCCGAGCGCAGCGGCCCGCTGCCCGCCTGGGACAAGACCCGCACCGCGCGCGGCGTGCTGCACCCCGACCACTACGACGTCGAGCTCAACTGGCCGGAGCGCTGGGCGGCGCTGCGCGAGCGGATCGCCTCGGTGGGCATGCGCAACTCGCTGCTGCTCGCGATCGCCCCGACCGCGACCATCGCCTCCATCGCGGGCGTCTACGAGTGCATCGAGCCGCAGGTCTCCAACCTGTTCAAGCGCGAGACGCTGTCGGGTGAGTTCCTCCAGGTCAACGGCTACCTGGTGGAGGACCTGAAGAAGCTCGGCGTGTGGGACGCGCAGTCCCGCGAGGCGCTGCGCGAGGCCAGCGGCTCGGTCCAGGACTTCAGCTGGATCCCCGCCGACGTGCGCGCGCTCTACCGCACGGCGTGGGAGATCCCGCAGCGCGGCCTGATCGACATGGCGGCGGCCCGCACCCCGTTCCTGGACCAGTCGCAGTCGCTGAACCTGTTCCTGGAGACGCCCACCATCGGCAAGCTGTCGTCGATGTACGCGTACGCCTGGAAGCAGGGTCTGAAGACCACGTACTACCTGCGTTCGCGCCCGGCGACCCGGATCGCCCGCGCCGCCCAGGCCACCGCCCCCATCCCCGTCCAGCAGGCCGCCCCCGACGCCGACGCGATCGCCTGCTCCCTTGAGAACCCCGAGTCCTGCGAGGCCTGCCAGTAATGAGCTCCAACTCCGAAAAGAACCTGCTCGACCCGGGCTTCGAACTGACCCTGCGTCCGATGCGCTACCCGGACTTCTACGAGCGCTACCGCGACGCGATCAAGAACACCTGGACGGTGGAGGAGGTCGACCTCCACTCCGACGTCGCCGACCTCGCCAAGCTCTCCCCGGGCGAGCAGCACATGATCGGCCGCCTGGTGGCGTTCTTCGCCACCGGCGACTCGATCGTGGCGAACAACCTGGTGCTGACGCTCTACAAGCACATCAACTCCCCCGAGGCGCGGCTGTACTTGAGCCGTCAGCTCTTCGAGGAGGCCGTGCACGTCCAGTTCTACCTGACGCTGCTCGACACCTACCTGCCCGACCCGGACGACCGCGCGGCGGCGTTCGACGCGGTGGAGAACATCCCCTCCATCCGCGAGAAGGCCCAGTTCTGCTTCAAGTGGATCAACGAGGTCGAGAAGCTGGAGCGCCTGGAGACCCAGGCCGACCGCCGCCGCTTCCTGCTGAACCTGATCTGCTTCGCCGCGTGCATCGAGGGCCTGTTCTTCTACGGCGCCTTCGCGTACGTGTACTGGTTCCGCTCGCGCGGGCTGCTGCACGGCCTCGCCACCGGCACCAACTGGGTGTTCCGCGACGAGACGATGCACATGAACTTCGCCTTCGAGGTCGTGGACACCGTCCGCAAGGAGGAGCCGGAGCTCTTCGACGACGCGCTCCAGCAGCAGGTCACCGACATGATCAAGGAGGCGGTCGAGGCGGAGCTCCAGTTCGGCCGCGACCTGTGCGGCGAGGGCCTGCCCGGCATGAACACCGAGTCGATGCGCGAGTACCTCCAGTGCGTCGCCGACCAGCGCCTGCAGCGCCTCGGCTTCGCCCCGGTGTACGGCTCGTCGAACCCGTTCTCGTTCATGGAGCTCCAGGGCGTCCAGGAGCTCACGAACTTCTTCGAGCGCCGCCCGTCCGCCTACCAGGTGGCGGTCGAGGGCTCGGTGGGCTTCGACGAGGAGTTCTAGCCGTACGTACGTGAAGGGGCCCCGCACCGGTCGTGGTGCGGGGCCCCTTCACGTACTCCGGGCAACCGGAATCAGGCGTTCGGGACGACCGGGTACCGGGGCGTGTTCTCCTCCATCTGCCGCAGCGCGTCCTTGCGGTCGCGCTTGGAGAGGCGGTCGATGTACAGGTACCCGTACAGGTGGTCCGTCTCGTGCTGGAGGCAGCGGGCGAAGTAGCCGGTGCCGCGCACCTTGATCGGGTTGCCCTCGGCGTCCTGGCCGCTGACCTCCGCGTAGTCGGGGCGGGCCAGCTCGGCGTAGGCCGTGGGGACCGACAGGCAGCCCTCGTTGGACTCGTCCAGGACCCGGCGGTCGGCCGGCAGCTCCTGGAGGACCGGGTTGCACACGACGCCGACGTGGCGCACGCCCTCGTCGTCCATGCAGTCGTAGACGAAGACCTTGAGGTCGACGCCGATCTGGTTGGCGGCCAGGCCCACGCCCTCGGCGGTGCGCTGGCTGGCGAACATGTCGTCGATGAGCGCGGCGAGCTTGTCGTCGAACTCGGTGACGTCCTTGCACTCCTTGTGCAGCACCGGGTTGCCGACGACCGTGATCGGCCGGGACGTGCCCCGCGCGCGGTACGCCTGCTCGCGCTCCTCGCAGTCCTCCGTGTCGACGACGAACCCGTCGTTCTCGACCTGCTGGTCCGTCTCCTGCTGCGACATGTCCGCCGTACGCCTTCCTCAAAACCCGATTCCGAACCCGTACAGCCTACGGGGACGGTCAGCAGACTTCCTCCAGATCCCGCCACTCGCGGCTGTCCGGGCTGTCCGCGACCCAGCCGTCGAGCAGTCCGCGCACCAGGCCGGGCGGGGCCGCGATGCCGCACTCGCGCTCGGGCACCCACAGGTCGCCGGCCGTGCGGTGGCCCAGCGGGCCCGGGTGGCCCGGCTCGCTGTGGTCGTGCGGGTCCAGGTGCTCGCCGTCGCCCTCGTCGCTGGGCATCCGCGACTCCGAGCAGGCCCGGCACAGCAGCCGCACCGACGAGGACCAGTCCTCGGCGGCGAAGCCCGCGTCGGCCGCGAGCCGCTCCAGCGCGTCCCGGTCGGCCTCGGTGGCGGCCTCCAGGAGCACCACCCAGGTGGGCACCGGCGAGGGCGCCCAGAGCTCGATCTCGTCGAAGACCGGGAAGGACGGCCCGGCCGCGACCGTGCGCTCGCCGTGCGGCACCCCGTCGTGCAGGACCACCTCGCCCCAGCGCCGCCCGGAGGACGGCAGCGGGATCGAGAGGACCTCGATCCGCGCCGGGTCCAGCCTGCGGCCCCACACCACCTCGGCCTCGCCCTCGGGCGAGAGCCGCACGGCGGCGCTGCCCAGCTCCATCCCGGACGGCTCGCCGGTGCCGGTGGAGCTCTCCTGGTAGCCGCGCACCTTCAGGCCGTACGCCTGCCAGGCGCGGCGGGCCAGCGGCCAGTCCTGGAGCGCGGTGGCGGCGATCCCCACGTTCCACCAGTCGGGGGCCCCGGTCTCCTTGTCGAGCAGCGCGACGGCCCGCAGGCCCGCCGCCCGCGCCTGCTCCCAGTCGTGCCGGAACTTGTGGAGCAGCGCCAGGTTGAACCAGGACTCGGAGAGCCAGGGCTCCAGATCCGCCGCACGCGTCAGCAGCGCGCCGGCGTCCTCGTACCGACCGTCGCCGATCAGCGTGAACGCACGGTCCGTGGCCTGCCGCCACGAGGCGGAGGGCCGGTGCCGTCCCTTGCCGAAGATCCTCACGATTCCCGCCTGCCCAGACCGACCTGCCTCCGAGCCGGTCTTACGGTCTCCCAGTTTTCTGGGTTCTTTCGCATCCAACCATGCCCGGCCGGAAGGCCGCTCATTACTCCTGGGTTACCCAGGTGCCAGCAGGGTCAGACAGCCCCTGGCCAGGACGCGTGCGAGTGATTCGACGACCTCGGGCTGATAGTCCCGTCCTGTCCCCAGCCGCAGCTGTTCCAGGGCGCTCAGCGAGCTGCCGGGGCGGCCCGGGGAGCCCGCCAGGTCGTCGTAGGCGTTGACCGCGCGCACGATCCGGGCGGGCAGCGGCTGCTCGCGGTACGGATCCGCCTGCCGCTCGACGATCACCGCGACCTCGGCGCTTCCCCCGGTCTGGCGCACCACGGCCCCGCCGAGCAGCGCTATCCGGCGCTGCTCGGCGGCGGGCAGCGGCGCGGTGGCCCCGGCGGGCACCGGGTCCACCAGCGAGAGCTGCCCGATGTCGTGCATCAGGGCCGCGTATTCGAGCACGGTCAGCTCGGACTCGCTCAGCCCCAGCTCGCGCCCGACGGCCCGGCTGAGCACCGCGACCCGGCGGGCGTGGCCCGGCTGGGTGTACCCGGCGATCTCGGTGGCCCGGGCGAGCGAGGTGATGGTCTGCCGATAGGTGGTGCGCACCGCCGCGTACCGCCGGAACGCCAGCTGGGTGAGGAGCAGCGGCACGCAGAACAGCGGCAGCGCCCACAGCCCCGCCACGGCGACCGCCAGCGCGATGACGGCCCCGGTGGCACAGACCGCCGAGCCGACACCGAGCAGCGCGCGCAGCTCGTCGCGGAGCAGCGGGCCGTACGGGAACGAGGTGCGGGCCCGCAGCAGCGCGGCGGCGACGACCGCGTCGCACAGCGCGGTCAGCACCAGGACGAGGAGCAGGAAGAGCGCGTAGTACGGGCCGTGCCCGACCCACAGCCCCAGCGTGCCGGAGTTGTAGAGCGGCTGGAAGCAGGCGGCGGCGAAGGCGACGGTCAGCACCCGCCGGGCCACCTGGTCCAGGCTCGGGCCCCGGCCGAGCGCCACGTGCGGCACGGCGCCGGCCAGGGCGGCGGCGAGGACGACGGCGACGGCCTGCAGGACGCCGTGGTGGGTGGCGTGCCCGGCGTTCTGGCCGAGCAGGGCGTACGCGAGGGCGCCCGCCGAGCCGAGCGGCGCGGACTCGCGTTCCCCGTCCTGGGAGACCTGGGAGCCCTGGGAGCCCCAGCGGGCGAGCTCCCCGACGGCCACGAGGGCCCCGAAGGCGAGCGCGACCTTGGGCTCCACGACCCCGTACCAGAGCGTCCTGGCCAGCGCCCAGACGGTGAGCGAGGCGGCGGCCGCGTACACCCCGGTGACGGTCAACGGCACCCGGGGCGCCCTGGCGGGGCGCGGGCACGCGGGGCCTCTGGGCGCGGGGCTCATGCGTGCCCGGCCGGGGCGGCGTCGCACGCCGGGACGTTTCCGCGCCCGGCGCCCGGGTCCCGGTCCGGCTCGTCCGCCGTCACGGCCGGGCGCCAGCCGTGCCGGTCGAGCGCGCGCACCAGCGCCCGGACCATCGCGGGGTCGAACTGGCGCCCCGCGCACCGCTCCAGCTCCTCGACGGCCGCCCCCACGGGGCGGGCGCGGCTGTAGGAGCGGGTCGAGGTCATCGCGTCGAAGGCGTCGGCCACGGCGACCACCCGGGCGAACTCGGGGATCTGGGAACCTGCCAGACCGTACGGATAGCCGCTGCCGTCGAGCCGCTCGTGGTGGTGCAGGATCGCGGCGCGCGCTTCGCCGAGGAAGCCGATCCCGCGCACGATCTCGTGCCCGTACTCGGGGTGCAGCTCGATCACCGCACGCTCCTGCAGGGTGAGCGGCCCGTCCTTGCGCAGCAGCCGGGTCGGCACCCCCAGCTTGCCCACGTCGTGCAGGATCCCGGCGAACCGCAGCACCTCCAACCGGCTCTCGTCCATGCCGAGTTCCCGGGCGATGAGGACGGAGGCGAGGCCGACGCGCTCGCTGTGGCCGCGCGTGTAGGTGTCCTTGATGTCGACGGCCTGCACCAGCGCCCGGATGGTGGCCTGGTGGGCGGCGTGCTCGCGGTGGTACTGCGCGAAGACCCAGCACGAGATGCACATCGGGAGCAGCACCAGGAGCGCGGCGGGCGGGCCGTACGGGCTGCGCCAGAGCACGGCCATCATCAGCCCGGCGAGCCCGTGAACGCAGTACGGGGCCAGGGAGCGCAGCAGCAGCCCGCGCCAGGCGGTGCGGGCGGGCAGCCGCTCGGCGGTCCACAGGATCAGCCCGTCGAGCGCGGCCAGCACCGCGCAGAAGACCAGCGCGGCCGCCCCGGCGGGCAGCAGGACGTACGGGAAGTCGGGGGCGAGGGGGGCGAGGGCCGCCCGGGCCCCGCCGAGGGCTTCGCGCCCGCCGAGCCGTCCGTACACCTCGGCGGCGGCGCCCACGGCGAGCGCCAGCTGGGCGGCGCGCCAGACGCGGCGCGGGGACCGGGGCGGCTGCTCGACCCGGGCGAGGAGCGCGCCGGGGACGGCGACCAGTGCGGCGGCGGGCGGCGGCAGCAGGAACGCGGCGGCGAGCAGGACGGGGAAGAAGGAGCCGGAGCCGGTCGGAATGGTGACGCATCCCCGAGCTCTCAACTTCGTTCGAGCAGGGGAGACCCCACTGGCGAGGAGGGGACAGCGCGCGGGCCATGCGCAGAGCGCGTACAGCCCGGCGAGCAGCCCGAACGCGCCCCACGGGACGCTTGCGCGCGCCACGGGTAACGCGCACGCCCCGGCGGCCACGACGGCGCCCAGGAGAGCGGCGCGCGCCCCCCAGGGCAGGGCGCGGCGCTGCGGTCCGTCCATGGCGCGCCTCCCTCCTGCTCCGGATCGGGAGGATAGGCCCGCGCGGGAGGGGAGGTAGGCGCATTGTCGGATTGAACCGTTTCGGTCCCACCGGATTAGCACCTTCGAGTGACAGGGAATCCGCGTACCGGAGAAACGGGGAAGGCGACAGGAAAAAGGGCCGCACCCCGTGGCTGCGGCCCTTCAGCGGAGCTGTTCCGACGCGATCCGACTCGATCCGACTCGGTCTGACGCGATCCGACTCGGTCTGACGCGATCCGATTCAGTCGGCTCAGCTCTCGGTCACGATGTCCTGGTCCGGCACGGCCTGGCCGGACCGGATCAGATCGATCCGCCCCATGACCTTGGACCGCAGATCGGACGGCACGTCGTCCGACCCGCAGCACCGCTTGACCAGCTTCTTCACGGCCTGCTCCAGCCCGTACTTCTCCAGGCAGGGCGAGCACTCCTCGAAGTGCACTTCGAACTTGTTGCAGTCACTGTCGGGCATCTCGTGGTCGAGGAACTCGTAGAGATGGTCCAGGACCTCAGAGCAGTCCGTCTCGTGCGGCTCTCCGCAGCTCATGAGCCCGAGCCTTTCGCTTCGTCCGACTCGCCGGCGCCGGCCGGGACGAGCCCGCGGTCACGGGCGTAGTCCTCCAGCATTCCGCGCAGTTGGCGGCGGCCCCGGTGCAGCCGGGACATCACCGTACCGATGGGTGTACCCATGATGTCCGCGATCTCCTTGTACGCAAAGCCCTCGACGTCCGCCAGATACACGGCGATACGGAACTCCTCGGGGATCGCCTGGAGCGCTGCCTTCACATCGGAGTCGGGCAGGTGGTCCAGCGCCTGCGACTCGGCCGACCGCAGTCCGGTCGACATGTGCGACTCCGCGCGCGCGAGCTGCCAGTCCTCGATCTCCTCGGCGGCGCTGCGCTGGGGTTCGCGCTGCTTCTTCCGGTACGAGTTGATGAAGGTGTTGGTGAGAATCCGGTAGAGCCAAGCCTTGAGGTTCGTCCCCTCCCGGAACTGGTGGAAGGATCCGTACGCCTTGGCATAGGTCTCCTGCACCAGGTCCTCGGCATCGGCGGGGTTGCGCGTCATGCGCAGCGCGGCCGAGTACATCTGGTCGAGGTAGCCGAGGGCGTCCCGCTCGAAGCGCGCGTTTCGCTCGGCGGTCGACTCTTCCACGTGGCCGTCGTCGGTCCCTGTGACCGGACCCACCTCCTCGAACGGTGTGGCGAGTCCGAAGCTGGACCCGCTCGAATCGGAGGATAGACGACGATCCGGTCCGCCCGCCGCTCGAATAGGAGCGGTCTTCGCCGCCGACAGCACCGTCCACTCCAGGTCAGCGGCGCGCGAGCGGCTGGGGCAGATGGTCGAACCCATGCGACGGACTCCCTCTCCACGAAATACCAGGCCTACGAATGTGTACGTCCGTCACAACAGCGGCTCGGTACGCGTCATTCCCGCAGGGCACCCGCCCAGCGGGTGATCCCGTCGGTGATGATCCCCAGAGCCTCGTCCTGGCTGAGGGAGGCGCGCTTGGGGACGGCGAACCCATGGTCCCCGAAGGGCACTTCCACCATCTCGTACTCCCCCTCCGGGAACTCCCCGGGCCGCCCGAAGGGATCGTTCCCGCCCTGTACGACGAGGGTGGGCACGCCGGCGCCGAGCAGCTCGTCCGCGCGGGACTTCTCGGGGCGGCCGGGTGGGTGCAGGGGGAAGCTCAGCGCGAGCACGGCGTGCGCGCCGAGCTCGGCGGCGGTGCGGCAGGCGACGCGGGCCCCGGCGGAGCGCCCGCCGGCGACGACGGGCAGCCCGTCCGCCTGCTCGGTGAGGGCGGGCCACAGTCCCCGCCACCCCACGTCGAGCGTCTTGGGCGCGGGCGCCACTTTCTTCCCGGCGACGCGCCAGGGCTGCTCGACGAGGGCGACGGTGACGCGGTGCGTCGGCAGGGCGTCGGCAATGGCCTGAAGATCACGTGCGTCGATGCCCCCGCCGGCGCCGTGGCTGAGGGCGAGGACAAGCCGGGCGCGCGCGGCATGATGCCAGGTGACGCGGGCGGCTCCGGCGGGGGTCTCGATGAGCTGGGTGTGGGTCACGGGTCCCATGGTGCCGGGTGAAGGGGCCCGGGGTTCGTCTGCGGACCGCGTGTGGCTGGTCGCGCAGTTCCCCGCGCCCCTAACCCATCTGGACCTGCGGACCGCGGTGGGTTGCTCGCGCAGTTCCCCGCGCCCCTAAAAATGCCGCTTCGCGGCATCCTCGGGAAGCCCCGGAGGGGCGCCTTTAGGGGCGCGGGGAACTGCGCGAGAAGCGACCACGGTCTGCAGACGACAGCGGGTTGGGGGGCGCGGGGAACTGCGCGAGCAACCCAGCACGGCCCGCAGACGAAATGGGGGTCGGGGCGCAGCCCCGTGAGCGGGGTGCAGGGGCCGCAGGTCCTGCGGAGGGTCCGTGGGCGCAGCCCCGGCAGCGGGGTGCAGGGGCCGCAGGCCCCGCGGAGGGGGCCGGGGGCGGAGCCCCCGGGAAAACCCACCTCCACCCCCACCCACCCCCGGAGGGTTCAGGGAAGGGGCGGGGTGGGGGCTAAAACAGCGTCCCCACCTCCGGCCCCGCCAGCTCCTTCACCAGCTCCGCCCCGTTGTTCCGGACATTGCTGACCGCCGTCGAGACGGCGTACGCCCGCATCAGCCCCTCCTCCGGCGGCGCGAGCAACCCCCGCACCTCCTCCACGGCCGTGACCGACGGGTCCAGCCAAGAAGCCCACCGCTCCCGCGGCAGCATCAGCGGCATCCGGGGATGGATCGCGGCCAGCGAGGACGGCCCCTCCGCCGGGCCCACCCCCAGCGGCCCCGTCTCCGCCTCCGTCGTGATCACCGAGCACGTCGCCCACCAGGCCGCCGGATGATCGTCCGGCAGCGTACGGTCGCGCCAGAACTCGTACAGCCCGGCCATCGCGAACACCGACCCGTCCGCCGGCGAGATGAAGTACGGCTGCTTCCGCGCCCGCTTCTTCTTCCCCTCGACCTCCAGCTCCCGCTCGTCCGCCCCGGTGACCCACTCGTAGTAGCCGTCCGCCGGGATGATGCAGCGGCGGGCCGCGAAGGGCTTGCGGAAGGACGGCTTCTCGTGCACCGTCTCCGCCCGCGCGTTGATCATCCGCGCCGCTCCCTCGGGCGACTTCGCCCAGGACGGCACCAGCCCCCACTTCAGCTTGCGCAGCTGGCGAACCGGACGCGGGTCGTCCGCGTCTTTCAGGGGACGCTCCAGGACCGCGTAGACCTCCTTGGTCGGGGCCACGTTCCAGTCGGGCGCCAACGTCTCGCGCGGATCGGGGTCCCACTTCTCTATCTCAAAGACTTCCGCGAGATCCTCGGGTCCACGACTCGCTGCATACCTCCCACACATGCCCGACACCCTGCCACGCGGCAGCCGACCACGAGGAGCCGTCCCGCACATGCCCGCCGAAATGGCCGATCTGCACCTCTTCGACACCCAGGCCGCCCCCACCCAGTGGCTGGTGGTGGCCACCGGGATAGCCGCCCTCGCCGCCGTCCTCCCGCACCGCGCCTGGCGCCTCTCGCGCAACGCGATCACCATCGCCCACGAGGGCGGCCACGGCCTGGTCGCCCTGCTCACCGGCCGCCGCCTGGACGGCATCCGGCTGCACTCCGACACCAGCGGCCTCACCGTGAGCCGGGGCCGCCCGACCGGCCTCGGGATGATCCTGACCGCCGCCGCCGGCTACACCGCTCCCCCGCTGCTCGGCCTCGGCGGCGCCTGGCTGCTCGCCGCCCACCACGTCACCCTGCTGCTGTGGGTCGCCACGGCCCTGCTCCTGGCGATGCTGGTGATGATCCGCAACGCGTACGGCGTACTCACCGTGGTCCTCAGCGGCGCCGCCTTCCTGCTGGTGTCCTGGCTCACCTCGCCCGATGTGCAGTCGGCGTTCGCGTACGCGGTGGTGTGGTTCCTGCTGCTGGGCGGCGTGCGGCCCGCCTTCGAGCTCCAGCGCAAGCGGCGCGGGCACAACAGTGGCGATTCGGACGCGGACCAGCTCGGGCGGCTCACCCACGTACCGCCCGCGCTCTGGCTCTTCCTCTTCCACGCCGTCTCGGTCTGCTCGCTCATCGGCGGCGGACGGTGGCTGCTCGGACTCTAGGTTCTCCCCCCACTAAAGTGAGAGCCATGACCGAAACGCCCGTGCACCCCGCCCTCTGGCCCGCCCCCGTCGCAAGCGGAGCCGTCGACGCGACGGTCACCGTGCCCGGATCGAAATCGGTCACCAACCGAGCGCTCGTGCTGGCGTCGCTCGCCGCCGAGCCCGGCTGGCTGCGCCGCCCCCTGCGCTCCCGGGACACCCTGCTGATGGCCGAGGCACTGCGTGCCCTCGGCGTCGGCATCGAGGAGGGGGTGGGCCCCGACGGCTCCGGCGAGGCCTGGCGCGTGATCCCCGCCGGTCTGCACGGCCCCGCCACGATTGACGTCGGCAACGCCGGTACGGTCATGCGCTTCCTGCCCCCGGTCGCCGCCCTCGCCGACGGGCCCATCCGCTTCGACGGCGACCCCCGCTCGTACGAACGGCCGCTGAACGGCGTGATCGACGCGCTGCGCACGCTCGGCGCCCGGATCGACGACGACGGCCGGGGCGCGCTCCCGCTGACCGTGCACGGCGGCGGCGCCCTCGACGGCGGCCGGGTCCGCATCGACGCGTCCTCCTCGTCGCAGTTCGTCTCCGCCCTGCTCCTCTCCGCGCCCCGCTTCAACCAGGGCGTGGAGGTGCGGCACACCGGCGCCTCGCTGCCGTCCATGCCGCACATCCGGATGACCGTCGACATGCTGCGCTCGGTCGGCGCGCAGGTGGACGAGCCGGAGACCGGCGGCGAGCCCAACGTGTGGCGGGTCTCGCCGTCCGCGCTGCTCGGCCGCGACCTCACCGTCGAGCCGGACCTGTCCAACGCCCAGCCGTTCCTGGCGGCCGCCCTGATCACCGGCGGCAAGGTGCTCGTACCGGACTGGCCGGAGCGCACCACCCAGCCGGGCGACCAGCTGCGCCGGATCTTCACCGAAATGGGCGGTTCCTGCGAGCTCACCGACCTGGGTCTGGTCTTCACCGGCTCCGGCTCCCTCCACGGCATCGACGTGGACCTGAGCGAGGTCGGCGAGCTCACCCCGGGCATCGCGGCGGTCGCGGCGCTGGCCGACTCCCCCTCGACGCTGCGCGGCGTGGCCCACCTGCGCCTCCACGAGACGGACCGTCTGGCCGCTCTCACCAAGGAGATCAACGAGCTCGGCGGCGACGTCACCGAGACCGCCGACGGTCTGCACATCCGCCCGCGCCCGCTGCACGGCGGCGTCTTCCACACGTACGACGACCACCGGATGGCCACGGCGGGGTCGATCATCGGCCTCGCCGTCGAGGGCGTCCAGATCGAGAACGTGGCGACGACCGCCAAGACCCTGCCCGACTTCCCGCGGATGTGGACCGAGATGCTCACCGGGACCGGAAACTGAGCGGGGCCTGAGCAGATGCGCCGCTACGGCAAGAACCCCGACGAGGACGACATCCGGGTCCGCCCCAACCGCAAGGGCAACCGTCCCCGCACCAACATCCGTCCCAAGCACGAGGACGCCTCGGAGGGCATGGTCCTCACCGTCGACCGGGGCCGGCTGACCTGCCTCGTCGAGGACCGCACAATCCACGCCATGAAGGCCCGTGAACTGGGGCGCAAGGCCGCGGTGGTGGGCGACCGGGTCATGATCGTCGGCGATCTCTCGGGCGACAAGGACACCCTGGCGCGGATCGTGCGCATCTCGGAGCGCACCTCGGTGCTGCGCCGCACGGCCGACGACGACGACCCGTTCGAGCGGGTGATCGTCGCCAACGCCGACCAGCTGGCCATCGTCACCGCGCTCGCCGACCCCGAGCCGCGCCCACGCATGATCGACCGCTGTCTGGTCGCGGCGTACGACGCGGGGCTCTCACCGCTGCTCGTGCTCACCAAGTCGGACCTGGCCCCGGCGGACGAACTCCTGGAGATGTACGGGACGCTGGGCGTCCCCCATGTCGTCACCTCCCGCGAGGAGCTCTACAACGGCGACGCGGCGGACCGGGTGCGCGAGCAGCTCGACGGCAAGGCCACCGCCTTCGTCGGCCACTCCGGCGTCGGCAAGACGACGCTGGTCAACGCGCTCGTCCCGGAGGACCAGCGCCGCATCACCGGCCATGTCAACGCGGTCACCGGCCGCGGCCGCCACACCACCACGTCCGCGCTGGCGCTGCCGCTGGCCAGCGCGCACGGCGGCTGGGTGATCGACACCCCGGGCGTGCGGTCGTTCGGCCTGCACCACGTCGACCCGTCCCGCGTCATCCTCGCCTTCCCGGACCTGGTGCCCGGCACCGAGGAGTGCCCGCGCGGGTGCAGCCACGACGAGGAGGAGTGCGCGCTGGACGCGTGGGTGGCCCAGGGGCACGCCGACCCGGCCCGGCTCTACTCGCTGCGCCGGCTGCTCGCCACCCGGGAGCGCCACGAGGGCGACTGACGGGCGCCGCGTGCATAATCACATCCAGCAATGACGAGCAGTCACCTATGCGTTGCGGGAGGGCCTGGACATGGCGTGGCTGCTGGTGGTGGTCGCCGGAATCCTGGAGACGGGGTTCGCCGTCTGTCTCAAGCTGTCACACGGCTTCACCCGGCTCGGCCCGACCATCGCCTTCGCGGCCTTCGCCCTCGGCTCCTTCGGCCTGCTGACCCTCTCCCTGAAGAAACTGGACGTGGGCCCGGCGTACGCGGTGTGGACCGGCATCGGCGCCGCGGGCACCGCGATCTACGGCATGGTCTTCCTCGACGACGTGGTCTCCACGCTGAAGCTGGTCTCGATCTCGCTGGTGATCGTGGGCGTGATCGGGCTGCAGATCTCGGGCTCGGCGCACTGAGGCCCGGACGCCACGCGTGCGTCGTTCACGGCACCGGGCGCACCGGCGTGCGCGCCAGGACCGCGCGGACGTGGGCGGCGTGCCCGCCCCCGCCGGGCGCTCCGGGCGCCCCTGGCGGGCCCGGGTCCGGCGCCATGACGTACGACAGCGCGAGCCGCACCACCGTCTCGCAGCAGCGCGCCAGCTCCCCCGGCTCCACGGCGGGCAGTTCCTTCTCCAGCGCCGCGAGCGAGCGGTCCCGTACCGTCGCCACCAGCTCGGACGGACCCGGAACCCCGGCGTCCGCGCGCCGTTGCGCCGGTACGGAAGAGTGCGCGCCGAGCGTGCGCTGGGCGCGCGGGGCCGGCAGACGCTCCCCCCAGCAGCCGGTGAGCAGCGCCCGGATCAGCGCGCTGGTGCGGGCCGAGCGCACGGTCCACTCGGCGAGCGCGACCAGCCGGTCGGCCGGGAACGCCCGCTCGGCGAGGACGCGGTCGACCCCGCGCAGATAGACGTCGGCCTCGCGCCGCACCAGGGCGCGGGCCAGGCCCTCCTTGCTGCCGAACTCGTTGTAGAGCGTCTGGCGGGACACCCCCGCGGCCGAGGCCACGTCCACCATCCGCACCGCCGACCAGGGCCGTGCGCAGAGCGCCGAGAGAGCGGCGTCCAGTAAGGCTTCTCGCGCTGTGGGCATCGCGCCTCCCCGGGCCGATGGAGGTCCCCCTGCTCCTGGAGAGCTCGGGGGGAGGCTCGTCCTCAGAGTTGACGCGTGCCCCCGCACTGTCAATAGCCGCGGCGGGCGGTACGGGGCCGCCGGCCGGTGTCCGCATCCCGGGCCATGTGGTCCCCGCAGGTGCTGGTCGATACGGTGTGGCCATGCCCGACTACCACGATGATCTGCGTCTCGCCCACGTCCTCGCGGACGCCGCCGACGCCGCCACGATGGACCGGTTCAAGGCGCTCGACCTCAAGGTCGAGACCAAGCCGGACATGACGCCGGTGAGCGAGGCCGACAAGGCCGCCGAGGAGCTGATCCGCGGCCATCTCCAGCGGGCACGGCCGCGGGACGCGATCCTGGGCGAGGAGTACGGCCTGGAGGGCACGGGTCCGCGCCGCTGGGTGATCGACCCGATCGACGGTACGAAGAACTATGTGCGCGGGGTGCCGGTCTGGGCGACGCTGATCGCGCTGATGGAGGCGGGCGAGGGCGGCTACCGGCCGGTGGTCGGCGTGGTGTCGGCGCCCGCCCTGAACCGGCGCTGGTGGGCGGCGAAGGGGCACGGCGCGTACACCGGCCGCAGCCTGTCGCAGGCGACCCGGCTGCGGGTGTCCAGCGTCGCGGAGCTCGCGGACGCGTCGTTCGCGTACTCCTCGCTGAGCGGCTGGGAGGAGCGCGGCAAGCTCGACGACTTCCTGGATCTGACCCGGGCGTGCTGGCGCACGCGCGCGTACGGCGACTTCTGGCCGTACATGATGGTCGCGGAGGGGTCGGTGGACATCTGCGCCGAACCGGAGCTGTCGCTGTGGGACATGGCGGCGAACGTGATCGTGGTGCAGGAGGCGGGCGGCGTCTTCACCGGCCTGGACGGCCAGGAGGGCCCGCACAGCGGCAACGCGGCGGCCTCCAACGGCCTGCTCCACGCCGAGCTGCTGAACTACGTGGGGACGGCGGACTGACGCGCGTCCTGGCGCGTCCTGGCGCTTCCTGGTGTGTCCCGGCGCAGCCCGCGCGGCTGAGGCGGTTCCCCCGCTGAGGCGCGAGAGGGGCGTGGGTCGTACTTTTACGCGCCCCTCAACTGACCTCTACCACCCTCTTGTTGACGCGCACCCGGTGATGCGACTCTAAGAGTCCCCCCACTTGTGAACTTGTGAATCCGTTCTCGTATCCCGTACTTCCGTACGCGATACGGGGGTTCACCAAGGAGGTGGCTCCATCCATGCTCGTCCGTGACGCCATGAGCACGGTGGTCCTCACCATCGGACCCGCGCACACCCTCCGCCAGGCGGCCCGGCTGATGGCCGCGCGCCGCGTCGGAGCGGCCGTCGTCCTCGACCCCGACACCAGCGGGCTCGGCATCCTCACCGAGCGCGACATCCTCAACTCCCTGGGCCAGAACCAGGACCCCGACCGCGAGACCGCGAGCACGCACACCACCACCGACGTCGTGTTCGCGGCGCCGGGCTGGACCCTGGACGAGGCGGCCCAGGCGATGGCGCACGGCGGCTTCCGGCATCTGATCGTCCTCGACGGGGACGGGCCGGTCGGCGTGGTCTCGGTCCGCGACATCATCCGCTGTTGGGCCCCCGGCCGCCGCCACCCGGCGGAGCTGGTCGGCTGAACCGCCCCGGGCACGCGCAGAGGACTGGGCACGCGCAGAGGGCCGGGCCCCCGAAGGGATCCGGCCCTCTGACTGCCTACGACAAGCGATCCAGTGCTGTTCAGCCGCGCAGGGCCTGGACCGCGGCCTCCAGCCGCTTGCCGAAGTCGGTGTCCGCCTTGCGGAAGTTCTCGATCGCGCGCTCGGCGATGTCGTCGCGCGAGACCTTGGCGATGAACCCGGAGAGGTTCTCGATCAGACGGGTCTTCTCGTCCTCCGAGTACAGCCGGTACAGGTTGCCCGCCTGGACGAAGTCGTCGTCCTCGGCGTGCAGCGGGGCCGCGTGGCCGCCCGTCGCGCCGGTGACCGGGACCGGCTGCCACAGCGGGCGGTCCGTCTGCCGCGGGCCGCCGAAGCTGTTCGGCTCGTAGTTCTTCGCGCCCTTATGGCGGCCGTCGTACAGGTAGCCGTCGCGGGAGTTGGTGCGCGCCTCGGTGGCGTGCGGGCGGTTCACCGGCAGGTGGTCGGCGTTGATGCCCACCCGGTAGCGGTGCGCGTCGCCGTACGCGAAGAGGCGGCCCTGGAGCATCTTGTCCGGGGACGGGCCGATGCCGGGCACGAAGTGCGCCGGGCTGAAGATGGACTGCTCGACCTCGGCGAAGACGTTCTCCGGGTTGCGGTTGAGCTCCAGCTTGCCGATCTCGATCGGCGGGTAGTCCTCGTGCGGCCACACCTTGGTGAGGTCGAACGGGTTGAAGCGGTAGTGCGCGGCCTCGGCGGCGGGCATGATCTGCACCTGCACCGTCCAGCTCGGGAACTCGCCGCGCTCGATCGCCTCGCGCAGGTCGCGCTGGTGGCTGTCCGGGTCCTCACCGGCGAGCCTGTTGGCCTCGGCCTGGGTGAGGTTCTTGATGCCCTGGTCGGTCTTGAAGTGGTACTTGACCCAGAAGACCTCGCCCGCCTCGTTGTTCCACTGGTACGTGTGCGAGCCGTACCCGTTCATGTGGCGCAGCGTGGCCGGGATGCCGCGGTCCCCGAAGAGCCAGGTGACCTGGTGCGTCGACTCCGGGCTCAGACCCCAGAAGTCCCAGACGTTGTCGGCCTCCTGGGAGCCCGTGTACGGGTCGCGCTTCTGGGTGTGGATGAAGTCGGGGAACTTGATGGCGTCCCTGATGAAGAAGACGGGCGTGTTGTTGCCGACCAGGTCGTAGTTGCCCTCCTCCGTGTAGAACTTAAGCGCGAAGCCGCGCGGGTCGCGCACGGCGTCGGCCGAGCCGAGGCTGCCGGCCACGGTGGAGAACCGCAGGAACGTCTCGGTCCGCTTGCCGACCTCGGAGAGGAACTTCGCGCGCGTCCACTGCGTGACGTCACGGGTCACCGTGAACGTGCCGTACGCGCCCGCACCGCGCGCGTGGACTATGCGCTCCGGGATGCGCTCCCGGTTGAAGTGCGCCAGCTTCTCCAGGAGCAGCTGGTCCTGGACGAGCACCGGACCGCCGACGCCGGCGGTCTCGCTGTTCTGGTTGTCGGCCACCGGCGCGCCGGCCTCCGTGGTGAGCGGTCCCTGCGTCACGTGCGCCTCCTGCGTCATTACGTGCAAGTCCTGTCCTGGGCGTTAGCCGTTCCCAATCCCGCTTCGAATCCTACAATGGACATTGTCTAAGTCAAACACCCATCCAAAGTCACACCCGTTCGGGATTCGATCCCCCGGCTGTTAGGCTGGCCCTCATGAGTGACCTGCTGGAACGACTGCGCGGACGCGGCTGGCGCATGACCGCACAGCGGCGTGTCGTGGCCGAGGTCCTCGACGGGGACCACATGCACCTGACGGCGGACGAGGTGCACGCCCGCGCGGTGGCCAAGCTGCCCGAGATCTCGCGCGCGACCGTCTACAACACGCTCGGTGAGATGGTGACTCTCGGTGAGGTCATCGAGGTCTCCACGGACCGCCGCGCCAAGCGGTACGACCCGAACGCGCACCGGCCCCACCAGCACCTGGTCTGCGCCCAGTGCGGCGCGATCCGCGACGTCCACCCCACAGGCAATCCGCTCTCGGCCCTCCCCGCAACGGAACGCTTCGGCTTCACGATCTCGGACGTCGAGGTCACGTACCGGGGGATCTGCCCGGACTGCACGGGGGCCTAGAGCGGCCGGCGGAACAGGGGGGCCGGTTCACATCGCACCCCTGCCGGCCTGGCTTGCGCCGGACCTTGGCGCTCAGGCTTGCGCCGCACCCCTGGCGGACTGACTTGCGCCGCGCCCCCGGTGGTTTGGCTTACGCCGCACCCCCGGCGGTCTGGCTTGCGCCGCGCCCTGGCGGTCTGGCTTGCCACCCGTGGCTTGTGGGCAGGCGTTCCGCACGGCGGAACGGGTGGGCACAAACCACCCACCGGGCCGTACCCGAGAAACGACTCAAGGCCCGGATCCATTGGATCCGGGCCTTGAATACTTGGTAGCGGGGACAGGATTTGAACCTGCGACCTCTGGGTTATGAGCCCAGCGAGCTACCGAGCTGCTCCACCCCGCGTCGGTAAACCCAACAGTACGTCACCGCGCCGACCAGCGCAAACCCGATCGGCGCACCCCACGTGCACGCCGGAGCGCGGCGCGCTAAGCGGCAACGGCAGCGGCAGCGGCAGCGGCAGTGGGAACGGTGGCGGCAGTGGGAACGGTGGCGCGGCGCGGCGGCGCCGCGCTAAGCCGTCAGCTCCTGATGCAGAGCCTCCCGCAGCCGCCCCGCCCGCTCCGCCACCTCCGCCGGCCCCAGCTCCACGGCCCGCGCGCACCACCGCTGCCCCTCCGCCAGCTCCCCGCACCGCGCGGCCAACAGCGCGAGCCGCAGCGCCGCACGCCCGTGCCCCGCGTGGGCGGCCCGGGTCCACCACAGCGCGGCCTCCCGCTCCCGCCCCTCGCGGGCGAGCAGCAGCCCGAGGTTGAAGGCGCCGTTGCGGCTGCCCGCCTCGGCCGCCTCCCGGTACCAGCGCGCGGCGCCGTCCTGGTCGCCCCGGGCCGCCGCGAGCATGCCCACGCGCACCTGGGCGCGCCGGTGCCCCTGCGCGGCCGCCCGCTCGTACCACTCCTCGCACTCCGTCTTCTCGGCCACCGGCTCGCCGAGCACCGGCGCGCCCGGCGGCGGCTGGCGTGCGTCGAGCACGGTGGCCAGCCGGAACGCCGCCTCCGCGCTGCCGCCGCCCGCCGCGCACCGCAGATGCCGCTCGGCGGCCGCCTCCTCGCCGTCCCTGAGCAGCGCCATGCCGACCTGGAGGGCCGCCTCGGTGTGCCCGGCCGCCGCCGCCCGCTCGTACCACTTCAGGGCCTCGCGGTCGTCGTCGCGGCTGGCGAAGAGGATGCCGAGGTTGAAGGCCGCGTCCACGCTGCCCGCCTCGGCCGCCTTGGAGAACCACGGCTCGGCGCCGGTCGCGTCGCCGGCCTGGAGCAGCAGCACGGCGAGCGCGTTGGCCGCCTCGCGATGCCCCGCGTACGCGGCCCGCCGGTACCACTGCTCGGCCTGCGCCGTCCGCTCCTGGGCGGCGCAGAGCAGTGCCAGGTTGTACGCCCCGTTGTCGTCCCCCGCGTCCATCGCCGCCCGGTACCAGCGCTCGGCCGTCTGCGGCTCGCCCCGGGCCGCGTGCAGCGCGCCCAGCGCGTTGGCGGCGTTGCCGTCGCCGTCCTGGGCAGCCCGCAGCCACCACACGGCCGCGCTCTCCTCGTCGCCCGCGTCCCGCAGCAGGAAGCCGAGCGCGCAGGCCGCCTTGGCCTCGCCGTCCTTGGCGGAGGTCAGGTACCAGCGCCCGGCCTCCTTCAGCTCGCCGCGCCTCTCCAGGATCGCGCCGAGGTGCAGCGCGGCCCGCCGGTGGCCGCGCGCGGCGGCCTGGCGGTACCACTGCTCGGCCTCGGCCGTCCTGGCCTCGGTGTCCGGTTCGGCTTCGACAGCGATGTCAGGCTCGCCGCTGTCGGGCTCGCCGCGCTGGTCGATGAGCCGGGCGAGGCGGTACGCGGCCTCCCGGTGGCCCTGTTCGGCGGCGGCGCGCAGCCACCGCTCGGCGCCCACGTCGCTGCGGTGTTCCAGCAGGTCCGCCAGGGCGTACGCCCCCAGCGCGTGGCCCTGCTCGGCGGACTGGCGCAGCCAGTACTCGGCGGCCGGCTCGTCGCCGCGCTCGCGGTAGTGCCGGCCCAGCGCGTGCGCCGCGGCGGCGGAGCCCGCGACGGCGGCGATGCGCCACCACCCGGCCGCCTCGTCGGCGTATCCGCGCTGGTGCAGCAGCACGCCCAGGTTGTTGGCCGCGGCGCGGTCGCCCTCGGCGGTGGCGCCGCGCAGATACGGCTCGGCGCTGTCGAGGTCGCCGCGGCGCAGCAGCAGGGAACCGAGAACGCTCATGGACGCAGCGTCGCCGCCGTCGGCAGCACGCCGGTGCCGTGCCTCGGTCTCGGCATCGGCGGCGTCATCGGAGCGCATCTGCGCAAACCGCCCTGTCTCCAACAGAGTTGCCCTGTCCCCCATAAATACCATCGTCGCACCACCCGCAACCGCCGTACACCTGGTATACCGCAGCCAGTGAGGTCACTTCAGCGTTTTGTCGACATGCCCACAGAGAGATAAGCCAAACGCAGCAAGGGCACATCCGGACACGCCAAATCGACGAGGGCCCGGATCCTGATGGATCCGGGCCCTCGTCTGTGAGTAGCGGGGACAGGATTTGAACCTGCGACCTCTGGGTTATGAGCCCAGCGAGCTACCGAGCTGCTCCACCCCGCGTCGGTGAACACAACGTATCACGACGCGGGACGGAGCCTTGACCGGTTTACCCGCCGCTGCCGGTCCCCCCGGTCGACCCCTTGGCCTTGGCCTCGGCCTCGGCGGCCCGCTGGAGCGCCGCCTGGAGCTCCTGCTGGGCCTTGCCGTACGCCGTGAAGTCGCCCTTCTGCAGCGCCTTCTGGCCGTCGTCGTACGCCTTCTGCGCGTCCTTGATGGCCTGTTCCACCGTGGCGTTCGTCCCGGTGGACGGCGGCTTGGTGGTATCGGCGGGCGGCTTGGTCGCGGGCGGCTCGGAGCCGTCCACGCCGAACACCGCGTTCAGCGCCTGCGCCAGGGTGTCCTTGAAGACGGTCTTGTCCCCGTAGGAGACACCGACCTTCTTCAGGAGCGGGTAGTTGGCGGAGCCACCGCGCGCGTACACCGGCTCGATGTACAGGAACCCGCCGCCCAGCGGCACGGTCAGCAGGTTGCCGTAGTCGATCTCGGAGTCGCTGCCGCGCAGGTTCCGCACGAACTCGGCGACCTCCGGCAGGCCGTTCAGCTTGCTCTGCACCTGTTGCGGGCCCTGGACGTTGTCCGTGACCCTGAGCAGTCTGATCGTGCCGAAGTCCTTGCTGGCCGCGTCCGCGTCGATCGCCATGAACCCGCCGAGGTTCGGCCGTCCGTTCGGCGTGAACGTCGTCGTCAGGGAGAACTGCTTCCCCTGCGTCTCGGCGCCCGGCATCTTCATCGACAGGTAGTACGGCGGAACCGCGACGCCGTCCTTGTTGGTCGGGTCGTCCGGCACCTGCCAGGCGTCACTGCCGCTGTAGAACTGCACCGGGTCGGTGACGTGGTACCGGGTCAGCAGTTCGCGCTGGACCTTGAACATGTCCTGCGGGTACCGCAGATGGGCGAGCAGGTCCCCGGGGATCTCGCTCTTCGGCTTCACCGTGTGCGGGAACGCCTTCATCCAGGTCTTCAGGACCGGGTCCTGGGTGTCCCACTGGTACAGCGTGACCGTGCCGTCGTACGCGTCGACGGTGGCTTTCACCGAGTTGCGGATGTAGTTGACCTGGTTCTGCTGGGCCACGACCGCCCGCTGGCGGGTGGTCAGCGAGTCGGCCGTCGTCTCACCGAGCGTCGTACGCGAAGCGTAGGGATAGCCGTTGGTCGTGGTGTACGCGTCGACGACCCACTGGATCCGCTTGCCGACCTTGGCCGGATACGGGTCGCCGTCGATGGTCAGCCACGGGGCGACGGCCTCCACGCGCTGCTTCGGGGTGCGGTTGTAGAGGATCTTCGAGCCCTCGCCGATGGCTCCCGAATACAGGATCTGCGGCTCGCTGAAGGCCACCGCGTACGCGGCGCGGTTGAAGGGGTTGGACAGGCTGACGCCGCCCTTGCCCTTGAAGCTCGTCGTCTCCTGGCCCTTGCCCTCGGCCTCGTAGTCGAGCTCCTTCTGCGGGCCGCCGACGATCGAGTACTGCTCGGTCTTCTCGCCGTAGTAGATCCGCTGCTCGTACGTGTTCTGGTCGAACTGGCCCTTGGTGGGCAGGCCGGACTCGGTGAAGTCCGGGGAGCCCGTGGAGTCCACGCTGGTGCCCTTGGCCGCGATCATGCCGTAGCCGTGGGTGTAGGTGAAGTGGTCGTTGATCCAGTTGCGCTTGTCGATGCCGCTGAGGTTCAGCTCGCGCAGACCGACGACCGTGTCCTGCTCCTTGCCGTCCTTGTCCGTGTAACGGTCCACGTCCAGCGGTACGGCGAACTGGTAGTACTTGCGCTCCTGCTGGAGCTGCTGGAAGGCGGGGGTGACGACATTGGGATCGATCAGCCGGTAGCTGGCGGCCGTGTCCGCGTCCGCGCGCAGCTTGCCGTTGTCCTCCGCCGCGGTCGTCCCCTTGTAGTCCCTCACCTCGGTGGCGTCGATGCCGTACGCCTTGCGGGTGGCATCGATGTTCTTCTGGATGTACGGCGCTTCCTTGGCCTGCTCGTTCGGCTGGACCTGGAACTTCTGGACGATCGCCGGGTAGAGCCCGCCGATGAGGATCGCCGAGAGGACCATCAGGCCGAAGCCGATCACCGGGAGCTGCCAGGTGCGGCGCCACAGCGTGGCGAAGAAGAGCAGCGCGCAGATGACGGCGATGCAGAACAGGATCGTCTTCGCCGGCAGATAGGCGTTGGCGTCCACGTACCGCAGGCCCGTCCAGTTGCTGCTGGCCTTGAAGTCGCTGGACTTCACCGCCAGCCCGTACCGGTCCAGCCAGTACGCCACGGCCTTCAGGGCGACGAAGACCCCGAGCAGCACCGACAGGTGCCCGGTGGCGGCGCCGGTGGCGCGCGCGCCGGGGCTGGTGATCCGCAGCCCGCCGTACAGGTAGTGCGTGAGGGCGGCGGCGATCAGGGACAGCACGGCGGCCGCGAAGCCGAAGCCGACCAGGAACCGGTACCAGGGCAGGTCGAAGGCGTAGAAGGACACGTCCATGTGGAACTGGGGGTCCTTCTGCCCGAACGGCACCCCGTTGACCCACAGCAGCCAGGTGCGCCACTGCCCGGAGGCGGAGGCTCCGGCGATCAGGCCGACGAGCGCCGTGATGCCCAGGAGCAGCCACTTCTTGAACGGGGCGATGCCCATCCGGTAGCGGTCCAGGCTCTGCTGCTCCAGCGACATCGCGCTGAGCGGCGGCCGCAGCCGGTGCGCCAGCCAGATGTTCAGGCCGACGGCCACGGCCATCAGGAGGCCGAAGACCGAGAAGAGGCCGATCTTGGTCCACAGGGTGGTGGTGAAGACGGACGAATAGTGCACCGAGCGGTACCAGAGCCAGTCCGTCCAGAACCCGGCGAACATGACGAACACCATGGCCAGCACGGCCAGGATGCCCAGTGTCATGAGCAGGGTCCGGACCCGGCGGGACGGCCGGCCGACTCTGATCCGTGGCCCGGACGGGCCTCCGCCGCGGTCCGGCATCTGGAAAGCCAAGGTGCGCACCTCGAAGTTCGCTGTCGATTGAGCAGGCCCCGCGATCGTAGAGCCCACTCATGCAACTTACTGAGGCTTTACTCAGTTCCCGATCCCGGGGTGAAAGAGGGCAGGATGTTGGTCATGTCCAACGTTTCCCCCTCCGGCCCCCCGATGGCCGCGAGCCCCCTCACCCGCGCAGTGCTGGAAATCGACGAGTACGCGTCCGGCCTCGGCTGGGACCAGCCGGCCCGCCTGTTCGCCCTCGTCGACACCGCCAAGCTCCGTACCCAGGAGCCGGGGCTCGCCGCCCAGCTCGGCCTCGACCAGGGCGAATCGGCCGCCCCGCTGACCCCGATCGAGCAGGACGAGATCCCGGCCGGCCAGGCCCTCGACGACTTCCTGGGCACCATCGCCTGGCCGGACGCGGTGGTCGGCTGCGCGCTGACCGTGGAGCGCCTGATGCTTCCGCCGTCGGCCGAGACGTCCGTGCCCGAGGGCATGAACGACAAGCAGCTGGCGAAGTGGGTGGCCAAGCACCCGGACCGCCAGGAGGTCCGGATGACCGTGGCGGTGCTGCGCGACGGCGCCCGCGAGTCGGCCGTACGGCTGCGCGAGAAGGACTCGCCGACCGAGGTGCTCACCGGCGCCGGCCTGGTCCCGGGCCTCGCCGAGGCGCTCGCCGCGACGTTCGCCGAGTAACGCGCGCCACCGAGGCCGCGAACGCTACGAGGCCGCGCTCACGCGCGCGTGATGGACGACACATCCACGCGCGCGTGGGGCGCGGCCGGTCACTTCGCCGAGCAGCTCGGCAGACCGGCCGTGTCCCCCGTGCGGATCTTCTCCAGCGCCTTGGTGGCGTCGTCGATGGTGGAGACCTTCACCAGGGTCAGCCCACTGGGCGTGTCCGAGGCGGCCGCCGCGCAGTTCTCGGCCGGCGTCAGGAAGTAGCGGGCGCCCGCGCCGCGCGCGCCGATCAGCTTCATCTCGATGCCGCCGATCGGGCCGACCTTGCCCGCGTCGTCGATCGTTCCCGTACCGGCGATGAACTTGCCGCCGGTCAGGTCACCGGGCGTCAGCTTGTCGACGATCCCGAGGGCGAACATCAGCCCGGCGCTCGGGCCGCCGACGTCCGCGAGCTTGATGTCGATGGAGAACGGGAAGGTGTGGTCGGTCCCGGCCTGGATCCCGACGATCGCCCGGTCGCCGTCCTTGGCCCTCTGCGTGGTGATCGTGACGTTCTCGGCGCCCTCGGGCTGCTTGCCCGCCTTCTCCGCCGCGGCCGCCTCCTTGGCCGGGACGACGGTGAAGAGCACTTTCTGGCCCGGGCGGTGCTTGGTGACCAGCTTCGCCACGTCGGCGGGCTCCTTGACGGGCGAGCCGTCGACGGACTTGATCACATCGCCCGCGTGCAGCTTGTTCTCGGCCGGGCTGCCCTTGACCACGGACGCCACGACGACCCAGGACTTCACCGGGATCTTCAGCTCGTTGAGGGCCGCGACCTTGGCGCTCTCCTGGGACTGGCTGAACTCCTCGGCGTTCTCCTGCGAGGACTGCTCCTCGGTCTTGCCGTCCGGGTAGAGCGTGTCGTGCGGCACGACCTTGTTGTCATGGGCCAGCCAGCCGTAGACGGCCTCAACCAGGTTCATGTTGTAGTCCGCACCGGTGACCCTGACCGTCGTCATGTTGAGGTGGCCGGTCGTCGGGTAGGTCTTGTGCCCGGAGATCTGCAGCACGGGCTCGCCACGCGCCTCGCCGAGGGTGTTCACCGTGGGGCCGGGCGACATCTCCGCGTACGGCACTTTGATGAGGACGCCTGCGCAGAGCAGCGCGATCAGGATCAAGGTGGAGGCGAGCATCGTCGCGGTGCGGCGTGGCATGGAACGACAGTACGGGACGTGCCTGTCGGTGCACCGCCGGGGCCGGTCCGTACGGGGAGAGTCCACATCCGCGTACGGGACGGGGCGCGAGGAGCGCGCCGAGGGGGGTCAGGCGGGCTCGGTTCCGGAGTGGGATTTCTCCATCGCCTCTCGGAACCGGCTGTAGCCGGCGAGTTCCGCGGTGTCGCCGGTCGTGCGATTGCGGGCGGCCCAGCTCGCCCATATCGCCGCGCCGACAGCAGCGAAAAGCGGAATCAGCAGCCAGGTGAGTGCAGCCATTCCGTCCTCCCGTCCCCAGATGAGCGACCGCAACTGACAGATCAGCAGATTAACCCTCTGCGAGATCAACGCTCGGGGCAGGGGGGCGGTTACGCAAATCGGGGCGGATCCCCCCGACAGGGTTTCAGACCCCCGGACCGGGAGGTCCGTTCACCCGTTCGAGGCACCCGGGAGCGGTCAGCAGGCGCCCACCCACTCCTCGGTGCCGTCCTCGAACGTCTGGTGCTTCCAGATCGGGACCTCGTGCTTCAGGTCGTCGATCAGCTTGCGGCATGCCGCGAACGCCTCCCCGCGGTGCGGACAGGAGACCGCCACGACGACCGCCAGATCGCCCACGGCCAGTTCACCCACTCGGTGGACGGCCGCCAGCGCGCGGACCGGGAACTCGGCGACGACCTTGTCGGCCACTCGGCGCATCTCCGCCTCAGCCGTGGGATGGCACGAGTAGCCGAGCCCTGCCACGTCGGCGCCGCCGTCGTGGTCGCGCACGGTGCCGACGAAGAGCGCGGTGCCGCCCGCCGAGGGGTCTCCCACGGCGCGGAACACCTCGTCCAGGGAGAGCGGGGTGTCGCGGATCTCGAGCAGCCGGATCGGGTCGTCCGCCGCCTGCTCGCCGGGGTGATCGGGGTGGGTCTGTGCCATGGATCCATCCTGCCGTACCGCACTGACAACGCGGTATGGCTCTTTCACCCCGTCACCGGCACCCTCCGTAGGAGGGTCCTACAGCCCCCGGCGCTTGCGGGCCCGGCGGACCACCGCGGCCGCTCCCAGCAGGGCGACCGTCGCTCCGGCGGCCCCAGCGGCGGTGGCGTCCTTGCGGCCCAGCCGGCGGCCCGCCACGGTGTGTCGTCCCGCGACCTCCTCCAGGAGCTCGGCGAGGACCTCCTCGTTGGTCCACTGCGGCCGCCAGCCCGCGTCGTGCAGCCTTCCGACGCTGACCACCCAGGGGTGCATCGTGTACGCGAGGTCGCCCGCCGGGGACGGGGTGAGCCCGATCCGGTGCAGGCGGGCCGCCGCGCCGAGTGCGACCGCCGAGGGCAGCTCCATCCGCCGGATGCCGCTGAGCTCCTCGACCTCCTCCTGTTCGAGCCAGCCGTCGCAGCCGACCGCGAACTCCCCGTCGACCTTCTCCAGAGCCGCGTACTCCAGAGCGCTGCACAAGTCCTCGACGTGGCAGAACTGCCAGGTCGGACGGGACCCGGCGACCACCAGGAGGCGGGGTGACTCGAAGTACCGGGTGAGCGCGGTGTCCGTGCCGCCCACCAGGACGGCGGGGCGGACCACCGTGACGTTGAGCCCGGGGTGGGCGCGCGGGGCGCGCCGGCCCAGGCGCTCGATCTCCAGGAGGTCGCCGACGCCGGTCGCCTCGGCGGTGGCCCGCAGCTCGGCGTCCTCGGAGAGCGGGATGTCGTTGTCGGGCAGGGCTCCGTAGACCATGGCGGAGGTGCACAGCACCACCCGGTGGACCCCGGCCGCAGCGGCGGCGGTCAGCACCGTCTGCGTGCCGCGTACGTTGTACGCCGTACGCGCGGCCGCGTCGGTCTCCAGGTCGAGGTCGAGCGCCAGGTGGACGACGACGTCGGCGCCGCGCAGCTTCTCGGCGATCGCCGGGTCGCGCACGTCCAGGATGTGCCAGGTGGCCTCGGACACCTCGCCCCGGCGCTCGTCGATGGCGATGACCTGCTTGATCTCCTCGGACGCGGCGAGCCGCGCCGTGAGCAGCGCGCCGATTCCGGCGGCGGCGCCGGTGACCGCGACGACGGGACCCCGCGCGGCTGAGGGGGAATGGTTTCGCGCTGCGCGAACCTGCGGATCTGGGGAACTCACCGGGCGTCTCCAGCGGTTGTCTTCAGTACGTACACGAATGACGCGTACGGACCAGGTGACGTCCATCCTGCCGCAGGCCAAGAGTCGGCGGAGCACCGAGCCCTTATCCGGCCCGGATGTCTACGCTGGTGGTGTTGGTGGGCAGTCGCCGTCGGCAGGAGCCGGCGGCCCTAGGAGCCGAGGAAACCCCGTGAGTGACAACCCATTCGGATTCAGCCTTCCGCCGGAGGAGCCGGAGAACGGCGACGAGGGCAAGGAGAAGGGCAAGGGCGACCAGGGCGGCCCGGCGAATCCGTTCGGGTTCGGTGCCGGCGCCGGCGGCGCGGACAACCCGTTCGCGGCGATGTTCGGTTCGCTGAACCCGAACGACCTGGGAGCGGCCTTCCAGCAGCTCGGCCAGATGCTCAGCTACGAGGGCGGTCCCGTGAACTGGGACATGGCCAAGCAGATCGCGCGCCAGACGGTGGCGCAGGGCACCGCCGACGGCACCAAGGACGAGAGCGTCGGCCCGGCCGAGCGCGCCGCCGTCGAGGAGGCCGTCCGCCTGGCCGACCTGTGGCTGGACGGGGTGACGTCGCTGCCCTCGGGCGCGTCGACGGCCGTGGCGTGGAGCCGCGCGGAGTGGGTCGAGGCGACCCAGCCGGCCTGGAAGGAGCTCGTCGACCCGGTCGCGGAGCGGGTCGGCGCAGCCATGGGCGGCGTGCTGCCCGAGGAGATGCAGGCCATGGCGGGCCCGCTGATCGGCATGATGCGCTCCATGGGCGGCGCCATGTTCGGCCAGCAGCTCGGGCAGGCCGTGGGCGTCCTCGCGGGCGAGGTCGTCGGCTCGACCGACATCGGCCTGCCGCTCGGCCCGGCCGGCAAGGCCGCGCTGCTGCCGTTGAACATCGCGGCGTTCGGCAAGGACCTGGGCGTCCCGAAGGACGAGGTCAGGCTCTACCTCGCCCTGCGCGAGGCGGCGCACCACCGCCTCTTCGCCCACGTGCCGTGGCTGCGCTCGCACCTGTTCGGCGCGGTCGAGGGCTACGCGCGCGGGATCAAGGTCGACACGGCGAAGCTGGAGGACGCGGTCGGCCAGCTCGACGTGTCCAACCCCGAGCAGCTTCAGGAAGCCCTCCAGCAGGGCATGTTCCAGCCGGAGGACACTCCGGAGCAGAAGGCCGCCCTGGCCCGTCTGGAGACGGCCCTGGCACTGGTCGAGGGCTGGGTGGACGCGGTGGTGCACGAGGCCGCCAAGCCGCGCCTGACCTCGGCCGACGCCCTGCGCGAGACGCTGCGCAGGCGCCGGGCCAGCGGTGGCCCCGCCGAGCAGACCTTCGCCACGCTGATCGGTCTCCAGCTGCGCCCGCGCCGTCTGCGGGACGCCTCGCGCCTGTGGGCCTCGCTCACGGACGCGCGCGGGGTCGACGGCCGCGACGGACTGTGGGAGCACCCGGACATGCTGCCGACCGCCTCCGACCTGGACGACCCGGACGGCTTCGTCCACCGCGAGCAGCTGGACTTCTCGGAGCTCGACAAGATGCTCGGCGAGGCGGCTTCCCGCAAGGACGAGCCCAAGGACGGCCCGGCGGCCAAGGGCGACGACGGCAAGGACGACGAAAGCAAGTGAGCCTGCACGAAGACGCGGTCCTCGTCCTGAAGGGGTACGAGGGCCAGCCCGAGCTGCGCGAGACCTATCTCGGCCATCTGTCGGCGCACCCGGACGGGATGTGGAAGGCCTGCGAGGCCGGCCACCTCACGGCGAGCGCGCTGGTGATCGCCCCGGAGCGCGGGCAGGTGCTGCTGACGCTGCACCGGAAGCTGAACATGTGGCTGCAGATGGGCGGCCACTGCGAGCCGGAGGACGTCTCGCTGCCGGCCGCCGCCCTGCGCGAGGCGACCGAGGAGTCCGGTGTGTCCGGTCTCACACTGCTGCCGGGCGGGCCCGTCCGGCTCGACCGCCATCCGATCCCGTCGCCCTGCAACTGGCACCTGGACGTCCAGTACGCGGCGCTGGCTCCGGCCGGAGCAGTCGAGGCGATCAGCGACGAGTCGCTGGACCTGCGCTGGTTCGGCTACGAGGAGGTGACGTCGGTGGCCGACGAGTCGGTGGTGCGGCTGATGGAGGCCGCGCGGGCCCGGCTCTGAGTCTCCAGGAATCTGTAGGGGTAAGGGGCGGTCGCCATTGGCGACCGCCCCTTACCCATACCCGGCCGGCTCCGGACCGACGAACGGTCAGCTCCAGACCAACCGCCGCCCGGCTCCAGGCCGTTGGCCGGTCAGCTCCAGGCGTTGCCCTGGTTCTGGGCGTGGGCGCCGTGCTGGCCCATGCCGTACTGGGCCCGCAGGCCCTGGCCGATCACCGCGTTCTGCGGCGGCAGCACCTCGCTGGGCTGGACGAGCGCGAAGCCCTGTCCGAGGAAGCTGAGCTCCCAGCCCTCGCCGGTGTTGCCGCGGCGCCGCCACACGCCCGTGGAGTGCGTCTGCGCCTGCATCTGCACCCGTAGCGAGGTGGACCAGGCCACGATCGCGTCGGCGTCGGCGTTGACGTACTTGTCCGGGGTGACCTGGAGCATCAGCGGCTGTCCCGAAGTCATCAGGACGACCTTGCCGGTACCGGTGATGTTGAGCTGGAACTTGCCGGTGCCGGAGATGCCGTACTGGCTGTCCACCGCGATGACCTCGTAGTGCAGCGAGGAGTCCATCGCCAGTACGTAGCCGCTGTCCACGGTCAGCCCGTCCCGGTCCACGTCCACTACGTGGACGTACTGCGCGAGGTTGGCGAGGTAGACGGTGCCCTGGCCGGAGACGCGCATCAGGTCCAGGCCCTCGCCGGTGCCGGCCCGGGCGCGCTGGTGGCCGTTCGACTGGTACTCGCCGTCGAACTCCATCAGCCCCTGGTAGGCGACCATCGAGCCCTTGCGGGCGAGGATGTCGTCGTGGCCGGTGAGGACCACCCGCAGCATCTGCGCGTTCTGCGCGCTGTAGCGCTCCTGGGACTGCTGCTCGGTGTAGCTGAAAAGCGGGCTCTGCATGGTGTTCTCGCTCCCCCTCAGCCCCGGGCCCGCAGGCGGTCGGTGCTGTCCTCACTCGGCTGTACGACGACGATCCCCTGGCCCGAGAAGGCCATCTGGTACGCCTCTCCGCTGCCCCGGCCGATCAGCGAGGACGCCTTGAAGCTGCGCTTGCCCTTCACCTTGAGGTTCGGGGACCAGGCCACCAGGGCGTCCGGGTCGACGTACGTCTCGTCCTCGCCGCTGCCGCAGTCGACGACGACCGGGGTGCCGCGCGAGGTCAGCGCGACCCAGCCGGTGCCGGAGATCTTCACGTTGAACAGGCCCTGCCCCGCGAACTTGGCGAGGCCCTTGACCCGTTCGACGCCCCACTGCAGGCTCGCGTCGAAGGCGAGCACATTGGTGCCGTTGACGGACAGCGCGTCGTTGTTCAGCTGGACGACGACCACGTTGGCGCCGTAGTCGGCGAGGTAGAGCAGTCCGTCGCCGGTGCACTTCATCAGCGGGGCGCCCTCACCGGTGATCCAGTCCCGGGCGATCTGGCGCACGGCCGGCGGGTTCGGCTCGTACTGGATGAAGCCTTCGTAGGCGACCATCGAGCCCACGCGCGCGAAGAGGTCCTGTCCGGTGGCCATGGCCACCTTGAGCATGGCGCTGCCGTGGTTCTCCATCCGGGCGGCGACCGGGGCGGGGGCATAGCCCGCGAGCTGCTGATTCATTGTCCGGGCTCCCTCAGACCTCGTACGGCTGGACGACGATGAAGTTCCCGGGCGCGCCGCGGAACTGCAGGTTGACGGACTCGCCGCTGTGGCCCGGGTAGGCGTTGCGGCGCAGCCGGACCTGGCTGGAGACGATCACCTGGGAGGCGGACGACCAGGCCACGATCGCGTCGCTGTCCGCGAACGTGGTCGGCGTGACCGGGAGGACCACCGGGGTGCCGTGGGTCATCACCACGAGCGTGCCGGTGCCCTGGAACTGCATGGTGAACAGCGCGCCGCCGGGGATCCCGTGGCCCTCGATGCGCCGGACCTCGTACTGGAGCGACTCGTCGAAGGCCAGGACGTGTTCGGCGGAGACGCAGATGCCGTCGCCCTGGAGCTCGATGGGGTGCAGATGGGCGCTGTTCTCGGCGAGGAAGACCTGCCCGCGGCCGCTGCAGCGCATCAGCTGCATCTCCTGGCCGGTCGCGTTGCCGACGAGCCGGCCGGCGAATCCGGCGCCCTTGTAGCTGAAGTCCACCTTGCCCTGGTACATCACCATGCTGCCCTGACGGGCCAGCACCGGGGAGCCGCCGGCGCCGAGGTCGACCCGGACGAGCTGCTTGTTCTGCGGAGTCCAGCGCTGCCCGGTGGGCAGCTCCTTGTACTGCTGGATGGCGCCCGCGAGACCGCCGCCGGACTGCGGCATCCCTTGCGGGACACCGGGCTGCTGGCCGTACGGGGCGGGCTGGCCGTAAGGAGCCGGCTGACCGTAGGGCGCGGGCTGACCGTACGGGGCGGGGGCGCCGGGCGGCGGGACCTGGCCCGGGTACTGGCCCGGGACCTGACCGTACGAAGGCTGCTGGGGCGGCTGCCCGTACGGCGCCGGAGCGGCCGGGGGCGGGACGGTGCCCGGCGGCATGACCATGGGCGCGGCGATGGTCGGCGCCGCGTGGATCTGCGGGCTGGGCGCGGGCGCCGGGGGCGGCGTGGATCCCGGCGGCGGCGGTGCGTAGTGCTGCGCGGGAACCGGGGCCGGCGCGGCGGCGCCGAACTGCGGGGCCGGCTGCGAGGGCTGGGGCTGCTGCGGTGCGGCCGGAGCGCCGAAGTGCGGCGCGGAGGCGCTCTGGGCGGGCGGAGCGAAGCCCGGGGCGGCTCCCTGCGGCTGCTGCGGCGCCGCGGGCTCCTCCTCGGCGACCTCACCGCCGAAGTTCTTCAGCAGCGCCTCCAGGCCGCCGTCGAAGCCCTGCCCGACGGCCGCGAAGCGCCAGACGTCCTTGAGGTAGAAGTCGCCCAGCATCACCGCGCGCTCGGTGCTGAACTCGGCGCCCGTGAACGCGTATCTGACGACCTCTTCGCCACCGGCCACGACTCTGATGTAGCCGGGGCCGACCTGCGACATCTGGCCCGGGCCGTCGATCGTCGCGGTGAACGAGAGCTTGTGGACATGGGCCGGGAGGCGGTCCAGGGTGACGCGGAACGACTCGGAGTCACCGGCCTGGGCGCCCAGGAGCTGAATGGACTCCTCGGGCGACTTGGGCTGGTTGAAGAAGATGAAATACCGGTCGTCGGACAACTGCTCGTGCGCGTCGAGGCCGAAGCAGCTGATGTCGAAGGACAGTCCGGGCGCGCCGATCTGCACGCCTACATACAGATCCGTCCCCGCTGTCAGGTCACTGATCTTGGCCTTGTGGCCGCGTTGGAATTCCCTGGCCATGCGTAACGACCGTCCCCCATCCCGAGTGCGATTGGTCGCGCCAGGCTAACGGCTGCCTGCGACAATCGGCCAAGCCGGTACGCATTCGGTACACGATCGGCGAGATCCGGCGAGACCGGGGAAGATCACTCTCCGCGTGCGGCGGGCAGATGCGGCAGCCGGTCGGCCGCCACCACCCCTTCGAGGTATCCACGCGCGCGTTCCGTACGGGGATAGGCCTCCAGGAGCTGCCAGAAGCGCGGCCCGTGGCCCGGCACCAGGAGATGGGCCAGCTCGTGGACGAGGACATAGTCGACGACGTACTCCGGCATGCCCTGGAGCCGGTGCGAGAGGCGGATGCTGCCCTCCGCGGGGGTGCACGAGCCCCAACGGGTGTTCTGGTTGGTCACCCAGCGCACCGAGGCGGGACGCGCGCGACCGTCGAAGTACAGGGCGGACAACCGCTCGGCCCGCTCGGTCAGTTCCGCGTCGCCCAGCATCCGCTTGCTCTCCTGGGCGGCGAGCTTGTCGAGCATCACGTTCACCCAGCGCTGCTCCTCGGCCTCGGACATCCGGGCCGGGATCAGCACGATGGTGCGGTCGCCCTCTCGGTACGCGGAGACCGTCCTGCTGCGCCGGGCGCTCCTGCGCACCTCGACCGCGCTCGTCGCATGACCGCGGGGCGGCGGACTTGTCGGACTGCGGGGCGGGCTTCCGGCACTCTGCAGTGGGTCGGCGGGCACGCCCCGACGTTACCCGCTGTCAGTGGGGGAAGTCCCGCCTCCGGGAGGGTTGAGCCATGATCCATTCCGGCCGTGCACCATTTGAACGACTAATGCCCCCGCCTGTGGACAACTTTCAGCACGACTTCGCGGCACCCGTCATTCTGGCAACGGATCGCACGACGCATCGCGGCCGGACGACAGGTGCCCGGTCGCGGACACGCGGAACAACGGGGGTCGAAAATGCATCCGATGCTGAAGCCGGCACTGCGCCGGGCATGGCGGGACCGGCAGACCGTGCAGTTCGGGATGACACCGGCACGGGCGGTGGTGGTCTCGCCCGTGGACACGGCGACGGGAAGCTTCCTGGGGCTCCTGGACGGCACCCGCGGACTGCCACTGCTGTACGAGGAAGCCCGGGCCGCGGATCTGACGCCCGGCCAAGTGGACGCGCTGGTGGAGCGGTTGACCGAGGCCGGGGTGATCGACGATCCGACGGCCGGCGGCCCGGCGGCTCAGGCGCTGCGCGGGCGGACCGAGGCGTTCGACCGGACCAGGTCCGATCTGGCCTCGCTCTCCCTCGTCCACCCCGAACCGGGCGGCGGCGCCCAGCGGTTGGCGGCCCGCCGGTCCCTGAAGGTGCAGGTGCGGGGCGCGGGGCGGGTGGGGGCGACGATCGCCTCGGTCCTCGCCGCTTCGGGGGTGGGCCGGGTGGAGGTGCTCGACGGCGGGACGGTGCAGCCGTGGGACGTGGCGCCCGGCGGGCTGCCCGAGCAGGCGGTCGGCGAGCGCCGGGGCGCGGCGGCCCAGCAGCTCGTGCGGGGCGCGGCGCCGGGCCGTCCGCCTCGATCCGGCGGGGGCGACGAGCCGACCGGCCTGTCACTGATCGTGGTGGCCCCCAGAGACGGGCTTGATGTGTACGCACCGGATCCGGTCACCGGCGGGGAGTGGGTGGCGGCGGGCATCCCTCATCTGTACGCGGGAGTTGCGGAGACGACCGGTCTCGTGGGGCCGCTGGTCCTGCCCGGTGGCACCGGGTGCGCGGGCTGTCTGGCGCTGGAGCGGGCCGAGCGCGATCCCGGCTGGCCCCGGATGCTGGCGCAGTGGCGCTCCGGCCGCCGCCAGGGCGCCGTACCGGCCTGTGACGTCGCGCTCGCGACCGCCGTGGCGGGGCTGGCGGCGGCGCACGCCCTGGCTTTTCTGGACGGCGACCTCCCGGCGAGCACGGGCACGCGGTGGGAGGCGTCGCTGCCCACACTCGGCTGGCGGCCGCGGCACCTCGCGGCCCGGCTCGACTGTCCCTGCGGCGCTGGTGGGAACAGTGAAGGGGAGGACACCTCGGTGGACGCACGGCCGCAGGACACAATGGCCCGGTAACCGCTGTCGACGACGCACTGCCGCGAGGCGCGCGGCACGACCGGCTGGGAATTGGAGGGGCGCATGTCTGATCTTCCCCGGAAGGCGGTCACCCGGACCGCCAAGTTGGCCGCGCTGCCACTTGGATTCGCCGGGCGTGCCACGTGGGGCCTGGGCAAGCGGATCGGAGGCAAGTCCGCGGAGATAGTCGGCCGCGAGCTCCAGCAGCGCACCGCCGAGCAGCTCTTTAAGGTCCTGGGCGAACTCAAGGGCGGAGCGATGAAGTTCGGGCAGGCCATGTCCGTCTTCGAGTCGGCGCTGCCCGAAGAGATCGCCGGGCCCTACCGGGCCGCGCTGACGAAGCTGCAGGAGGCGGCGCCGCCCATGCCGACCCGCACCGTGCACACGGTCCTCGCGGAGCGGCTGGGTGAGCAGTGGCGTGAGCTGTTCCTGGAGTTCGAGGAGAAGCCCGCCGCGGCGGCCTCGATCGGGCAGGTGCACCGGGCGGTCTGGCACGACGGGCGCGAGGTCGCGGTCAAGGTGCAGTACCCGGGCGCCGGTGAGGCGCTGCTCTCGGATCTGACACAGCTGAGCCGGTTCGCCCGGCTGCTCGGGCCGCTGATACCGGGCATGGACATCAAACCGCTCATCTCGGAGCTGCGCGACCGGGTCTCGGAAGAGCTGGACTACGAGCTGGAGGCGCAGGCCCAGCGGGAGCACGCGGCGGAGTTCGCGGACGACCCGGACGTGGTGGTGCCCGATGTGGTGCACCAGGCCGACCAGGTCCTGGTGACCGAGTGGATCGACGGGACCCCGCTCTCCGAAGTGATCGCGGACGGTACGGAGGAGCAGCGCGACCGGGCGGGCCAGCTGCTGGCGCGGTTCCTCTTCTCGGGCCCGGCGCGCACCGGCCTGCTGCACGCGGACCCGCATCCGGGCAACTTCCGGCTGCTGCCGCCGGAGAAGGAAGGGGGTGCGTGGCGACTGGGCGTACTGGACTTCGGGACGGTGGACCGGCTGCCGGGCGGACTGCCCCGGACGATCGGCGAATCGCTGCGGATGACGCTCGCCGGCGACGCCGAGGCCGTCTACGCGCTGCTGTGCGAGGACGGCTTCGTGAAGGAGTCGATAGACCTCGACCCGGACGCGGTCCTGGACTATCTGCTGCCCATCATCGAGCCCGCACAGGCGGACGAGTTCACCTTCACCCGTGCCTGGATGCGCGGGCAGGCCGCCCGGATCGCCGACCCGCGCTCCCCCGCGCACCAGCTGGGCAAGCAGCTCAATCTGCCGCCCGCGTATCTGCTGATACACCGGGTGACGCTCTCCACCATCGGCGTGCTGTGCCAGTTGGACGCCACGGTCCGGCTGCGGCACGAGTTGGAGCAGTGGGTGCCCGGGTTCCTCCCCGCCGCGGCGGAGGACCTGGCCGAGCTGGAGAACCTCACGGTCCTGGAGACCGGCGAGCCGGAGGACGAGGAGGACGAACAGCCCGCGGAGGCGTGAGGGCCGACGGGAGGCCCGGCGCGGGGCGATGACACATGGCGGGGGCGGGGAGGCCCGGCGCGAGGCGATGACGCATGGCTGGGGGTGGGGTGGGCCGGGGGGGGGCGGGGGTGGGGGCGGGGGGGGAGGCCCCCCCGGGGGGAAGTCACCACCACACGGAGTCGAGTCTGCTCTCGATCGCCCGCAGGTTCGCGCGCGCGCAGGCGTCGCAGAAGTAGAGACGCTCGCCGTTCTCAACGGAGTAGGTCCACGTCGGCGGGGTGCTCTCGGCGGGCGTGCCGCAGCGCGAGCACACAACGGTCTCGGCAGCCGGCTGAGTCGGGTCGTCCATTTCGTGACGATACCGCCGCGGCAGGTGGTTAGGGGCACAACGCACCGTGGGGGCCGGTCCGTTCGGACCGGCCCCCACGGGCTCAATTCATCACTTCGCGCTGCCTGGCGGTGTGGCCGTTACTGCATGACGGCCATGGCCAGGGCGCGGCGGGCACGCATCGACACGCGCTCGGCGCGGCGCTGCATCCGCCGGGCGGCGAGCAGGCGCATGGCCTGCCGCTCGGCCTCGGCTTCCCGCAGGCGCTCGTGCATATGGGCACGGGCGAGGGCTTCTGGCATGAGTTGCATTTCGAGGGTCCTGTTCTGACGCGAGGCGTTCGCGCCGGTGGTGGTGAAGTCTGGGGTCGCGGAGCCCATGGGCTCGCTGGCGGACGTCGTCATCGGGGCCTGCTTCTGGGGGTCGTTCGTGAGGGGGCGGTCGATGGTTCCCGGGCGATTCATGCGGCGACCGGGTTCTTGCGCGGGCGGCCACGCGGCCGCTTGCGGGCAACGACCACGCCCTGGACGAAGAGCTCGCCGCCCCAGACACCCCAGGGCTCGCGCCGCTCCTTGGCCCCGGCGAGGCAGGCCTCGACCAGCGGGCAGGTGCGGCAGAGGGACTTGGCGTACTCGACGTCTGCCGGGGACTCGGCGAAGAAGACCTCCGGGTCGTACGAGCGGCAGGGGACGGGTACGCCGAGGTTCTCGATGGCGTCGTCGAGCGCGGTGAGCGCGGTGAGGGGAGTCAAGGCGGGGTCCTCCGTGAGACCGGGCGGGGGGATCGTCTGGGCGGGCGGTACGGACGGGGCGTGCGCTTCGAGTTGCACGGTGTTTGTTTCCTCGTCTTGTTGTCGGTCCGGCCGGTCGGCCGGGTTTCGGCTGGTACCGAGACCCCTTCGCGCTGTCGTCCCCGTTCGGGGACAAACAGAAGGGCCGCGGATCCCTGGTGGGGTTCCGCGGCCCTGAAGGCGCCTGCCTGATCCTGGATCAGGCTGGATCACTCCAGGGTTCGAGCCCACGGAAGGCCCACATGGTGTGGTGCTGCGTCGTCTGCTTCTCGGCTCCGGCACCGGCCTGCGCAAAGGCATAGGCCTGGAGGGCCTGTCCCTTCGCCACTACTGCTTCCGGTGCCTGGGTCGGTCGCTCATTGCCGTTGCGCACGGGGAGGCTCGCCAGGGAGGACGGAATGACGACCGAGAGGCCGAGCAGACCGGAGACACCGGTGGACAGACCGGTGCCCTGGAACGAGGAGCCGAGCGGGCAGGTGGCGACGACCGAGCGATCGGTCAGTTTGGCGGTGCTGATGCTGGTGAAGTTCATGAAGCTGATCACTGGTCTCGCCTCCTCTCGGCGTCTCGGGGAGCTGGGGCCCGGGGGCCTTGATCCCATGCGTATTCGGATAAGTACAGCAAGTAGAGCACGGACCCAGGGCCTCTGAGAAGCCGCTGTTTCCGTGGTTAAGAACCTATGGGGATTCCTGGGGCGGGCGCAAACTATTTTTGCGACGAGTTTTCAAGAGGGCTCCTCGTCGCTTCCGCCAACCTCCTGGCCTGCGCAGATGGCCAGGACATCGGTGCCGAAACGGTCCAGCTTGCGGGCGCCGACACCCGAGATCACCGCGAGCTCCCCGCCGCTGGACGGGACGGCCTCCGCGATCGCCATCAGGGTCTTGTCGGTGAACACGCAGTACGGCGGCTGCCCGAGCAGGCTCGCCTGGCCGGCCCGCCAGTCGCGCAGCCGCTCGTACAGACCCTCGTCCATGTCGGAGGGGCAGTCCTCGCAGCGCATCAGCTTCATCTCGCCGGCTTCGGTGAGCGTCTTGCCGCACACCCGGCACAGGACGGGTCCGCGCCGGGTCCGTCTGCGGGCGGCGCCGCGCTCGATCCCGGTCGAGGAGTTCGCCGACGAGGCGCGGGCGCCGGGAGCCGCCGAGCCCGGCCGCAGGCCGTTCAGGAAACGGCTGGGGCGTCGCGACGGCCGGCCGCCGGGAGACCGCGAGAGCGACCAGGACAGAGCCAGGTGCACCCGGGCCCGGGTGACGCCCACGTACAGGAGCCGGCGCTCCTCCTCGACCTGCTCATCGGTCTTCGCATATGTGATCGGCATCATGCCCTCGGTGAGGCCGACCAGGAAGACCGCGTCCCACTCCAGGCCCTTCGCGGCGTGCAGCGAGGCCAGTGTGACGCCCTCGACCGTCGGCGCGTGCTGCGCGGCGGCGCGCTCGTCGAGTTCGGCCACCAGGTCGGAGAGCGTCGCGCCGGCCTTGGCACGCGCGAAGTCCTCCGCCAGCCGGACGAGCGCCGCGAGCGACTCCCAGCGGTCGCGGACCGCGCCGGAGCCCGCCGGGGGCGCGGAGGTCCAGCCCTTGGTTCCGAGGACGGCCCGGACCTGGGACGGCAGGTCCACGGCGTCGTCCAGGAGCGAGTCGTTGCCCCCCGCCCGGGCCGCGCCGCGCAGGGCGATGCCCGCCTCTCGGACCTCGGGCCGCTCGAAGAACCGCTCGGCGCCGCGCAGCTGGTAGGGCACGCCGGCGTCGGCGAGGGCCTGCTCGTAGATCTCCGACTGCGCGTTGATCCGGTAGAGCACGGCGATCTCGCCGGCCGACACCCCGGAGGCGATGAGGTCGCGGATGCGGCGGGCGACGCCTTCGGCCTCGGCGGGTTCGTCCCCGTACTCCGTGTAGAGCGGCTCGGGGCCCGCGTCGCGCTGGGAGACGAGTTCGAGGCGGTGCTCGGCGGCGCGGCCGCGTGCCTGGCCGAGCAGGCCGTTGGCGAGGTGCACCACCTGGGGGGTGGAGCGGTAGTCCCGGACCAGCTTCACCACCGTCGCGTTCGGATGGCGGGTGCGGAAGTTCAGCAGGTGGTCGGGGGTGGCGCCGGTGAAGGAGTAGATCGTCTGGCTGGCGTCGCCGACGACGCAGAGGCTGTCCCGCTCGCCGAGCCACAGCTCCAGGAGGCGCTGCTGGAGGGGGCTGACGTCCTGGTATTCGTCGACCACGAAGTGCTGGTACTGGCTGCGGATCTGTTCGGCGATGTCGTGCCGGTCCTGGAGGACGCCGACTGTGAGCAGCAGCACGTCCTCGAAGTCGATCATGCCCCGGTCGCGCTTGAGCTCTTCGTACGTCCCGTAGATCTGGGAGATCTCGGCGGGGTCGCGCGGGGCGTCGCGCAGGGACTTGGCGACCGCGGCCGGGTAGTCGGCGGGGACGGTCTGGGTGACCTTCGCCCATTCGATCTCGCTCGTGACGTCCCGCAGCTCGCCCCGGTCGAGCCGGACGCGGCAGCGGGCGCCCGCCTCGGCGACCAGCTGGACCTTGCGCTCGACCAGCCGGGGCAGCTCACCGCCGACCGCCTTGGGCCAGAAGTACTGGAGCTGGCGCAGGGCGGCCGAGTGGAAGGTGCGGGCCTGGACGCCGCCCGCGCCGAGCTGGCGCAGCCGGCCGCGCATCTCGCCCGCCGCGCGGTTGGTGAACGTGACGGCCAGCACACTGCTCGGCTGAAGGATCCCGGCCCGCACTCCGTACGCGATCCGGTGGGTGATCGCGCGTGTCTTGCCTGTCCCGGCGCCGGCCAGCACGCACACCGGTCCGTGCAGGGCCGTCGCGACCTCGCGCTGCTCGGGGTCGAGGCCGTCGAGCACCGCGTCCGCCGAGTCGGGGACCTGTGGGAAGAGGGGGGAGTGCGTTGCTGATGTCACCCCGCCATGCTGCCAGGTCGGCGGAGGCGGACGGGACGCGTTGTCCACAGGGGGCGGGATTGGTCGTACTAATGCGGCAAGGGCGGCTCTGGTCTCATGCGGGAATGGTGGCCCGGTCGCGTACGTTCACCCCTTGGCGCTCACCCGCTGGGCTCCATCCGGTGAGTTCCACCTGTGAGCTCCACCGACCAAGATCCACCCACCGAGCCGAACATGAGGAGTGCGAGAGCATGCCGGGCACTGTGACGATGTACAGCACCACGTGGTGCGGCTACTGCCGTCGGCTGAAGAGCCAGATGGACCGCGAGGGCATCGCGTACAACGAGATCAACATCGAGCAGGACCCGGAGTCGGCGGCCTTCGTCGAGAAGGCCAACGGGGGCAACCAGACGGTGCCGACCGTGCTCTTCGCCGACGGCTCGACGCTGACGAACCCGTCGCTCGCGCAGGTCAAGCAGAAGATAGGCGTCTGAGCCCGCGCTCCCGAGTCTCAGCACGACGAGTCTCCGCGCCGCGGGTCTCCGCACTGCGCGTCTCCGCACTGCGAGCCTGCGCATCACGAGCCTGCGGCTCCACGAGCTCGCTCCACGCGCGCGTAGAGGGCCCCCACCGACGCGGTGGGGGCCCTCCGTGTGCCGGGGCCCGGGGCCGTACCGGGGCCCGCGGCAGTGCCGGGGCTCGGGCCCCCGGGGCTCAGTGCGTGGGCCTGGGCAGCGGCTTGCCGTACCAGAGTTCGATGAGGCGGGCCGCGATCGAGATACCGTACGGCGGCAGGACCTCGCCCGACTCGAACGCGGCGCGCAGGTCTTCGCGGGAGAACCAGCGGGCCTCGTGGATCTCCTCGCCGTCCACGTTGATCTCGGAGGACGTGGCGTGCGCCATGAAGCCGAGCATCAGGCTGGACGGGAAGGGCCAGGGCTGGCTGGCGACGTACTCGACCTCGCCGACCGTCACGCCCGCCTCTTCGAAGACCTCGCGGCGCACCGACTGCTCGATGGACTCGCCGGGCTCCACGAAGCCGGCCAGGGTCGAGAAGCGGCCCTCCGGCCAGTGCACCTGGCGGCCGAGCAGCGCGCGGTCCTGCTCGTCCGTGACGAGCATGATGACGGCCGGGTCGGTGCGCGGGTAGTGCTCGGCGCCGCACGCCTGGCAGCGGCGGATGTGGCCGGCGGCCGCGATGACGGTGCGCTCGCCGCAGCGGGAGCAGAAGCGGTGCAGGCGCTGCCAGTTCTCCAGGGCGACCGCGTGGACCATGAGACCGACGTCCCGGGGCGACAGGAGCAGCCCGGCCTCGCGCAGACCCGCGGCGCGCGCGGACTGGTCCATGC
The DNA here is from genome assembly GCF_040639555.1 of Streptomyces sp. NPDC023838. Classification (NCBI taxonomy): domain Bacteria; kingdom Bacillati; phylum Actinomycetota; class Actinomycetes; order Kitasatosporales; family Streptomycetaceae; genus Streptomyces; species Streptomyces sp. NPDC023838. Next base: position 85,319 of record NZ_JBFAAD010000023.1, read on the forward strand.
GGCCCGGCAGGGAGTCCTTCTGGAGCGCGAAGTAGCTGACGCCGTCGTCGTCGGTGCCCAGGAAGTAGCGGTGGGTCTCGGTGACCGGGGCCTCGAAGGCCGGGGTCATCACCAGTTCCGTGCGGCCGTCGGCGGTGTCGTCGATCAGGACCTGTCCGCCGGAGACCACGAAGACCCTGGTCGTCGGGTGGCTCCAGGCGGCCGCCAGCCACGCCTCGTCCAGGCGGTGGTGGGCCGCGCGGTCGACGCCGCTCGGCTCGGTGAGGCTGATGGGCGTGGTGAGGCCGATGGGCCGGTCCGCGGTGGCGTCACTGCTGGTGGTGCTGGTGGTGCTCACAGGTGCTTCCAACTCCCCCGGGGTGGATGGGTTCAGCGGTGTTCGTTCGGCGGTGGTGCTCCAGGGCCGGCTGCGCGCGCGGCCCCGCGGCCCTTCACCGCCGTACGGCGGCGAGGTCGCCCCACAGGTGGGCGGTGGTCTCGACGCCCTTGAGGAGGAGGTCGACCTCGACCTTCTCGTTGGGCGCGTGCCAGCCGTCGGACGGGACGGAGATCCCCAGGAAGAGCACGGGTGCGCCGAGCACGTCCTGGAGGTCGGCGGCCGGGCCGGAGCCGCCCTCGCGGGTGAAACGGATCTTCTGGCCGAAGGCGCGGCCCATGGCCCGTACGACGGATTGCAGGGCCGGGTGGTCCAGCGGCGTCAGGCAGGGGCGGGTGCCCGCGCTGAAGGCGATCTCGTGCCGGATGCCGGCCGGGATCTGGGTGGCGACCCACTCCGTGACGAGCTTCTCGACCCGGTCCGGGTCCTGTCCGGCGACCAGCCGGAACGACAGCTTCACCATCGCCGACGAGGGGATGATCGTCTTGCCGCCGGGGCCCTGGTAGCCGCCGCCGATGCCGTTGACCTCGGCGGTCGGCCGGGCCCAGACGCGCTCCAGCGTCGAGTACCCGGCTTCGCCGTGGGCGGCGCGCGACTTGGCGGTACGCAGCCACTCGGCCTCGTCGAAGGGCAGCTCGGCGACGAGCTCGCGCTCGGCGTCCGTCAGTTCGGCGATGCCGTCGTAGAAGCCGGGCACGGCGACCCGCTCGTCGGCGTCGTGCAGCGCGGCGACCAGGCGGGCGGCGGCGGTGGCCGGGTTGGGCACGGCGCCGCCGAAGGAGCCGGAGTGGATGTCCTGGTCCGGTCCGTACAGCCGGATCTCGCACTCGGCGAGGCCGCGCATGCCCGTACACACCGTAGGTGTGGTCTGTGACCACATACCGGTGTCGGAGACGATCACGGCGTCGGCGGCGAAGCGGTCGGCGTGGGCTTCGACAAGGGCGCGGAAGTTCGGCGAACCGGACTCCTCCTCGCCCTCGACCAGGAGCTTGAGGTTGACGGCGGGCGCGGTGCGGCCGGTGGCGGCGAGGTGCGCCCGTACGCCCAGGGTGTGGAAGAACACCTGGCCCTTGTCGTCGGCCGCGCCCCGCCCGTACAGCCGCCCGTCGCGCAGCTCCGGTTCGAAGGGCTCGGTGTGCCAGCCGTCCTCGCGCGCGGCGGGCTGCACGTCGTGGTGGCCGTAGACGAGCACGGTGGGGGCGTCGGGGTCGCCGGAGGGCCACTCCGCGTAGACGGCAGGGGCGCCGGGGGTCGGCAGGACCTCGGTGACCGGGAAGCCGGTCTCCTTGAGCTTGGCGGCCAGCCACTCGGCGCTGCGCCGGACGTCGCCGTCGTGCTCGGGCTGGGCCGACACGGACGGGATCCGCAGCCACTGCGCGAGGTCGTCGAGGAAGGCGGCGCGGTGCTGCTCGATGTACGCGCGCACCGTGTCGTCGGCTGCGGTCTGGACGGCGCTGTCCGGGGTCTCGCTCATGCCATTGAGCCTATCCGGCCGGTGGTGGTGGCATGTTCGCCGGTGTCCCGGCCGGGCCTGGTGGGGGCACGTGAGCGGCTTCCTCGCGCGCGTGCCCGCGCTCGGCGCCGCCGGTGTTCCCTCCCCCGCTCTCCCCCAGCAGGATCCGCTCCAGCTCGGCGCGGCCCGGCAGGCGGGCGGGGCGGACGGTGTCCCCTGTACGTACGTACAGGAAGGCGGCCGTGACGGATTCCAGCGGGACGCCGTGCTGCTCGGCCCAGGCGAGGCGGTAGACGGCGAGCTGGAGCGGGTCGCCGGTGGCGCCGCGGCCGGTCTTCCAGTCGACGATCTCGTACGTGCCCGGCGTCTCGCCCGGGTACACCGCGTCGATACGGCCGCGGATCACCCGGCCCGCCAGCGTGAGCTGGACCGGCGCTTCGGTGCGGAGCGGGGTGCGCCGGGCGTACGGGGAGCGCTCGAACGCCTCCTTGAGGGCCGTCAGGTCGCGCTCGTCCGCGATGTCGGCGTCGCTCTCGTCGCCGCCGGGAAGCTCGTCGGGGCCGAGCATGGGCAGCGGCAGTTCCTCGAAGCGGGACTCCACCCAGGCGTGGAACCGGGTGCCGCGGCGGGCGGCGGGCTGTGGCGGCTTCGGCATCGGGCGGGCCAGCTCCTGGGCGAAGCCGTCCGGGTCGGCGGCGAGCCGCAGCAGGTCGGAGGCGGTGAGCGAGGCCGGTACCTGGACGTCGCGGCTGGTGGCCCTGGCGCGGCGGAGCTCGGTGGTGAGGGCCTCCAGATCGCGGTCCCAGGAGGCGATGGCCCGGCGCTCCTCGGGGGTGAGGACGCGCTGCTGCGGGAGGGGGGCGTCGGGGCGGGTGTGCTGGACGGGGACGTCGGGGCCGGGGCGGGGGGCCACGGGGGCGTCCACCGGCGCCGGGCGCTGGGTGGGGAGGGCGTCCCAGCCGTCCTCAAGGAAGGGGAGGTCATCGGGGTCGCCGAGGCCGCCGAAACCGTCCAGCGGCTCGTCCAGGGGGCCGTCCGGCGGTCCGTCCAGCAGTCCGTCCGGCGGTCCGTCCAGCGGGAAGGGGCCGCCCTCGTCGAAGGTTTCCTCGCCGAAGAGATCCTCGTCGAACGGGTCCTCGTAGAGCCCGTCCCCGTGGGACCCGTCTGCGTACGGGAAGTCCGCCTCCTCGCGCGCGTGGCGCGACGCCGTACGGGCGGAGCGCGCGTCCTCGCGCGCGTAGTGCGGCTCTTCGGCGTCGGCCGTGGCCTCCGCGTCCAGATACGCCAGGACCGTGTCCGCCGCCGCCCGTCGGCGGGCCAGCGACGTGGGGTCGAGCGGGAGCGGCCACGCGTGCGTGGCGGCCGACTCGCTCAGGGCCGGGTTCTCGGCGTCCTCGGCCGGCGCGTCGGCCCAGGCCTCGATCTCACCGTGGCCCGCCTCGCAGTGGGTGTACAGCGCGTGCAGGAACTCGGACGGGCCGCGCGGCTTCTTCTGGCTCGGGCCCCACCAGTGGCCCGAGCCGAGGAGGAGCGAGCGCGGGCGCGTGAACGTGACGTAACCCAGGCGCAGTTCCTCGGTGTGCTGGTGCTCCTTCAGCTCTTCCTTGAAGGCCTTGAGGCCCTTGGCGTCCCACTCCGGAGTGGCCGGGAGGGTCGGGGCGTCGCCGCGAAGGGCGTGCGGGAGGACCTTGGCCTGGGCCGTCCAGGCCTCCCGCGGCTGTGTGGAGGGGAAGGTTCCGTTGACCAGGCCGGGGACGGCGACGACGTCCCACTCAAGTCCTTTGGACTTGTGGGCGGTGAGCACCTTCACGGTGTTCTCGCCGCCCGGCAGGGCGTTGTCCAGGCCCTTCTCGTACTGGGCGGCGGTGCGCAGGAAGCCGAGGAAGGCCAGGAGCGAGGCCTCGCCGTCCAGGGCCGCGAACCCCGCCGCTATGTCCAGGAAGTTGGCGAGGGTCTCGCGGCGGCGGGCGGCCAGGGCGTGCGGCGAGGCCGAGAGCTCGACCTCCAGGCCGGTGGTGGTGAGCACGCGGTGGAGGAGGTCCATGAGCGGGTCGGCGAGCGAGCGGCGCAGATCGCGCAGCTCGGCGGCGAGCCGGGCGAAGCGGACCCGTGCCTCGGCGGAGAACGGCAGCGCGTCGTCCTCGCCGTCGCCCGCCTCCAGGAAGGTGTCGAGCGCGTCCGCGAGGGAGATCACCTCGGCCGGGTCGACGCCCTCCACGGCGTCTGCGAGCCGCTGGTCCGGGTCGTCGGACCCGGCCCTCTCGCGCCGTACGAGACGGCGGGCGCGGCGGCCGAGCAGGGCGAGGTCGCGGGGGCCGATGCGCCAGCGCGGGCCGGTCAGGACGCGGACGAGCGAGGCGTTGGCACCGGGATCCTGGAGGACTTCGCAGACCGCGACGAGGTCGGCGACCTCGGGCAGGTGCAGCAGCCCGGAGAGGCCGACGACCTCGACGGGGATGTCGCGCGCGACGAGTGCGCCCTGGATCTGCGGGAAGTCGCCCGCGGTCCGGCACAGGACGGCGATCTCACCGGGTTCCTTGCCGGTGCGGACGAGGTGCGCGAGGGAGTCCGCTAGCCAGTCGGTCTCCTCCTGGTGGGTGTCGAGCAGGGCGATGCGGACCGTGCCGTCGCGCTCGGCGCCGGGTGCGGGGCGCAGCGCCTCCACGCCCGCGTGCATCGCGCGCAGCGGCGCGGCCAGCGAGTTGGCGAGGTCGAGCAGCCGGCCGCCGCTGCGGCGGTTCTCGCTGAGGGAGTGGCGGGTGGCGGGGCGGCCGTCCGCGTACGGGAAGTGGCGCGGGAAGTCGTCGAGGTTGGCCACCGAGGCGCCGCGCCAGCCGTAGATGGCCTGGCAGGGGTCGCCGACGGCGGTCACGGCGTGCCCGGTGCCCTCGCCGAACAGGGCGGCGAGCAGCCGGCGCTGGGCGACCGAGGTGTCCTGGTACTCGTCGAGCAGCACGACGCGGAACTCGTCGCGCAGGATCCGGCCGACCTCGGGGCGGGTGAGGGCGAGCTCGGCGGAGAGCGCGATCTGGTCACCGAAGTCGAGCAGGTCACGGGATTTCTTGGCATCCCGGTAACGGACGGTGAGATCGAGGAGTTCCCGCCGTCCCTCGGCCGCTTCTGGCACCTTGCGCAGATCCGCGTTGCTGAGGCGGGCGCCCTCCAGCGCCCTGAGCAGCTCCCGGTCGTACGCCCGCAGCTCCTCCGGTCGTACGAGGTGCTCGGCGAGCTCCGCGTCGAGCGCCAGCAGGTCGCTGACGAGGGAGGCGAAGGACTTGGTCAGCGCGGGGTAGGGGCCGGGTGCCTCGCGCAGCACGCGGGCCGCGAGCTGGTAGCGGGTGGCGTCGGCGAGCAGCCGGGAGGTGGGTTCGAGACCTATCCGCAGGCCGTGATCGGTCAGGAGCTGTCCGGCGAAGGCGTGGTACGTCGAGATCCGGGGCTCGCCCGGCGGGTTGTCCGGATCGATCGCGTCCGGGTCGGTGATGCCGGCGCGGACCAGGGCCGTCCGGACCCGCTCGGCGAGCTCGCCCGCCGCCTTGTTGGTGAAGGTCAGGCCCAGGACCTGCTCGGGGGCGACCTGCCCGGTGCCGACCAGCCAGACCACCCGGGCCGCCATCACGGTGGTCTTCCCGGACCCGGCGCCGGCCACGACGACCTGCGGGGCGGGCGGGGCGGTGATGCACGCCGTCTGCTCCGGGGTGAACGGGATACCGAGGAGCTCCTTGAGCTCTTCGGGATCGCTGAGGAGGGGCACCCCAGAGAGGCTAACGGGGGCCACTGACAACCGTGGCCCCCGTCGAGGCCGGTGTGACGCTCCCCGCACCCCGGCTGGGGACGCGGATGAGGCTCCCGCGCGGCACCGCACCCGGGACGCGGGCGACGCTTCTCGCACTCCGCCCAGGACTCGGGCGATGGCTTCCCGCACCCCGCCCGGGACCGGTCGGCGGGGCGGCAGCCCCCTCGCCCTGCCCGCGCCGCGCCCCCGGCGCGCCCGACCGTCAGGCCTTCATCTCTCCGGGCCTTCCGGAGCCGGAGCCGGAGCCTGAGCCGGAGCCGGAGCCGGAGCCGGAGCCGGAACGCCGCCCGGCTACATGCCCAGCTTCTCCAGGTCCATGATCTGGTCGGCGGGCGGCGGAGTGATCGTCACGGGCTTGTCGTAGTCACCGAAGGTGACGGTGCCCGGCTCTTTGCCGCCCGTCTCGACGACCTTCAGGAGATGGGCCGGCCCCCGCTTGGCGACGTACATCGTGACGGCGGAGCCGTCGCTCTTCTTCTTGCCGACGAGCGTGACCGCCGGCACACCGGCGACGACGGTGTCGGCGCCCTTGGTCATCCCGGTGCGGTCGGCCTTGTCGTCGTCCATGCCCGCGACGAGCTCGGAGAGCACGCAGAACTGACCCATGTCGTCGTCCGACGACTTGTCGTGGCGCTTCGCGGACTTCGCCGGGGCGTCCGACGGGATCTTCATCCAGCGGCCCTTGAGGACCTCGACCATGGCGTCGGCCTCCTGCTTGGAGGTGCCGTCCTCCTTGGCCATGGCCCGGTAGAACTTCTCGTCGGCCTTCATGTAGTAGGCCTTGGCGTCGGCCTTGAGTATGTGGGCCTTGCCGCCCTTGACGGTCACGCTGCCGGAGCAGTGGCCCGCGCGGGTGACCGTGACCTCCAGGCTCATGTGCTCGCCGTCGGAGATCCCCGCACCCGCCACCTTGACGGTGTTCGCCGTCTTCGTGACGCCGACCGCCTTCTCGGCGATCGCGTCGGCGCTCATCCCCGCGAACGGGTCCGCGGGTGTCGCGGAGGCCGTCGCGGAGGGCTTCCTGGCCTCGGAAACCCCCTTGGCACTGTTGGCGTCTTCCTTGCCGCACCCAGCAAGCCCGGCGACAGCGGTCGTACCGACCACCGCGACGACCAGGGCGTTCCGTCTGACCCGCATGTGTCTCTCCTCACGACTGGTGAACCGGAGACATCGTGCGACTGGCGTGCCCCCGTCACTACAGCGGCTCTGCGCCCCAAAACGTCACTCCAGCACCTGCCGCCCCTCCGGCTGGGCCGAGCACGACGTACGGAAGGTGCAGTTGGTGCACTGCTGACCCGGGTTCGGGGTGAACTGCTCGTCCAGGACGCGGCCCGCGGCCGTGGCGAGGAGGTCGCCGACCCACTCCCCCGCCAGCGGCTCCTGCGCCTGCACCTTCGGGTACGCCTCGCCGCCCTCCTTCTTGGGGGCGGGCTGGCGCAGATGGACCAGCTCGGCGCCGCCGGACACGGGGCGCTCGCCCGCGAACGCCTCGTCGACCGCACCCCGCTCGACCGCCAGCTGATAGACCGCCAGCTGGGGATGCGCGGCCACCTCGCCCGCGGTGGGCGCCTGCTTGCCGGTCTTGAAGTCGACGACGTAGGCGCGGCCCGCCTCGTCCTGTTCCACCCGGTCCATGGACCCGCGGATGCGGACCTCGTACTCGCCCGCCTCCAGCGTCACGTCGAAGTCGTGCTCGGTGGCGACGGCGGTGCGGCCCGTACGGTCCAGCGTGTGCCAGCGCAGGAACCGCTCCAGCGCCACGCGCGCGTTGTTCTTCTCCTGGGCCGACTTCCAGGGCGCGTCGAAGGCCAGGGCGTCCCACACCGAGTCCAGCCGTTCCATCAGCACGGCCAGATCGGCGGCCGTACGCCCGGAGGCGACCTCGTCCGCCAGTACGTGCACCACGTTGCCGAAGCCCTGCGCGGCGGTCGCGGGGGCGTCGGCCTTCACCTCGCGGCCCAGGAACCACTGCAGCGCGCAGGTGTTGGCGAGCTGGTCGAGCGCGCTCCCGGAGAGCACGACCGGGTGATCGCGGTCGCGCAGGGGAACCGCCGAGCGCGTCGGCTCGTTCAACCCCCACCAGCGGTACGGGTGAGCCGCGGGGACGAGCGGCTGGCCCTCGTCGTCGGTGAGGGCGGCGAGGCGGGCGAGGCGGCGGGCGGCGGCGTCCCGCAGCGCCTCGGACGCCTCCGGGTCGACAGTGGTGGCGCGCAGCTCCGCCACCAGCGCGGCGACGGCCAGCGGGCGGCGGGGCCTGCCGGTGACGTCCTTCGGTTCCTCGCCGAGCTCGGTGAGGAAGCGGGAGGGCTGGTCGCCGTCGTCGGCCGGGGCCTTGACGGCGGTCACGACGAGACGGTCGCGCGCGCGGGTGGCGGCGACGTAGAAGAGGCGGCGCTCCTCGGCCAGGAGAGCGCCGGGGGTGAGCGGTTCGGCGAGGCCGTCGCGGCCGATGCGGTCGGCCTCCAGGAGCGAGCCGCGGCGGCGCAGGTCGGGCCAGAGGCCCTCCTGCACGCCCGCGACGACGACCAGGCCCCACTCCAGCCCCTTGGAGCGGTGGGCGGTCATGAGGCGTACGGCGTCGGGGCGCACCGCGCGGCGGGTGAGGGTGTCGGCGGCGATGTCCTGCGCGTCGACCTCCTCCAGGAAGTTGAGGGCGCCCCGGCCGCCGGTGCGCTCCTCGGCGCGCGCCGCGGTGTCGAACAGCGCGCACACCGCGTCCAGGTCGCGGTCGGCGTTGCGTCCGGCCGTACCGCCGCGCAGCGCGGCCCGTTCCAGGCGCTGGGGCCAGGGGGTGCCGCTCCACAGCTCCCACAGGGCTTCGGCCGCGGTGCCGCCGCCCTCCAGGAGCTCGCGGGCCTTGCGCAGCAGCGCGCTCAGGCGCTGGGCGCCCCGGGCGTACGCCGGGTCGTGCGCGACGAGCCGCTCGGGCTCGGCGAGCACGCGCGCGAGGAGGACGTCGGAGGGCGCCGGCACGCGGTTGCCCGCGGCCCGCTCCTCGTCGCGCAGGGCGCGGCCGAGGCGGCGGATGTCGGCGCTGTCCATGCCGCCGAGGGGCGACGTGAGCAGTTCGAGGGCGGTTTCGGGGTCGAGCCAGGGGGGTGGGGCGTCATCGGCCGCGCGGCCGTGAGCGGCAGGACCGCCCTCCTTGCCGTCGTCGGCCGCACTACCGTCGGGGGCAGCACCCCCCTCACCGTCATCGGCCGCGCCGCCCTCAGCCGCAGGACTGTTCTCACCGTCATCGGCCGCGCCGTCGGCGGAAGCGCCCTCCTCGCCGGCGTCGGCCGCGCGGGCACTCTCCTCGCCGTCAGTGGGGGCGCCCGCCGCCACGACGCCGTCGGCTGCCGCTCCGGGCCCCTCCTCGCCCTCCTCCGCCGGGCCCCGCAGCGCCGCCGTCGCCACCGCCCGCAGGGCCGTCAGCAGGGGCGTCACCGCGGGCTCGTGGCGCAGCGGGATGTCCGTGCCGTCCACCTCCACCGGAACGCCCGCCGACGTCAGGGCGCGGCGCAGGGCAGGCAGGGCGCGGGCGCCCGCGCGGGTCAGGACCGCCATGTCGTGCCACGGAACGCCCTCTTCCAGATGGGCGCGCCGAACGATGTCCGCGATGTTCTCCAGCTCCGTTGAGGCGGTCGGGTAGGTGTACGCCTCCACGCGCCCACCCGCGCGTACCGCCGCCAGCTCGCGGTGGGCCCGTACCTTCTCGTACGGCAGGCGCGGCATCGGCATCCGCCGGGTCAGCAGTCGGGTCGCGGCGAGGAGCTTCTCGCCCGAGCGGCGGGACGTCGTCAGCACCTCGACCGGCGCCGGAGTGCCGTCAACGCGCCGGAACGTGTCCGGAAAGTCGAGGATCCCGTTGACGTCGGCGCCCCGGAACGCGTAGATCGACTGGTCCGGGTCGCCGAAGGCGACCAGCGTGCGGCCACCGCCCGCGAGGGCCCGCAGCAGGCGGACCTGGGCCGGGTCGGTGTCCTGGTACTCGTCCACGAACACGGCGTCGTACGCATCGGCCAGAGCGGGCCCGTACGACCGGGCGGAGGAGGAGACGTGGGACGACGTGCCGGAGTGCGGGCCGCGCTCGGCGAGCAGCACCGCCCGGTGGACCAGTTCCGCGTAGTCCAGTACGCCCTGGAGGTCGAGGACATCGAGATATTCGGCCAAGAACGCCGCCGCCGCACGCCAGTCGGGGCGGCCGGTGCGCCGGGCGAAGGCGGCCAGCGCGTCCGGTGCCAGGCCCAGTTCGCGGCTGCGGGCGAGCACCGCGCGCACCTCGTCGGCGAAGCCGCGCGTGGTCAGACAGGCGCGCAGTTCGTCGGGCCAGCGGACGTGGGCGAGCCCCTCGCGCTCCAGGCCGAGCTGACCGGCCAGCAGATCGCGCACGGCCACGTCCTGCTCGGGGCCGGACAGCAGCCGCAGCGGCTCGGCGAACAGGTCGGCGTCCTGGTGGGCGCGGACCAGGGCGTAGCAGTAGGAGTGGAAGGTGGTGGCCTGCGGGCCCCGGGTGCCGCCCAGGCGCAGCGCCATCCGGTCGCGGAGCTCCACCGCGGCCTTGCGGCTGAAGGTGAGGACGAGGATGCGCTCGGGGTCGGTCCCGGCGGCCACCCTGGCCGCGACCGCCTCGACGAGCGTCGTGGTCTTGCCGGTGCCCGGTCCGGCGAGGACGAGCAGCGGCCCCTGGCCATGGTCAACCACCGCCCGCTGACGTGCGTCCAGCAAAGGGGGGGCCACCGGGCTCAACGGGGTACGTACCAGTCGGTACGCGCCGGCGGACCGCCGTCGTACCTGGGGGTACGTCGTACGCCCGGTGAAGGAGGAGGAGCTCACGTGGATCGCCGGTCCTGGTGGGTGTGCTGGTGATGGGGGTACGGAAGGGGGCCGTGCCGACTGTCGACGGTACGCCGAAGCGCGCCCGGCACGCAGCGAGTCATCCGTACGGTCCTGCGGCCGCCCCCGGTGACGCCCCATGGCCGAAGCTGTCAGATATGAGCCGCTCCGCCGCCGACCTCGTGCTTCGCGCCCGCCGACCGCGCGGCGCCCGCTATCTCTCCGGCGCGCGCGGACCGGCTCCCCGCGCCCTCGCCGCCCTGCGCACCGCCGCCCCAGCGCGCCCTGCGCATGTCCAGGCGCGGCAGATGTCCCTCGGCCGAGCGGCTCGCCTCACGCAGGGGCGTGGACTCCTCCCGGTAGTGACCGAGGGCGCGCAGCTCGTGGCCCGGCAGCAGTGCGCCGTCCGCGCGCACCACGCGCCACCAGGGCGCGGCGCCGCCGTACAGCGCCATGACGCGGCCGACCTGGCGGGGGCCGCCCTCGCCGAGCCATTCGGCGACGTCCCCGTACGTCATCACCCGGCCGGGCGGGATCTGCTCGGCGACGTCCAGCACCCTTTCGGCATACTCCGGGAGTTCCGGCAGCTCATCGCTCACCCTGTCCATCCTGCCGTACGCCACCGACAGTCGACCGGGGAGCAGGCTCCCGCTGACCGCGCGCACTATGGCCCTAGGGCGCGTATCGCACGGAGTACGCCCTCTCGACGCACCCTGATGCCCCCCTGGGGGGCCTGGTCATGCCACCATCATGCGGGCGGTGACCGGTGATACGAGAGCACGAAGACCAGAGCGAAGACCAGACCGGCGAGACAGCGGACCAGACGGCGAAGGAGCGGGGCGTGCAGCCACCCGAAGCGGCGGCCGGCAGCACCCCGGAGACGGGGGCGCGGTCCGACGTACCCGCTTCCGGCGCGAAGGCCGCGTCCGGCCCGTCGGCCGCGTCCGGGGCCCCGTCCGGCTCCTCCGCGCCCGGCGCCAGGACCTCCTCCGTGACCCCGTCCGGCGCCACGGCCACCTCCGCGCTGCGCGGGGCGGAGAAGGAGGCCGGGTCCGGTTTCGAGGCCTGTGAGGGCTCGGGCGCCATCGAGCGCGTCTCCGTGGACGAACCCCTGCTCCCCGCGCGCGTGCACCGCCCCTCCGACCTCGTGCGGCTGATCAGCGGCGTGCTGGCCATCGCGATCGTGCTCACCATCGCCGCGATCGCCCACCACACCACGTCCGGCCTGGAGCAGGACATCAGCAAGGGCTCGGACCAGGCCCCGGACGTACTGATCCGGCTGGCCGGTCTGGTCTCCTCCATCGCCGTGCTGATCCTGCCGGTCGCCTTCGCCATCGAGCGGCTGATCAAACGTGATGGACTGCGCATCGCGGACGGTGTGCTCGCGGCCGTGCTCGCCCACGGCGCGGCCCTCGCCACCGATCTCTGGGTGGCCAAGTCGGCGCCCGAGTCGATCACCAGCGCGCTCACCCAGCAGTCCGGGTCGGGCGGTCTCACCGACCCCGTGCACGGCTATCTCGCCCCGGTCATCGCCTATATGACGGCCGTCGGCATGGCCCGCAGACCACGCTGGCGGGTCGCTCTGTGGGCGGTCCTGCTGCTCAACTCCTTCGCCGTGCTCGTCGGGGGCCAGACGACCGCCTTCTCGATCCTCGTCACGGTCCTGCTCGGCTGGACGGTCGCCTACGGAACGCTGTACGCGGTGGGGTCGCCCAATGTCCGGCCCACCGGGCAGACCCTCCTCGCCGGACTGCGGAACGTCGGTTTCCGGCCACTCACCGCCATGCGCGCCGAGGACGTCCCGGACTCCATGGAGCAGGGCGACCGGGGCCGCCGCTACTTCGTGACCCTGGAGGACGCGCCGCCGCTCGATGTGACCGTCGTCGACCGCGAACAGCAGGCCCAGGGCTTCTTCTACCGGGTCTGGCGGCGGCTGACCCTGCGCTCCATCACCACCCGCCGCTCCATCCAGTCGCTGCGCCAGGCGCTGGAGTCGGAGGCGCTGCTCGCGTACGCGGCGATCGCCGCCGGGGCGCACGCGCCCAAGCTGATCGCCACCTCCGAGCTCGGGCCGGACGCCGTGATGCTCGTGTACGAGCACACCGGCGGGCGCTCCCTGGACTCGCTGGACGACGAGGAGATCACCGACGAGCTGATGCGCAGCGCCTGGCGGCAGGTGCGCGCGCTGCAGTCGCGGCGCATCGCCCACCGCCGGCTCGCGGGGGACGCGATCCTGGTGGATCGTTCCGGCACGGTCATCCTCACGGATCTGCGCGGCGGCGAGATCGCGGCCGGCGATGTGGTGCTGCGCATGGACATCGCGCAGCTCCTGGTCACCCTCGGGCTGCGGGTCGGCGCCGAGCGCGCGGTGGCCGCCGCCGTGGAGGTGCTCGGCCCGGACACCGTGGCCGACAGCCTGCCGCTGCTCCAGCCGATCGCCCTGACCCGCTCCACGCGCGCGACGCTGCGCCGTCTGGCGCGCGAGCAGGCGCAGCGCGAGCGCGAGGCCGTCATCGAGGCCTCGCTCGCGGCAAAGGAGGCGCGGGCCGCCGAGGCGGCGGAGGCCAGACAGCGCGACGCCGAGGCGCCGAGCGCTCCTGAGCAGCCGTCGGCCGCCGGGGACGAGCGCAAGGCCGTACGGGCCGAGAACAAGGCGGTGCGCGCCGAGAAGAAGGCCGAGAAGGAGGCCATCGACGAGGCACTGGAGAACGCGCGCGAGGACGATCTGCTCACCCAGATCCGCGCCCAGGTGCTGCTGATCCGCCCGCAGGCCCCGGTCGAGCCGGTGCGCCTGGAGCGCATCAAGGTGAAGACCCTGCTGACCTTCGTGGCCGGTGCCATCGCCGCGTACTACCTGCTGGTGCAGATCACCCACATCAAGTTCGGCGATCTCGTCGCGAACGCGCAGTGGGGCTGGGTGGCGGCGGCCGTGCTCTTCTCCGCCCTCTCCTACCCGGCGGCGGCGGCGAGCCTGCTGGGCTTCGTCCCCGAGAAGGTGCCGTTCTGGCGGGCCGTGATCGCGCAGGTCGCGGGCTCGTTCGTGAAGCTGGTCGCCCCGGCGGCGGTCGGTGGTGTCGCCCTGAACACCCGATTCCTGCAGCGTGCGGGGGTGCGCCCCGGCCTCGCGGTGGCGAGTGTGGGCGCCTCACAGCTCTTCGGGCTCGCCTCCCACATCTCGCTGCTGCTGGTCTTCGGCTATGTGACAGGCACCGAGAAGACGCCGGACCTCTCGCCGTCCCGGACCGTGATCGCGGGTCTGCTGACGGCCGCGGTGCTGATCCTGGTGGTCACCGCCATCCCCTTCCTGAGGAAGTTCGTCGTCACCCGGGTCCGGTCGCTGTTCGCCGGAGTGGTGCCGCGCATGCTGGACGTGCTCCAGCGGCCGCAGAAGCTGCTCACCGGCATCGGCGGGATACTGCTGATCACCGGCACCTTCGTGATGTGTCTGGACGCCTCCATCCGGGCCTTCGGCTCCGGCGACAACACCCTCAGCTACGCGAGCGTCGCGGTGGTCTTCCTCACCGCCAACGCGCTGGGGTCGGCCGCCCCCACGCCGGGCGGTGTCGGCGCGGTCGAGCTGGCCCTCTCCACGGCCCTGACCATCGCGGGCCTGCCGGCCGAGACGGCGGCCTCCGCCGTGCTGCTCTACCGGCTGCTCACCTTCTGGCTGCCGGTGCTGCCGGGGTGGCTGTGCTTCAACTACCTGACGCGCAGGGGCGAACTCTGACGGGCCCGCACAGAGGCTCCGGCCACCCGCATGGCCTGCGGTTTCGCGCGGGCCCCGGCTGCCGGGCCCACGATGGGGGCATGGAGAACCCCGTCGCCCAGAACTCCGCCGCCCTGCGTGCCGCCTCTCTCGCCACCGTCACCGCCGCCCTGCTGCTCACCGCCACCGGGTGCTCCGACAGCGGGACCAAGGAGTCGTCCCCGGCCAAGGCGTCGGCGCTCGCCTCCCAGAAGCTGAACTGGAAGAAGTGCGGCGCCCCCTCCCAGGCGGAGGGCAGCGGGGACACGCCCTCGCCACCGCCCGGCGGGGGCGAGTGGAAGTGCGCCACCATGCGCGTGCCCCTCGACTACGACAAGCCCGACGCCGGGTCGGTGGAGCTCGCGCTCATCCGGGCCGAGGCCCGCGACAAGGACAGGCGCATCGGGTCGCTGATCTTCAACTTCGGCGGCCCCGGCGGCTCCGGGGTGAGCACCCTGCCCGCCGTCGCGGGCGACTACGACAAGCTCAGGGCCCGCTACGACCTGGTGAGCTTCGACCCGCGCGGGGTCGGCTCCAGCGCACCCGTGCAGTGTGAGAGCGACAGCCAGCTCGACCGCTACTTCGCGCAGGACTTCACGCCGGACGACGCGGCCGAGGAGAAGTCCCTCACTGACCACATGAAGGCGTTCGCGGCGACCTGCCAGTCCAACTCGGGGCGGGTCCTGCCCCATGTCGGCACCGCCGGCGCCGCGCGCGACATGGACCTGATGCGCCAGGTGCTCGGCGACGACAAGCTGTACTACTTCGGGATCTCCTACGGGACCGAACTGGGCGGGGTGTACGCCCACTTGTTCCCCAAGAACGTCGGCCGGGCCGTCTTCGACGCCGTCGTCGACCCCACCAGCACCGCCGAGCAGGGCGCGCTCGGGCAGGCCAAGGGCTTCCAGCTCGCCCTCGACAACTTCGCCCAGGACTGTGTGGACCGGGGCGACAAGTGCCAGCTGGCCGGATCGGACGTGAAGGAGGTCGAGGCCGGCATCGTCAAGCTCCTCGCCGAACTCGACAAGCAGCCCATCCCCGGCAGCGGCACCCGCATGCTGACGCAGACCGAGGCGACCAACGGCATCGCCCAGGCCCTCTACTCCAAGGAGTACTGGCAGCTCCTGGAGCGGGGCGTGGACGAGGCGGAGGGCGGGAACGGCGCCCTCCTCCTCGCCCTGTCCGACGCGATGAACGGCCGGGCCAAGGACGGCACGTACAGCAACATCCAGGCGGCCAACACCGCCATCAACTGTGCTGATTTCAAGGACCGTTACTCACTGGACCAAACGAAGGCCAAGCTGCCCGAGTTCCGCAAGGCGTCCCCCGTCTTCGGCGACTTCCTCGGCTGGGGCATGGTGAGCTGCGCCGCCTGGCCCGTGCCCGGCCAGTGGAGCACTCCCGAGGTGAGCGCGCCGGGCGCGGCGCCGATCGTGGTCGTCGGCAACACCGGCGACCCGGCCACGCCGTACGAGGGCGCCAAGCACATGGCGGAGAAGCTCGGGGCGGGCGTCGGGGTGGAGCTGACGTACAAGGGGCAGGGGCACGGCGCGTACAACAGCGGCAGCAAGTGCGTGCAGGACGCGGTGAACACCTATCTGCTGGACGGCAAGGCGCCGGCGGCCGGGACGGTCTGCCAGTAGCCCGGGCGGGGGCCGGGCAGGGGGCAGGCGGGGGGGGCGGGCTGGGTTCGCACCCCCGCCGACCTGGGCCGGAAGCCGGTGCCGGGCGGGCTCTCGGGGCGTTGTCAGTGGGGCCGCCTACGATGACTGGACTTGATTCACTCGGCGCGTGGGGGGCGTCCATGAACAGTCTTGTACGGGTACGGGCAGGAGCGCTGGCCGCCGTCGCCGTGATCGCGGCCGGGCTGCTCGCGGGCTGCGACTCCGGCGGGAAGGCTTCGGGCGCCACCGCCCCGCCGAAGAGCACGGCCTCCGCCGCGCCCACGGCCGGCACGGACGACAAGGCCCGGGCGCTCCCGGCCGCGCTCACCGGGCAGCGGCCGCGCTGGAGTTCGTGCAAAAGCCCGGGATGGCAGTGCGCCGAGGTCAAGGTGCCGCTGGACTACGCGAAACCGGCCGGTGACACCATCTCCGTCGCGCTCGTGCGCAAGCAGGCGCGCGACAAGGACAAGCGGATCGGCTCGCTGCTCTTCAACTTCGGCGGCCCCGGCGGCTCGGGCGTGGAGATCCTGCCGCGGGCCGCGAACACCTTCCGCTCCCTCAACTCGCGCTATGACCTGGTCGGTTTCGACCCGCGCGGCGTCGCCAGGAGCTCCGGCGTGGTGTGCCGCGACGACAAGGAACAGGCGGACGCCGAGCGGCGGATCGACGCCACTCCGGACACCCCGGCCGAGGAAGCGGCCTTCCTCAAGGACGGGGCCGACTTCGGCGCGGGCTGCGCGCGCCGCTCCGGGAAGGTCCTGCCGTATGTGGGGACGAGCAACGCGGCCCGGGACATGGACCTGCTCCGCCAGGTCCTCGGCGACGCGAAGCTCAACTACTTCGGAATCTCCTACGGAACCGAACTGGGCGGCACCTACGCCCACTTGTTCCCGCACCAGGTGGGGCGGACCGTGCTGGACGCGGTGGTCGACCCGACCGCCGACGCGGTGGGCCACGCGCGGAACCAGGCCACCGGCTTCCAGCGGGCCCTCGACGACTACCTGAAGTCGACCGGCCAGGACCCGAAGGCGGGCACCGAGCGGATCGCGGGGCTCCTGTCGCGGCTCGACGAGCGACCGCTGCCCACGTCGGGCGGGCGCGAGCTCAACCAGAGCCTCGCACTGACCGGCATCGTCATGCCGCTGTACTCGAAGGAGAGCTGGCCCTACCTCACCCAGGCACTCGCGGAGGTCCAGGAGCGCGGCACCGGCAACCTGCTGCTCGCGATGGCCGACTCGTACAGCGACCGCTCCAGGAGCGGGCATTACGGGACGCAGAGCCACTCGCAGCGGGCGATCTCCTGCGACGACAGCACAGCGCGGCCGACCGCCGCGCAGGCGCGGGCGCTGGTGCCGGAATTCCGGCGAATATCCCCCGTCTTCGGGGAGTTCCTGGCCTGGGACACGGCCGGGTGGTGTGCGAACTGGCCGGTGCCGGGCGAGCGGGACGTGCCGGAGGCGAGTGCCCCGGGTGCGGGTCCGGTCCTGGTGGTGGGCACCACCGGCGACCCGGCGACCCCGTACGAGGGCGCGAAGAAGATGGCGGACAAGCTGGGCGCGGGCGTGGGGGTGCTGCTGACCAACAAGGGCGAGGGCCATGGCGCGTACACCGCGGGCAACACCTGTGTGATGCGGACCGTCGACGCGTATCTGCTGGAGGGCAAGGTCCCGGTGAACGGGACCGTCTGCCAGTCCTAGCGGACCGGGCACGGCCGGGCTCCGGTCCGGCCGGGCGGCCGTCAGGCCCGGGCGCGCTCGAGGGTGCGCAGGATCAGCCACTGGTCGCCCCAGGCCATCGCCATGCCCAGCACCGCCATCACGACGCCGACGACGAGGCTGCCGCTCGCCGCGCCCATCGCGAGGCCGGCGAAGCTCAGGCCGAAGCGGACCACGAAGCGGAGGCCGAGCAGGCCGAGGGCCAGCATGCGGGTGCGCTTGTTCTTCCAGAGCGCCCTCATGTAGCGCATCCGGGCCCTGAGCACGGTGAGCGTGAGGGCGATGTTCAGGGCGGCCACGAGGGGGATCAGCCAGTAGACCACCGGGTACGCGCGGGCGATGTCGAAGACCCCGGCGAAGCAACCGACCAGCGGGAAGTACCAGTTGGGCAGGCCCTTGATCTCCGGCTGCGCGGTGGTGCCGGCCTGCGCCTCGGTCTGCGTCCCGGCAGCCTCGGTTCCCGCCGTGCGGACCTGGTTCTCGATTGCCACCGTGGTCATCACAGTGCCCCCTTCGCGCGTGCTCTCTCGCTGATCTCGCTGACAAGAAAGAGCTTCGCTCAGGGGGCACCGAACGCGGCAGAGATGACCGTCCTGGGTCCCGCAGGACAAATGTCCTACGGGACGTTCCTTACAGAAGGATCAGTGGACGGACCGGCGGACCGGTCAGTAGACGGGCTTCTCCGGCTCGATCTGGTGGACCCAGCCGATCACGCCGCCGCCGACGTGGACCGCGTCCGCGAAGCCCGCGGACTTCAGGACCGCGAGCACCTCGGCCGAGCGGACGCCCGTCTTGCAGTGCAGCACGATGCGCTTGTCCTGCGGCAGGTCCTGGAGGGCGTTGCCCATCAGGAACTCGTTCTTCGGGATCAGCTTGGCGCCCGGGATGGAGACGATCTCGTACTCGTTCGGCTCGCGGACGTCGATGATCTCGATCTTCTCGTCGGCGTCGATCCACTCCTTGAGCTGCTTGGGAGTGATGGTCGAGCCGAGCGCCGCCTCCTGGGCCTCCTCGGAGACGACGCCGCAGAAGGCCTCGTAGTCGATGAGCTCGGTGACGGTTGGGTTCTCACCGCAGATCGCGCAGTTCGGGTCCTTGCGGACCTTCACCTGGCGGTACTGCATCTCCAGGGCGTCGTAGATCATCAGTCGGCCGACCAGCGGCTCGCCGACGCCCGCGAGGACCTTGATCGCCTCGGTGACCTGGATGGAGCCGATGGACGCGCAGAGCACGCCCAGGACGCCGCCCTCGGCGCAGGAGGGGACCATGCCCGGCGGCGGGGGCTCCGGGTAGAGGCAGCGGTAGCAGGGACCGTACTCGGACCAGAAGACCGAGGCCTGGCCGTCGAACCGGTAGATCGAGCCCCACACGTACGGCTTGTTGAGCAGCACGCACGCGTCGTTGACGAGGTACCGGGTGGCGAAGTTGTCCGTGCCGTCGACGATCAGGTCGTACTGGCTGAAGATGTCCATCACGTTCTCGGCTTCGAGCCGCTCTTCGTGCAGGACCACGTTCACGTACGGGTTGATCCCCAGCACCGAGTCCTTGGCGGACTCGGCCTTGGAACGGCCGATGTCGGCCTGGCTGTGGATGATCTGGCGCTGCAGGTTCGACTCGTCGACCTCGTCGAACTCGACGATGCCGAGCGTGCCGACACCGGCGGCGGCCAGGTACATCAGGGCCGGCGAGCCGAGGCCGCCGGCGCCCACACAGAGCACCTTGGCGTTCTTCAGCCGCTTCTGCCCGTCCATCCCGACATCGGGAATGATCAGGTGGCGCGAGTACCTGCGGACCTCGTCTACGGTGAGCTCGGCAGCCGGCTCTACCAAGGGTGGCAGCGACACGGAAACTCCGTCGGTCGGTATGTCAGTACGGTTGTTCTTCCGGTAACACTGCCACGCCACTTCTCATTCCGAGATACCCGGTCCGATACGCGAGACGATTTCGTCCCAGTAGCCGGGCAGTGTCTCGAATGGGTTCATTTGTCCCCCGCTGTCGCCCCGGTCGGTGAAGTAGATCGTGCCCGCGCCCTGCCAGCGGGCGATCCGCAGGGCCTCGTCGAGGTGGGTGCGGGGCACTCCGTGGACGAAGTGGCAGAAGCGCTCCGCCGGGTGGTCGGCGGTCCACTCGGCCGCTTGCGACCACCGGTACTCGCTCCACGGTCCGGTGAAGGTGACCAGTTGGTCGGCGCTCTCCGCGTAGCCCGGGTACGGGTGGACGCCCTGGCCGAGCACCAGGTGGGCGCCCTCGCGCAGGGCCCGCAGGGCCGAGACCGTGCGCCGCACCTCGGGCAGTGCGTCCCGGTCCGTGGGACAGCGGTCCAGCAGGAAGCCGTCGACGCGGTACCAGTCGAGGAACCGGTGCGCGTCGGAGATCCGCTCCCCGAAGGGGCGGGTCCCGTACGCCGTGTCGAGGTGGCCCAGGACGCGGATGCCCGCGTTGCGCAGCTTCCCGGCGGCCTCCAGGCAGTGCGGGTCGGGCCTGCTGCCCGGGCCGTCGGCAACGTTCAGGACCGCCCAGTGCAGCGGGGTGCCGGGGCGGGTCAGCTCGGCCCACTCGACCGGGGCGACCAGGGGGTGCGCGCAGCCGGGGACACCGAACCCGAGCCGTCCCGAGGTCGCCGCGCGCGGGGCGCCGGTGGTGGTCAGATGCGGCACGCCGCCTCCATCCAGATGTCGGCCAGCGACTCCTCCAGGTTGATGCGGGGCCGCCAGCCGAGCCGGTCGCGCGCGGTGCGGACGTCGGCCTGCTGCCAGCTGCCGCAGCCGTCGGGGTACGGGGCCGGGGGCGCCGCCGCCAGGTGCTCCAGGACGGCGTCGGCGGACGGGCGGGGGGCGCCGATGACGCCTGGCCGCAGGCCGGGTCCGGCGTCCAGCTCGTGCAGCGCGCCGCCGTACCCGGCGACCCGGGCGAGGACGGCGGCCGCGTCGCGCAGCTTCACCG
Source organism: Streptomyces sp. NPDC023838 (assembly GCF_040639555.1). Lineage (NCBI taxonomy): Bacteria > Bacillati > Actinomycetota > Actinomycetes > Kitasatosporales > Streptomycetaceae > Streptomyces > Streptomyces sp. NPDC023838. The sequence goes on from NZ_JBFAAD010000023.1 coordinate 105,829, forward strand.
AGCGGCCGGTCCCGATGTTGACGACGCCCTGGGCGGCCGAGAGGGAGGCGGCGTGCACGGCGCGGGCCACGTCGCGGACGTCCACGAAGTCGCGCTGCACTCCGAGCCCGGCGAGCTTGAGTTCCCCGTCGCCGGACTGCATGGCGCGGCGCATCGCCTCGGCGAGGCGGCCGAGTGGGGATCCGGCGGGGGTGCCGGGCCCGACCGGCGAGAAGACCCGCAGCACGATGGCGTCGAGGCCGGAGCCGAGGACCAGCTCCGTCCCGGCGAGCTTGCTCACGCCGTACGGGCCGCCGGGGCGCGGCACGGCGTCCTCGGCGGTGGACGATCCCGGCTGGGAGGGGCCGTACTCGGAGGCGCAGCCGAGCTGCACGAGGCGGGCCCCGCAGCCGCTGCGGCGCAGGGCTTCGCAGACGGTGGCGACGGCGACGGTGTTGTGCCGCGTCAGTTCGCGGGCGCCGCCGCGGGTGGCGCCCGCGCAGTTGATCACGACCCCGGGGTGGACGGCGTCCAGGAAGCGGGTGAGGGCTCCCGGGCTGCCGGAGGCGAGGTCGAACCGGACGTCGGCGTCGTCGCCGCGCCCGAGCGCGGTGAGCTGGACGGCCGGGTCGGCGAGCAGGCGGTCGGCGACGAAACGGCCCAGATATCCGTTGGCACCGAGCAGTAGCACCCTCATCGCACGGCCTTTCCGTGCGGTCGGCAGGAGGCCGGGGGCAGGGCGGTCATGTGTCTCGTTCTCCTTCGGGCATCAGTGCGCGTCAATGCGTGTAGTGCTGTTCGGGGGTGGATGGGCGTGCGGAGTGGGCCGAGGCGCGGGCGAGGACCGCGGTGGCCCTGGCCAGCAGAGCGAGGGCGGCGGCGCCGCAGACGGCCGCCGGGACGGCTCCCGCGCCGCCCGCCTCGACGGCGGCGGTCACCGGGCGGGCGAGGACGCCGCAGCCCGGCAGCCGGCCGGCGAGCACCAGGGCGAGGGCGGCCGCCTCGGCGCAGGCGGCCGCCCGCAGTCCGGCGGTGGCGACCGGTGCGAAGCCGTGCAGGGCGAGCAGCCGCGCCAGGAAGAGCAGCGCGCCGGGTGCGATGGCGGACGCGAACGAGCCGTGTCCGTAAGCGAATCGGCCGGTCAGCAGGACGGCGGCGAGGACGGCCAGGAACAGGGCGACCGTGCCGAGCAGGAGGGGACGGGAGCGGCCGGTGAACTCCTCCAGGCCACGGCTGGTGGCGAGGCCGCGCCGGGCGCGTACGGCGAAGAGGCGGGCGCACCAGGTGGCGGGGGCGACGGCCAGGGTGAGGCCGACGGCGGCCGCCGGGTCGGCGGCCCAGCCGTCGGAGCCGCCGGGCCCGCCGTCCGGGCCGCCCGTGACCAGCGCGTCCAGCAGGCCGTCGCCCGCGACGGCGTACGCGGCGAGCCAGAGCGCCCACGGCAGCCCGGCGCCACGGCCGGTCCGCAGGGGTCCGCGCCGGACGGCGTACGCGAGGGCGGCGCCGACGGCCGCGGCCCCGGCGGCGATCACGGCGAGCCGTGCCCCGCCCACGGTGAGCCGGGCCGCCGTCACGGTGAGGGCGCACAGCGCGCCGGGCAGCAGCGCGCGCAGCACCCGGAACGGCCGCCCGGCGGGCTGGGGTGCGGGTCCCAGGTCGTGGCGCGGCGGTTCGGTGCCGCGCGGCACGCGCGCGTAGAGCTCCTCGGCGAGCGAGAACACGTCCCGGTGCCGGAAGCGGGCGGCGGTCCGGTCGGTCACCCCGTGCGCTTCGAGCCCGGCGGCGATCTCCAGCGGATCGACGGCCCGCTCGCACAGGTCCCGGTGCCGGTGCATGAGCGCCTTGACGGGGTCGGCGGGGCCGCGCCGGGGGCGGGGGCGGGGGGCCGCCGTTGGGGGTTGGCCGGGGGCCGCGGGCCTCCGGGCGGTGGGGAGGTCCGCGTCGTCGACGGCGTCGTCTTGGGTGGGGGCCTCGTCCTCGATGGCTTCGTCCTGGGTCGGGTCCGCGTCCTCGGTGGCTTCGTCCTGGGTGGGGTCCGCGTCCTCGGTGGCTTCGTCCTGGGTGGGGTCCGCGTCCTCGGTGAGAGCCTCGCCCTTGGCGGGAGCCTCGCCCTCGGTGGGCTCTTGGACGGTGACGGGCTCCTGGGACGCCGCGGAATCACGAGGCGCCCCGGGCTGCGGGTCCTCCTGGGGTGCCGGGGCCTCCCAGGGGGAACCGGTCGCCGGGTGGGCGGAGTTCGCGGTAGCGGACTCCGGACGCGCCTCGCTCGCCGTCCCTCTCGCACTCCCCTGCGGGGAGGACGGGTTGACCCTCGGGATCGGCAGGCGCTGGCCTCGTACGCCCGTGGGGCGCTTGGGGATCGGGTCGGTCAGCAGGGCCTCCGAGCGGATGTCCCAGGCGCCCGAGCTCTCGGGGGCGCGCGGGATGTCGTTGTCGGCGGGGCCGCCCGTCGGCCGGGTCGTCGGGGGGCGGGTCATCGGGTCGCCTCCTCGGCGTGGGCGGAGCCGGAGCGGCCGGTACCGGGCGGGCCGATCGGGTCCGAGGGGAGCGGGGCCGGGTGTCCGGACGCGGTACGGGAGGGGGCGGAGTGGCCAGTGGTGCGGTGGCCGGGCTCAGTAGGAGCGCCGGGGTCGGCACTCGGCGCCCCGGCTCGGTCCGGGCCCACGCCCCGGCCGGTCGCGCCGCCCCAGCCCGTACGCCGCGAGCCATCGCCGCGCGCACCCGCGTCCGCCCAGCTCGGGGCGTGACCGGCGGCCGTGGACGGGGCGGCCAGCGCCGCCCAGCTGCCCAGGACGTGGGCCTCCGCCGGGCGGGAGAAGGGCACCGGGTCGCCACTCTCGTCCACGGTCTCGCGGTGCACCGGGCAGTGGGACATCAGCTCCAGGTAAATGCCGTGAAATGCCGCGAGGTTCTGCTCGACGGTGAAGAGTTCGAGCGCGCGGGCGCGGGCGGCGGCGCCGAGTCGTTCGCGGCGTTCGGGGTCGCGCAGCAGCGCCACGCACGCGTCGGCCAGAGCGCGGGGGTTGCGCGGCGGCACCACCAGCCCCGTACCGCCGATGACCTCGACCACCGCGCCCGCGTCCGTCGAGACCGTGGCCCGGCCGCAGAACATCGCCTCGACCAGGCTGACCGGGAAGCCCTCCACGACGCTGGAGAGCACGACGACGCTGCCGCAGGCGTACGCGTCGGCCAGCTCCGGCGCGCCCGGCCCGCCGATCTCCTCGAAGGAGACCGGGTTGTCCCCGACCGCGTGCGCGTCCACCGCTTCGTCGGGGAAGAGCTGGGCCGCGAGGGCGCGGCAGTGGGAGAGGTACGCGGCGGCCTCCGGCGACAGGGGGGAGGCGGGAGCGCCGAATCCTTGGGCTCCGCCGAATCCGTATCCCCGGGCGTTCCCGTATCCGTGGGCGCTGCCGTATCCATGGGCGCCGCCATCTCCGTGGGCGCCGCCATCTCCGTGGGCGCCGCCGAATGCCTGGGCACCGCCGTGGCCGGAGCCGCCCGCGTGTCCCTGGACGAACCCGTAATCCGAACCCGGCCCGGCCGCATGGCCCGCGCCGCCGACCCCGTACGCCGATGCGGCACCGTACGCCGATCCGGCACCGTACGCCGATCCGGCACCGTAAGACGATCCCGCTCCGTACCCCGAACCGGCCGCGCGGCCCGACCCCGGCCCGAAGCCGTAGTCCGGCCCGAAGCCGTAGTCCGGCCCGGCCGCGCTGATCCCGTGGCCCGTCCCCTCATACCCCGCAGCGCCCCGGACGCCCGCACCGAAGCCGTGGCGACCACCACCGCCACCGCCACGGCCGCCCAAACCCGTCCCGCCGGACCCGGCCGAACCGAATCCGGCCGAACCGAATCCGGGCGAGCCGAACCCGGCCGAGCCGGCCCCACCGCCGAAACCCAAACCTAAACCGGCACCGGCACCGTCGAAGAACCCCGGCGCAGCCCCACCGCGCCCCCCGCCCGGCGCGTCGCCGTACGGAGCCGGCCCCATCCCGTGGGACTGCGTGCCTGGGGCGGCGCCGGACGCCTGGCCCGTGTAGAAGATGCGCAGCCGCGCGTCCGGTTCCGCGCGGCGGACCTCCGCGAAGGCGTGCAGCAGGGCGATGAGGTCCTTGGTCGGGTCGATGCGGCCGACCCAGACCAGCGTGGTGGGGTCGCCCCCGCCCGGGTCCTCGCCCACCGCCTGGAAGCGGTCGGCGGCCATGCCCGGGTACACCGTGCGCAGCTTGGCGCGGTCGGCGCCGCACTTCTCCTGCCAGCGGCGAGTGTGGGTGTTGCCGGGGGTGATGAGGGCGGCCCGCTCGTACACCTCGGCGGCGAGCCGCTGGTGGAAGGCGGCCATCAGCGCCCGCACCGGGACCCGCGCGTCGCCCGCCGCGAGGTACTGCGCGCGCAGCTGCACCCCGTACTCGGTGACCAGCAGCGGAACCCCGAAGAAGCGTTGGGCCAGCAGACCCGGGAGGGCGGCCGAGCCGCCTCCGGCCGCATGGCAGAGGTCGACGTCGCCGAGGCCCGCCGCGTCGTACCAGTCGAGCGAGAGGGGGCGCAGGGCGCGCTCCAGGAGATCGGCGAAGGCCAGGTAGTCGGGGACGCGCGCGGCCTGCACCGCGCGGCTCGCGCCGGGGGTGCGGCAGGCGGCCTCCAGGACGCGCACGGCCGTCTCGGAGCGCAGGGCGGCGGACAACCCGCCGCAATCCCGGGCGAGTTCGGCCAGCCCGTACAGCGCCTCCGCGAACCGCGACGACCCACCCGTGAACGACCCGCCCGCCGCACCGGCACCAGCACCAGCACCAGCACCAGCACCAGCACCAACCACCGTTGGCCCACCCGAGGCACCGGCAGCCGCACCGACCACCGACGCCCCACCCGCGCCACCGGCACCGGCACCGGCACCGCCACCCGTACCGACCACCACCTCCGCCCCGCCCAGGGCGAGTGCGTCGAAGGAGATGGTCAAGTCGGTGATGGTCAAGGCGTCCGGGTCCGTGGCACCGCCGTCGTTTCCGTCCGGCCGCCGCCCCGGCCCCCCTGCCGGCGAACCGTCCCGCGGGCCTTCCCGCGGGCCTTCCCGCGGGCCTTCCCGCGGGCCTTCCCGCGGGCCTTCCCGCGGGCCTTCCCGCGGGCCTTCCCACAGCCCTTCCCGCAGGCCTTCCCCCAGCCCTCCCCGGCCAGGCGTCCCGTTCCGCGCACGGCTCGCCGTATCCGGTCCCGAGGGCGCGCTCCCGCCGTCGGCCCCGCCCGGTCCCGCCATGCAGATCGCTCCGGCCAGTTCGCGGAAGCAGGTGGCGAACCGCTGGCGCTCGCGGCGGCCGAGGCGGCGGGGCGTCCGGCCGCTCGCGGGGAAGCGTGCCCACTCCTCCGACGCCCACAGCGGAGCCGTCCGCACCCGGCGGACCTGGGGCGGCAGGGCCACCCAGCCGCGTTCCTCCTGAGCCGCGGTGCGGCTCAGCGCGTATATGTCGAACTCGTGCTGCGCGAGCCCGCGCACGAGCCGGTCGCACCACAATCTGGACTCGCCGGTCGTGTACGGATAGCCGCCGTCGGTGAGCAGTCCGATCCGCAATGTACGCACCCCCGATCTCCCTGGTGGGCGGCCGCCGTTGCACGGCGACTCGCAGCGGGAAGAACGTAAGCGGATACGACGGTGGCGCGATGGACGGTTGTCCATCGCGCCACCGGAAGGGGTGAATGCACGTAACTTTCCCACCCCGGTCGCGTTCCGTCGCGCTACGGGGCGGGAGAGTAACGGAGTGTCAGGCTGCGGCCACCCCATCGCGGTTCGGCTCCCCGACCGGGTCGCCGACCGGGTCGCCCGCCTGCTCCCGCAGCTGCTCGCGCAGCTCCTTGCGGGCGGCGCGGCGCACCGCCGCGAGCACCGGGTCCACGGTCGGCACGGCCGCGAGGAGCTGCCGGGTGTACGGGTCCTTGGGCGATCCGTACACCTCCTCCACCGCACCCTCCTCCACGATCCGGCCCCGGCGCATCACCGCGACCCGGTCGCTGACCTGCCGTACGACGGCGAGGTCGTGCGCGATGAAGACGAGCCCGAGCCCGAGTTCGCGCTGGAGCTCCGCGAGGAGCTCGGTGACGTGGGCCTGAGTGGTCACGTCGAGCGCGGACACCGGCTCGTCGCAGACGATCAGCTGCGGCTCGGCCGCGAGCGCGCGGGCGATGCCGACGCGCTGGCGCTGGCCGCCGCTGAACTCGTGCGGGTAGCGGTCGTAGCGGTCCGGGTCGAGGCCGACGCGCTCCAGGAGTTCGCCCACGCGCGCGTGGATGCGCTTCTCGTCCCGTACCCCCGAGGCCCGCAGCGGGTCCGCCACCGACTCGCCGATCGAGCGCCTCGGGTTGAGGGAGGCGACCGGGTCCTGGAAGACCATCTGGACGGCCGTGCCGTCGCGGCGGATCGTGCCGGACGTGGTGTCGAGCAGGCCGACCAGCATGCGGCCGAGCGTCGTCTTGCCGCTGCCGCTCTCGCCGACCACGCCGAGCGTCTCGCCGCGCCGCACGGTGAGCGACACGCCGTCGACGGCGGTGAACGCCGATTTGCCGCGCCCGAAGACCTTGCGCAGGTCACGGGCTTCGAGCAGCGGCTCACCGGCGGCGGGGGCACTCGGCTTGGCCGCGTCCAGGCGCGGCACCGCCGACAGCAGCTCCTTGGTGTACGCGGCCTTGGGCGCGCCGAGCACGTCCCGTACGGGCCCGCGCTCCACCGCGCGTCCCTGCCGCATGACCAGGACGTCGTCGACGCTCTCCGCCGCGACGCCCACGTCGTGGGTGACGAGCAGCAGCCCCATCCCGGTCTCCTGGCGCAGCCCGTGCAGCAGGTCGAGGATCTGGGCCTGGACGGTGACGTCGAGGGCGGTGGTCGGCTCGTCCGCGATCAAAAGCTTCGGCTCGCAGGCCAGCGCCATCGCGATGAGCGCGCGCTGGCGCATGCCGCCGGAGAACTCGTGCGGGCGCGAGCGCGCCTTGCGGGCCGCGTCCGGGATGCCGACGCGGTCCAGCACCTCGACGGCACGCGCGCGTGCCGCTCGCTTGGAGCCGCCCCGGTGCACCCGGTAGACCTCGGCGATCTGGTCGCCGATGGCGTAGTACGGGTCGAGGGAGGAGAGCGGGTCCTGGAAGACCATCGCCGCCACTCCCCCGCGCAGCCGGCGCAGTTCGGCGTCGGACGCCCGGTGCACATCGGTGCCCGCGACCTTGACGCTCCCCTCGACCAGGGCGCCGGTCCCCCGGTGCAGGCCGAGCAGGGCGTACGCGGACGCGCTCTTGCCGGAGCCGGACTCGCCGACCACGCCGAGCGCGGCGCCGGGCGCCAGGGTGAAGGAGAGCCCGTCCACGGCCCGGGTCTCGCCGAAGGTGACGGCGAGGTCGGTGACCTCCACCAGCGCCTCAGTCGTAGCCTCGGTCACTGAAGTCACTGAAGCACCACCCGTCGGTCCGCCATCGCGTACAGCGCGTCCGCGACGGCATTGGCCAGTACGACGAAGAATCCGGTCGTCATGACGACGCCGACCACGATGGGCAGGTCGACCTGGCGGACCGAGTCCACCAGGAGCTTGCCGATGCCCTGGATGCCGAAGAGCGACTCGGTGAGCACGGCGCCGCCGAACATGGAGCCCGCGTCCAGCGCGCTGAGCGCGATGACCGGGGCGACCGCGCCGCGCAGGGCGTGCTTGCCGACGATGGCCCGCTCGGTGAGTCCGTACGCCCGGAAGGTGCGCACATGGTCCTCGGCGAGGGTCTCCAGCATGGAACTGCGCACCAGGCGCGCATACTTGGCGCTCTCGATCAGCGCCAGCGAGATCCACGGCAGCAGCAGGCCCCAGAACCACTGCTCGGGGTTGTCCGAGAACGGCGTGTACTGCGGGAACGGCAGCCAGCCGAGCGTCGAGCAGAAGACGATGATCAGCACCAGGCCGATCACGAAGACCGGGGTGGAGAAGCCGATCAGGGTGAGCCCGGTCAGCGTCCGCTCCACGGCGCCGCCGCGCTTCCACGCGGAGAGCAGCCCGGTGCCGACGCCGAGCAGGATCCACAGCACGAACGCGCCGATGACCAGCGAGCCGGTGACGGGCAGCTTGTTCAGGAGGATGTCGGTGACCGGCGAGTCCTGGCGGTAGGACAGGCCAAGGCACGGCGCGTCGCAGTGGACGACGCCGACGCCGGAGGAGAAGTCGCGCCCGGCGAAGAGCCCCTGGAGGAAGTGCCAGTACTGCACGTGGATGGGGTCGCCGAGCTGGAGGCGGTCGTGCACCTGGGCCACCTGGGCCGGGGAGCAGCGCTCTCCGCAGACGATCTGGGCGACGTTGCCGGGAGCGGCGTAGAAGACGAGGTAGACGACGACGGAGAGGGCGAGCAGTACGAAGACCGCGCCGCCGAGCCGCCGCAGCAGGAAGCCCGTCACTTCGAGGCCTCCTTCTCAAGGGACTTGCGGGACTCAAGATGTTCGCGGGATTCGCGGGATTCGCGGGATTTACGGGATTCGCGGGATTTACGGGACTTGACGCCGACCTTGAGCCGGGAGGCGGCGCGGGGGTCGAGCGCCGTGCGCACTCCCTCGCCGACGACCGTGAGGGAGAGGACCGTCACGAACAGGAAGCCCGCGGGCAGCAGCAGATAGGTGGGCGCCGACTGGTACCAGGTGTTGGCCTCGGTGAGCATCTGCCCCCACGACGGGGTGGGCGGCTTGATGCCGACGCCGAGGAACGAGAGCGCCGCCTCGATGGAGACGTTGGCGGGGACCAGCAGCACGCCGTACGTGATGACGGGCGCGGCCAGCGCGGGCAGCAGCTCGCGCCGGGCGACCGCGAGCCTGCCCCAGCCGCTGAGCCGGGCCGCCGAGACGTAGTCCAGCGACTTGAGGCTGAGCGCGGAGGAGCGCACGATCTTGGAGGTGCCGGACCAGCCGACGACGGCGATCACGAAGGTGATCAGCATCGGGCGCGGCACCGAGTCGGGCACGATCGCGATCAGGCCGAGGCTGATGACGAGGAGCGGCAGCGCCACCACGACGTCGGTGAACCGGCTGACGACCTGGTCGGCCCACCGCCCGCCGAGCGCGGCGAGCAGCCCGAGGGCGACCCCGATGAACACCTGGACCAGGGTGGCGATGAAGGCGACGCCGAGCGAGACCCGGGCGCCGTAGACGAGCCGCGCGAACAGGTCGCGGCCGGTCTGGGGCTCCACGCCGAGCCAGTGGTCGCCGCTGATCCCTCCGAAGGAGCCCTTGGGCACCCCGCCCGCCGCCGAGTCGACCAGAGCGGGGTGGAAGGCGTTGGGGTCCTGCCCCTCCAGGGCGGTGAGCAGCGGCGCGGTGAGCGCGACGAGCACGAGCAGCGCGAAGACGACGGCGGCGACGGTCACCGCGCGCTGGGCGCGCAGCCGTTGCCAGAACTGACGGGCCCCCGAAGAGGGAGCGGCCACCTGGGCGGCCGCTCCCTTCTCCGAGGCCAACAGGGCCTCACTCATCGCTACTTGACCGCGACCTGGGAGATGTCGAGCACGCCGGTCCAGTCGCTGATGACGACGTTCTTGATGTCCTTGCCGACCAGGCGCTTGTAGACCGGGTGGAAGAGCGGGACCACGACGGCCTGCTCACCGATCTTCTTGTCGAGGGCGCCCCAGCGCGGTGCGGCCGCCGCCAGGTCGGTCAGCTTGTTGATCTCGTCGACCTCCTTGTTGACCGAGGGGTCGTCCAGGAAGCCGGTGTTGAAGTTGGCGCCGTCCTTGACGATCTGGCGGCCGTCGAAGATCGGCGCGAGGAACGGGCCGCCGGACGGCCAGTCGGCGCCCCAGCCGCGCAGGAAGAAGCCGGGCTCCTTGTTCACGCTCTGGATGGTGTCGTTGTAGTCGTTGGCCTCCAGGCCCTGGAGCTTGACCGTGATCCCGGCCTTCTTCAGGGCGTCCTGGAGGGCGGTGGCGACCTCGGGGCCCTTGGGGCCGCCCTTGGCGTTGGAGTGGGTGAGCGTGACGGTGAGGCCGTCCGCGTGGCCCGCCTCCTTCAGGAGCTCCTTGGCCTTGGCGGCGTTGCCCGAGTCACCGGCCGGGAAGTGGTCGAACTGGGTGTAGCCGAACGCCTTCTGGTTGGGCAGGAAGGTGGTGGCGGGCTCGGCGAGCGAGGAGCCGCCGACCGCGTTGACGACCGAGCTGCGGTCCACCGCGTACGCGATGGCCTGGCGCACCTTGGGGTCGTCGAACGGCTTCACCTTGGGGTTGAAGCCGATGTAGTTGGTGTAGCCGAAGTGGCCGGTGCCCACGCGCCCGGCGAGCGCCTTGTCACCGCCGACCTTGGCGAGCTCGGCCGGGCCGAGGTTGGTGTCGGTGGTGACGGCGGCCGAGTCCGGTCCCTGGGAGGCCGAGAGCCGCTGGTTGATGACGGAGGCGTCGAGGCCGGAGCGTACGTCGATGCTGTCCGGGTACGCCTTGCGCTCGGCGTCGGTGGCCTCGGACCAGTTGGGGTTGCGCTCCAGGACCAGGTGCTCGCCGTCGTTCTCGTTCTTGACGACCTTGTACGGGCCGGACGAGACGGGGTGCGACTCGTACTTGGTGCCCGTGTCCTTGGCCTTGGGGACCGGCGCGAACTGCGTCTGGGTGGCCAGGTACGGGAACTCGCCCTCGGGCTTGTTCAGATGGAAGACGATGGTCTTGGCGTCGGGCGTCTCGATCGAGGCGAGGCCCTTGCCGCCGTCCTTGTAGGGGCCCTGGTACGTGGCGCCGCCGACGAGCCAGTCGCGCAGGTAGGGCGCGCCGCCGGAGAGCTCGGCCGCGAAGGAGCGCTCGATGCCGTACTTGATGTCGGCCGTCGTGATCGGCGAGCCGTCCTCGTACTTGAGGCCGTCCTTGAGGGTGTACGTCCACACCGTGGCGTCGGCGTTGGGCTTGCCGGTGTCGGTGGCGAGGTCGGGGACGACCTTGGTGCCCTCGGCGCCGGCCTCGCGGTTGCGCGTGGTGAGCGTACGGAAGACCAGGGACGGAACGTTTCCGCCGCCGGAGGTGTAGAGCCGGGCCGGGTCGAAGTCGGTCTGCGGCTCGTTGTTGAGGACGGAGAGCGTGCCGCCCTTGCCGGGCTTGGCGTCCGAGCTGCCGCCGGCGTTCTTGGCGCCGCTGTCATCGGGGCCGCAGGCGACGGCGCCCACGGCGAGAACCACGGCTATCGCTGCCGCTCTTGCGACGTTTCCGGACATCTGACGCATCGGAATGAAGACCTCTCGGTGACTGCACGTACAGGGCAAAGGGGACGCGGGCGTCTGCCTCGGCCCATGACGACGTCATGGTCTTCGAACAAGAGAGGAGAGTGCTGCGCCCGCGCGGATTGAGCAAAGACGGAAGTACCCGAGCGCAAGTGAAAGAAAACTGCGCGCGAGTGGGCGTCAGCAACAGTGAATGTCGGCTACGCAGAGCCCGGTCACGCCGATCAGCGCCAGCTCGATGGCGGCGCGCTCGGGGGTGACGGGACGGTGCGGCATGCCGAGAACTATGCAAAGCCCCGCTGTCCACTGTCAACCGAGATTGAGACGGTTGTCCCACAGTGTGGACAGCGGGGCTTCGTTGGTCTCAACCAGTCGGGTAGACCCAGGGGTTGGGACGGCACTTGATCCCGTCTATGTCCAAGGACTTGGTCTGCTGCTGCATCACCGGAGCGAGCGCCCCGGGAGTGCGACAGCTCACATGCCCGTGGCCGAGCCGGTGTCCCACCTCGTGGTTGATGAGCATCTGCCGGTAGGCGAACATCGCCTGGGGCCCGTACGTCTCCGAGCCCTGCGCCCAGCGGAACGCGTTGATCATCACGCGCTCGGTGGCGGCCGAGTCGCAGGAGACGTTCTCCTCGGTGATGTCCAGCTCCGACTTGGCGCACCAGGTCCCGGTGGTGCCGGGGCTGGCCAGGGTGATCACGAAGTCGGGCTTGCCGGAGGAGATCCGCTCGAAGGTCTTCGCCCCGTCGTGCGCCCAGCTGCGGTCGTCGTTGAGGGTCTTCTGCACGGCCTCGGCGAACAGGGCGCCGTCCAGGCCGAGGCCCTTCTCGACGTCCACCCGGTAGCGGTACTTGCGCCCCTTGCCGGGCGCGGCCGCGGCGCCGGGCACCGTCTCGAACTCGCCGGAACCTTTCAGCTTCGGGTCGATCGGGTACTGCAGGGCCATCTTCTGCTCGTACGAGGCGGGCTTGGCCGGGGCCGCCTGCTGGGGCGTCGCCCGGTCCTTGGAGCGGGAGGCCGGCCCGTCCGTGCCGCCGCGGCCATTGTCGTCGGCCGACTGGGCACCTGTCTGGTGGCCCCCGTCGGAGGTGACCTGACCGGCCACGACGACCGCGAGCATCGTGGTGACGGCGGCGGCCGCGATCCCGGTGAGAGTGCGCCCCTTCGAGGACTTCGAGGATTTGGAGGACTTGGAGCCCTTGGAGGGCTTGCCCGCCTCGGCCGTCTCGGCCACCCCGGCCGTCTCGGTCGCGGGCGCCGTCCCGGCCGGCTCGGGCACGGGGGCCGGCCGCGACACGGCGGGCGCGGGGGCGGGGGCGGGGACCACCCTGCGGTACGAACCCGTATCCATCGGGTCCACCCTGCGGTACGAACCCGTGTCCGTGGGGGTGATCCTGCGGTGCGTGCCCGTCTCCGTCGGCTCGGCCACGCGGTGCGTGCCGGTGTCCGTCCACTCCGGGCCGTCGAAGGCGTCCACGTACTCGCGCCGGGGTCCCGGTATTCGGACACCCGGTCCGGAAGCGGGCTGGGCGGGGGCGCCGCGCCAGTCGCCGGGGCGCGGCGCGGCGGGTTCGCCCCAGCCGCCCCCGCCCTCGTGGTGCTCGGGGTGGCCGCCGCGCGCCTGGGGCACGCCGTGCGCCGGGGTGCCGCCGCCCTGGTGCTGGGAGACGGGGCCGCCCGCCACCGGGCGGATCCGCGGTACCGGACCGGTCGGCGGGCCGTCGGCGCGGCGCCGTCCGCCCGGCTGCTGCACGCCCTCCGCGACGGGCACGGGCCCGGTGGTGTCGGCGGTGCGGGAGTACTCGGGAGTGCCCGACGGGGCACCCTTGGGTCGGCTGTGTCGTCCCACGCGCCGGATCAGCTCCTGTTTCCGCAGTCGTCGACCAGGTCCCGGAAGGCCTGCGCGACCACCTCCGGATACTCCATCATCGCCACGTGCCCGGCGTCGGGCAGCGTCAGCAGTCTCGACCCGCGGAAGGCGGCGGCCGCTCTGCGCGCCATCCGGAAGCCGACGAGCTGGTCGCGGCCGCCGTAGACCAGCAGCGTCGGGGCGAGCACCCGCTCGGCCTGCCGCCACAGGCCGTGCTGCCCGCCCAGGGTGTACGCGTCGACGACGCCCCGCGCCGAGCGGGCCATCGCGTCCCAGAAGTACGGCAGCCGCAGCCGCCGCTCCATCTCCTCGACCGCCGCCCGGAAGGCCTCGGGGCTCACCTTGCCCGGGTCGCCGTAACAGAGGGCCATCACCCCGCGGGTGCGGTCCTCGGCCGTCCAGTCCTTCGTCATCCGCATGAACAGCGAGGTCACGCCGGGCACCGCGAGCAGGGCGGTCGGCCAGGCGGTGCGCTGGGCGCGGATCTCGGGGAGCGCGGGCGAGACCAGGGTGAGGGTGCGGACCAGGTCCGGGCGGACCGCGGCGACCCGGGTGGCGACCGCGCCGCCCAGCGAGTTGCCGAAGAGGTGGACGGGCCCGCGGCCGGCCGAGTCGAGCAGCCGGATCACCGCGCGCGCGTGGCCGGTGACCGAGTAGTCGCCGTCGTCCGGCGGCGCGGAGTCGCCGAAGCCGGGCAGGTCCACGGCCTCACAGTCCACCGCGTCCGCGAGCAGCGGCATCAGGGCGGACCAGTTCTGCGAGGAGCCGCCGAGCCCGTGTACGAACAGGGCGGGGGCGAGACCGGGTCTCGTACTCGGACGGGCGCGGATGTTCAGCGTCAGCCCGGGCAGACTCACCGAGCGCAGCTCTTCACCGTCCGCCACCCGGACCGCGCCCACCCGGGGTGCCGGGGCGACAGCGGCGGCAAGGGTTTCCGGCAGCTCGGTCGAAGACATGCGGCAATGTTACGAGACGATCACACGGTGGTTCATGTGTTCGCCGTCACAGATCGCATAGCGGTGCGCAGGGCTAACCCATAGGCTCGTAACCAAGCCCTCCAAAAGGGAGAAATCATGCCCGTCGACCCCAGTGATCCCGAAGTGTTCGAAGAAGAAGACGACGCCGTGGAGCTCGACGAGGAGACACCCGAAGCGGACGCGGCCGAGCAGCACACCGACGTACGACAGAAGCGCGACGACCCGCTCACCCGCGCCGACACGGGCGTGGCGAACGTGGCGGACGTGGCCGAGCAGGCGCGGGTCGTCGACCTCGACGAGGACGACTACCGCTGATTTGTTCGGATTACTGGCGTATCTCCAGCTATCCAGGGCGTCCGGTCCATGAAATTCTGCGTGCGCACCGCGCACAGCCGGGTTACCCAAAAGTACGATGGCGGCGCGCGTCCATCGCGCACGAGATCAATTTTTGGGAGGCGGCGTGACAGCCATCGAGCAGACCGAGGCAGCGCGCCCGCGAGGCACGCGCCTGCCCCGCCGGGCCCGCCGCAATCAACTGCTGGGCGCGGCCCAGGAAGTCTTCGTCGCACAGGGATACCACTCGGCCGCGATGGACGACATCGCGGAGCGGGCGGGCGTCTCCAAGCCGGTCCTCTACCAGCACTTCCCCGGAAAGCTGGAGCTGTACCTGGCCCTGCTCGACCAGCACTGCGAGGCGCTGCTCCTGGCCGTGCGCACGGCGCTCGCCTCCACCAGTGACAACAAGCTGCGCGTCGCCGCGACCATGGACGCCTACTTCGCGTATGTGGAGGAGGAGGGCGGCGCGTTCCGGCTGGTCTTCGAGTCCGACCTGACCAACGAGCCCGCCGTGCGCGAGCGTGTGGAGCGGGTCAGCCTCCAGTGCGCCGAGGCCATCTCGGACGTGATCGCCGAGGACACCGGGCTCTCCAAGGACGAGTCCATGCTGCTGGCCGTCGGCCTCGGCGGGGTCTCCCAGGTGGTCGCCCGCTACTGGCTCTCCAGCGAGTCGGCGATCCCCCGCGAGAAGGCGGTGCAGCTGCTCACCTCGCTGGCCTGGCGCGGCATCGCGGGCTTCCCGCTGCACGGCTCCGAGGGCCACTGAACAGCGCTTGAGGAGGACGGGTGTTCGCTCCTAGCGTGCGGCGCCGCGCCCGTCCGGGTCCCCTCTCCGGGCTAATGTGTGCGGGGTACGGCGCGGCTGACCGCGCACCGCAGACCGTCGGAGGGACATAGCCGTGGAGGTCAAGATCGGCGTGCAGCACGCACCCCGGGAGATCGTTCTGGAGAGCGGGCAGTCCGCCGAGGAGGTCGAGAGCTCGGTCGCCGACGCCCTCGCCGGCAAGGCGCAGCTGCTCAGCCTCCAGGACGACAAGGGCCGCAAGGTCCTGGTGCCTGCCGACAAGATCGCGTACGTGGAGATCGGCGAGCCCACCGTTCGCCGGGTGGGCTTCGGCCAGCTGTAGCCCGTAGAGCACGTGGCAGGGGAGCGGCCCGGCGGTCATCGACCGCCGGGCCGCTCCCTTTTCGCGCTGTCCGGGCGCTTGTGCGCCGGGCGTGCGCTTCCTGTCCCCCCGCTGTGCTCCACACGGTGAGGGGAGGGTTGCGCTCCGCGAGCGTCGGGTAGGACGGCCTGTGACCCGATACGTCTGGCGACACCGCGGGAGGGACGCACATGCTCCTGGAAGCGCTCGGCTCCGTACTGCTCGGAATCGTCCTCGCCTGGACTGCCGCGTCACGCCTGCCGGACCGTCTGCCCGAGCGCCGGACCGTTCTCGCGGTGGGCGCGGTCGGCGCCCTGTTCGGGGCCTTCCTGACGCACTCGGCGGTCGGCCCGGGCCATGCGGTGACCACGGTCGTGGGCGCCACGTTCATCGCGGTGGTCGCGCTGTCGCTGCTGCTGCGCCCGAGGGGCCGCCTGCGCCGCTCAGCGGCGTAGGCGGCGCGTTCCGCAGTGGGTCAGGCGGCCAGGCCGAGAGCGGCCATGCGCTTGGTGTGGGCCTTGGTGATCCGGGTGAACATCTCGCCCACCGCGGCCAGATCGAAGCCGTCCGCCATGCCGCCGACCAGCATCGTCGACAGCGCGTCGCGCTCCGCGACCACGCGCTGGGCCTGCGACAGGGCCTCGCCCATCAGCCGCCGCGCCCACAGCGCGAGCCGGCCGCCGAGCCGCGGGTCGGCCTCGATCGCGGCGCGCACCTTCTCCACCGCGAAGTTGCCGTGCCCGGTGTCGTCGAGGACCGCGAGCACCAGGCCGCGGGTGTCCGAGTCGAGCCGGGCCGCCACCTCGCGGTAGAAGTCACTGGCGATCGAGTCACCCACGTACGCCTTGACCAGGCCCTCCAGCCAGTCCGACGGCGCGGTCTGGTGGTGGAAGTCGTCCAGCGCCTTGGCGAACGGCTCCATCGCGGCGGTCGGCTCCGCGTCGATCTCGGCGAGGCGGTCGCGCAACCGCTCGAAGTGGTGGAACTCGGCCGAGGCCATCTTCGCCAGCTCCGCCTTGTCGGCGAGCGAGGGCGCCAGCTTGGCGTCGTCGGCGAGGCGCTCGAAGGCCGCCAGCTCGCCGTAGGCGAGCGCGCCGAGCAGGTCCACCACGGCGGCCCGGTACTGGGGCTCGGCGGAGGCGGTCGCCCAGTCCTGGGCGGCGATCCCGGTGGGTTCCACCGTGTTTTCCGCGGCGGGCTTGGCGGCGTTCTCAGCGGCGGTCTCCGCGGCGGGCGCGTCCGCTTCGTTTGCGGCCGCGTTGGCGTTGTCAGGCGTCTCCATGGAGCGCACAATAGCCCGCTCCCGGCAGGGAGGAAGGGCCTGGTCAGCCAGAGCGCCGAGCCGGTTCCCGGGAATTCGCCCAACACACATGCGCGAATCCGGGGTACAGTGGTAATGAGCCTGCCGAGGATCATGTATTCGGCGGGCGGCTTGATGAATGAGGATGCCCGGTCGGTCGCCCGGTCGGCTCCGACCCGACAGCCCTCCAGTGCGGCACGTGACAGTACGTAACCGCAGATGAGGGACCCTCAGCGGCACGAGCGCTTGAGCGACGGCAGTGGTCCCGCGCCACCCGACCCGGTCGAATCCCGACTCCGGCCGGATGTACCCGGCACGGTACGACCCGCCGCGTTCGCCTCCGTACCGCGTCTCACAGAAGAGGCAGCACCCTGACTACGTTCCGAGAGCTCGGGATCCTTCCCGAGACCGCCGAGGCCCTCGAAGCCGTCGGCATCATGTCCCCCTTCCCCATCCAGGAGATGACGCTCCCCGTCGCGCTCTCCGGCTCCGATGTGATCGGCCAGGCCAAGACCGGCACCGGCAAGACGCTCGGTTTCGGTCTGCCGATCCTGGAGCGCGTCACCGTCCCCGCGGACGTCGAGGCGGGCCGGGCCAAGCCCGAGCAGCTCACCGACGCCCCGCAGGCGCTCGTCGTGGTCCCCACCCGCGAGCTCTGCACCCAGGTCACCAACGACCTGCTCACCGCCGGCAAGGTCCGCAACGTCCGCGTGCTCGCCATCTACGGCGGCCGGGCGTACGAGCCGCAGGTCGAGGCCCTCAAGAAGGGCGTCGACGTCATCGTCGGCACCCCCGGCCGGCTGCTCGACCTGGCGGGCCAGCGCAAGCTGGACCTCTCCCACGTCCGCGTGCTCGTCCTCGACGAGGCCGACGAGATGCTCGACCTGGGCTTCCTGCCGGACGTCGAGAAGATCATCAACATGCTTCCGGCGAAGCGCCAGACCATGCTGTTCTCGGCGACCATGCCGGGCGCGGTCATCGGACTGGCCCGTCGCTACATGTCGCAGCCGACGCACATCAGCGCCACCTCGCCCGACGACGAGGGCGCGACCGTCGCCAACATCTCGCAGCACGTCTTCCGTGCCCACTCGATGGACAAGCCGGAGATGGTCGCGCGCATCCTGCAGGCCGAGGGCCGCGGACTCGCGATGATCTTCTGCCGTACGAAGCGGACGGCCGCCGACATCGCCGAGCAGCTCGCCAAGCGCGGCTTCGCCTCCGGCGCGGTCCACGGTGACCTCGGCCAGGGCGCCCGCGAGCAGGCGCTGCGCGCGTTCCGCAACGGCAAGGTCGACGTGCTGGTCTGCACCGACGTCGCCGCCCGCGGCATCGACGTCGAAGGTGTGACGCACGTCATCAACTACCAGTCGCCGGAGGAGGAGAAGACCTACCTCCACCGCATCGGCCGCACCGGCCGCGCGGGCAACAAGGGCATCGCGATCACGCTGGTCGACTGGGACGACATCCCGCGCTGGCAGCTGATCAACAAGGCGCTGGACCTGAAGTTCCCCGACCCGGTCGAGACGTACTCGACGTCCCCGCACCTGTTCGAGGAGCTGAACATCCCGGCGGGTACGAAGGGTGTCCTGCCGCGCGGCGAGCGCACCCGCGCCGGTCTCGCGGCCGAGCAGGTCGAGGACCTGGGCGAGACGGGCGGCCGTGGCCGCAAGTCCGCGGCTCCGGTCGTGACCGAGGAGCGCCCCGAGCGCACCCGGACCCCGCGCCAGCGCCGCCGCACCCGTGGCGGTTCGACGGTCGAGGCGGACGCTCCGGCGCCCGTGGCCACGGAGCCGGCCGCCGAGCCGGCCGCCGAGCCGGCCGCCGCGGACACGGAGCCTCGCACCCCGCGCCGCCGTCGCCGCACCCGGGTCGCCCCGGTGGAGGCGGCCCCGGTCGCCGAGGCCGTCGCCGCGGTGGCCGTGGCCGAGCCGGTCGCCGCACCGGTCGCGGAGGCTGTGGTGGAAGCCGCCGTGGAGACCGTCGTGGAGGCGGAGCCCAAGCCGCGCCGCACCCGGACCCGCAAGGCCGCCGCGGCCGTCGTCGAGGCGCCGGTCGTCCCGGCGCCCGCCGCTCCGGTGGCCGCCGCCCCGGTGGTTGCCGCTCCCGCGGCCGTCGCCGTCGCCGAGCCGGAGGCCGCCCCGCGCCGTCCGCGTACCCGCAAGGTCGCGGCGCCGGTCGTCGAGGCCGTCGTCGAGGCGCCCGTGAAGCCGCGTCGGCGCACCCGCAAGGTGGCGGCGTCGGCCGAGGTCGGCTTCCTGACCCCGGAGTCGGCCGCGCTGGAGATCGCCGCGGCGAAGGCGGCGGAGGCCGCCGCGAAGCCGGCCCGTACGCGCAAGAAGGCGGTCGCCGCCGAGCCCGACGCGTCGGCCCCGGCCGAGCCCAAGCCGCGTCGTACGCGCGCGAAGAAGACGGTGGAGGCCGCCCCCGAGGCGCCCGCCACCGAGCCCAAGCCGCGCCGCACGCGCACCCGCAAGGCCGCGACGCCCGAGGCGTAAGGCCCACCCGCGCCCTTCGGCCCGGCATCCCTACGGGGGTGCCGGGCCGAAGTGCGTTCTGGCTACGCCCCTTAGGCAACTGGTCCGGCCGCGCCCCTGAATGCCTCACGCCCGAGCGCAAATCGTCGGCTGCGGGGGCCCTACCTAAGGGGCGCGGGGAACTGCGCGACCAGCCACACACAGCCCGCAGACGAACAGGGGCCCGGGGCGGAGCCCCGAAGGCGGGTTCAGGGGCCGCAGGCCCCGCGACGGGGTCCGGGGCCGTAGCCCCCGGGAGACCGCCTCCACCCCCGCCCACCCCCGGAGGCCACGCGGCAGAGCCGCACATGTCGCAGCGGGAAAGGGGCGGGGAGGGGCAGGAAGGGGCCCTATACGCTCGGCCCATGAGCAAGCCCCGTTCCCTCGTCCTCCCGCCCCGCACCCGCGCGTACCCCCTCCCTACCCCCCGCGGCCACTTCGCCGTGCTCGACGCCGAGCCCCTCGGCTCCGCGCTCGGCACCGCGCTGCTCATCCCGGGGTACACCGGCAGCAAGGAGGACTTCATCGGGCTGCTCGAACCGCTCACCCGGGCCGGCTACCGCGCCGTGGCCGTGGACGGGCGCGGCCAGCACGAGAGCCCCGGGCCGCGCCGGGTCTCCGGCTACACGCCCCGCACCCTCGCCGAGGACGCCGTCGCCCAGGCCACCGCGCTCGGCGACGGGCCCGTACACGTCGTCGGCCACTCCTTCGGCGGTCTGGTGGCCCGTTCGGCCGTGCGGATCGCCCCGCACGCCTTCCGGTCGCTGACGCTGCTCGCGTCGGGGCCGGGCCACGTCGGCCCGGAGCAGCGGGCCAAGATCCGGCTGCTGCGGGCTGCCCTGCCGGTGCTTCCCGCCCCGGTCGTCTGGGCCGTCACCCGCTGGCTGGACAGCCGCGACCCGGCGTACGAGCCCGACACCCCCGACGTCGCGGCCTTCCTGCGCGAGCGGTGGTTCAACACCCGGCGCGCCCAACTCATCGCCACCGGGCGGCAGTTGAGGACGGAACCGGACCGCACCGAGCACATCGCCGCGCTCCCCGTGCCGCTGCACATCGCGTACGGGGACGAGGAGACGGTGTGGACCATCGAGGAGCTGGCGGCGCTCGCCCGCGACACCGACGCCCGCCACACGGTCATCGCGGGCGCGGCCCACTCCCCCAACGTCACGCACCCCGAACTGCTGGCGACGGCCCTCACCGAGTTCTGGCTGACCACCGCACCGGCGGAGCACACGGCCTAGTGACCTGGTTTGGAGATCCTGTCGCAGTAGCGGCAGATGCGGTCGAGGATCTGGTCGGCGGTCTTGGTCCATTTGAAGGGCCGGGCTTGG
>NZ_JBFAAD010000024.1:0-122172 GCF_040639555.1 Streptomyces sp. NPDC023838
CTCCGCGTTCAGCAGACGGCGCGAGACCGGCATCATGCGCCTGGTGGGTGCGTCGAGCTTCTACATCCAGGCGCCGTTCATC
Organism: Streptomyces sp. NPDC023838; assembly: GCF_040639555.1. Taxonomy (NCBI): domain Bacteria; kingdom Bacillati; phylum Actinomycetota; class Actinomycetes; order Kitasatosporales; family Streptomycetaceae; genus Streptomyces; species Streptomyces sp. NPDC023838. Next base: position 83 of record NZ_JBFAAD010000024.1, read on the forward strand.
ATGGAGGCCGCCTCCTGGCCAGGACTCGGGGCGACGGGCGGTTCGCGGCGTCGGTGCCGGACGTTCTCGCGCTTGGACTGTTCTGGGTCTAGCTGTCCCGGCGGCGCAGATAGAACATGAAGCCGCCGCCGGCCACGGCGACGAGTGCCAGGCCGATCGCGATCTCGCCCTTGTCGATGCCGTCCGAGGCGCCGCCGAGGCCGCCCCGCACGCCGCGCGACGGCGCGGTGGTGGTGCTGATGGTGGGCCTGGTGGTGGGCCGTGGCGTCGGGAAACCGCCGGCGATCGTGAGATCGGTGGTACCCCGCTCGCCGCCGCACGTGAACGCCACGGTGTAGGTGGCACCGCGCCGGGCGTTGAAGTCGACCTGGGCCGTCGTGGAGCTGTTCGGCGAGATGGTCACCGTGTTGAAGACGCCGGAGGAGGCGGTGGCGGTGGAGGAGCACCCGGTGACGTTCAGCGTGACGCTACCGCCGGGGGCGATGGTGGAGGGGGTCACGCTGAACCCGAACGACGTGAAGTTGCTGCCGTGCGCGCCGCCGCCGTCGGCGGCCAGGGCCGCCGCGGGGGTGGCGAGGGAGAGAGCCGCGGCGCCGAGCAGGGTGGCGGATGCAATGCGTATCGCGCCCATGGACAATCCTCCGGGTCCCCGAGGAGCACTGCGGAACTGTTTTCCACAAAAATCGGGAAATGCACCTCGATGCCCGACACGCTAGGAGTGGGCGGCGCCGACCGCGATCGGTGTCCGGCGAATGGGGCATTCCGTTCCCCCACCCGGCGGACCTGCCGGGGTGTCACCGGTGATTTCGGTCAACTGAACAGTTCGGGGAAGAGGTCGTGGAACGGCGCCGCGGTCGCCGACAGGCCCCGCCCGAGCGGGGCGTCGAAGTCCCAGATCAGGAAGAGCAGGAAGGCGATGAGCACGCTGAACAGCCCGGCGAGCAGCAGCTCGCGCCCGGTGCGGCGGATCTGGAGCGTGAAGATCAGGCCAACGGTCACCACGGCCCCGGTGATCAGCCCGAACCAGACGACCCCCGGCATGGTGGCCCCGGCGCCCTGCCCGCGCGTGGTGCGGGCGTCGTCGACGGCCGCCACCTGGTCGACCAGCGGCTGGTACGCCTGGCCCTCGTGGTCGTTCTTGGGCTGGTAGTCCGTCACGTCCCGGCGCAGCTGGGAGAGCAGGACCGCGCCCTTGTCGCCGAGCTCGCCCTTGACCTCCATGTGGTGCCACTCGGAGCGGACGACGTAGGTGACGTACGAGTCGACGTCGGCGCGGATGCGCTCGCGGACCGGGCCCGGGTAGACCTGGGCGCGCTCGCTCACCTCGTGGAGCGCCTGCGCCTCCTGGCGGACGGTCTCCGAGGCGGCGCCACGGGCCTCCCAGACGCCCGCGATGGCGAGGCCGAGGACGATCGCGTACACCACTCCCATCATCATCGTCATGTACTCCATGACGTCCGGGGTCTGGGAGGGGTCGTCGTCCTCCCCGATGCGGCGGTGGTTGACGACGACGATGGTCAGCACGACCGCGCAGGCGGCGGCCATCGCGATGACGAGGACGATCCAGTCCTTCAAGGGGGAACCTCCGACGGGGGAGAAGCGGAACGGCGCCGCGCGGCACGGACGGGGCGGGCGGGGGCGGACGGCTAGTGCGAGCGGGAGCGGAGCACCGCGACGGCGACCACCGCGGGCGCCGTGATCAGCAGGGTCAGCGTCACCGGGGAGAGCCCCGGCGCGGCCTTCTTCCGAGGCGGCCTGCGGTACGCGGGCAGGGCGACGGGACGCAGCCGCGGCGGCGGAGTGGCCGACGGGCTGGGCGGCGTCGGCGCGGGCGGCGGCGGAGGAGCCGGCTCGGTCGGTGCGGGCGCCACCGGACGCGGCTTCGGGGGCTGCGGCGCAGGCGGGGCCGGCGGCGCGGGCGGGGCCGGTTTCGGCGGGGCGGGCGGCGGCGCCGGCGGGGGCTTGGGCGCCGGGGGCTTGGGCTCGGGCGGTTTGGGTTCCGGCGGCTTCGGCGTGGGTGGCGCAGGCGACGGCGTACAGATGCCGCCCCCGGCGATCGCCACCGCCCAGTCGTCCCCGGCACCGCCCGAGACCGAGGCGTACGCGCAGGCGTCCGCGCGCGCGTACGGCGCGGGGCCGGTCAGCAGCAGGGCGAGAGCGGCGGCCGAGAGCAGCCGTTGGGCCAACTGGGGTACGTGCACGCCGAGGATCATCCGGCCCGGCGGGCCGCTCTGCCATGAGACCGGCGTGGATTCGCCTGATGGGGGGAGGTTGGCCGGGTTTGCGTTTGGAACCGATCGGGGGCGGTTCGGCGGCGGCGGGAAAATTCTTTCGCAGGAGTTGAACGCTCCGGGGGCCGTCACGCGTACCTAGGGCCATGAAAGGCGCACCCAGGCGCCACAAGAAGCAGACAATCAACGGGAGTTGACATGGCAACCTGGCGCAACGCCTCGCTCGCGGTGACGGCGGCGGCAGTACTGGCACTCACGGCGACGGCGTGCGGTCAGGACAAGGGAAGTGCCTCGCCCAAGGGCCAGCCGGTCGGCAACGCCGCCCCGGCGGCCGGCAGCGACACCGGATACGGATACGGGGACGGCGGCTACGGCTCGGCCAACGGCTCGGCCTCCCAGACGGCCGCCAAGTCGGCCGGGCAGCTCGCGGTGTGGGACAGCAAGGAACTCGGCAAGGTGGTGACCGACAGCGCCGGGTTCACGCTCTACCGCTTCGACAAGGACACCGCGAGTCCGCCGAAGTCGAATTGCGACGGCGACTGCGCGAAGCTGTGGCCGGCCGTGCCCGCCGGCAGCGTCACCGCCGCCCCCGGCACCGACGCGAGCCTCATCGGTGAGGTCACCCGCACCGACGGCAGCAAGCAGCTGACGATCGCCGGCTGGCCGATGTACCGGTACACCAAGGACGCCAAGCCCGGCGACGCCACCGGGCAGGGCGTGGGCGGCACCTGGCACGCCTCGGCCCCCGACGGCAAGAAGGCGGTGGCCTCGGCGGACAGCTCCGGAGGCGGGGAGCAGGAGCCGAGCCTGCCGGGCCTGTCGGTCCGAAACGACCCCAAGCTCGGCAAGATCATCGTCGATGCCCGGGGGATGACCGTCTACCGGTTCAAGAAGGACTCCGCCTGGCCCATGAAGTCGGCCTGCACCGGGGACTGCCTCAAGAAGTGGCCGGTGGTCGCGCCGGTCGACAAGAAGGACACCGAGGGCATCATCCAGAAGGGCTTCGTCACCTTCAACCGGCCCGACGGCGTCAAGCAGCAGTCCATCAACTGCTGGCCGGTCTACACCTACTCCGGCGACAGCAAGCCCGGTGACACCAACGGCCAGGGCGTGGGCGGCACTTGGTGGGCCGTGTCGCCCGAGGGAAAGCTGATCGCAACCGCCAAGTAACCCCCCTCCCAAGGCCGTCGGCCCGTCACCGTGTCCCCCGCGCGGTGGCGGGTTCGACGTGCGTTCGGGGAGATGCGGGGCCCGTTCGGGAAGATGTGACCGAACTTGTGTGTGACCAATAACGGATCGGCATTTTCCGTTTTTACTCGCCCTCCTGGCTGACGATCAGTAGCCTCAGCTCGAACACTGACCATGCACATGGCCACCACATCCCCCCGCGGCGAGTCGTTGGAGACATAGATGGAGCGTCCTGCCTGGGCCCCTACGGGCATCGACATCTCGGTGCCGAGTGTGTCCCGCATCTACGACTACTACCTGGGCGGCTCGCACAATTTCGAGGTCGACCGGGAAGCCGCGCGCAAGGCCATGGAGTTCATCCCCGGGCTGCCCAAGGTGATGCAGGCGAACCGGGCGTTCATGCGGCGGGCGGTCCGTTTCGCCCTGGATGAGGGAATCACGCAGTTCCTGGACATCGGCTCGGGCATCCCGACGTTCGGCAACGTCCACGAGGTCGCCCAGAACGCCACCCCCGAGGCCCGGGTCGTCTACGTCGACCACGACCCGGTCGCCGTCGCGCACAGCAGGGCCGTCCTGGAGGGCAACGAGCGGGCGGGCGTGCTCGCCGCCGATCTGCGCAAGCCGCAGGACATCCTCGGCAGCTCCGAGGTGAGCCGGCTGCTCGACCTGGACCGGCCGGTCGCGCTGCTGCTGGTCGCGGTCCTGCACTTCGTGGAGGACGCGGACGACCCGCGCGCCGCCGTCGCCGAGCTGCGCGACGCGCTCGCCCCCGGCAGCCTGCTGATCCTGACCCACGCCGCGTACGAGGGCACCCCGCTGAGCGAGGACCGGGCGGGCGGCGCGGTGGGCGTCTACCGCAACATCCGCAACCCGCTGGTCATGCGGACGAGCGAGGAGATCGCCACCTTCTTCGACGGGTTCGAGATGGTCGCGCCCGGACTGGTGCAGATGCCGATGTGGCGCCCGGAGTCCTCGCCGGAGCAGGAAGACCCCTATGCCTTCTCGGGGTTCGCCGGCGTGGGACGCATAGCGTGAGCACCCCGATCCAGTCGGACGGGCAGCTCCTCGATCCCGACGGCCCGGAGTCCAGGCTCAGACGGTTCGCCACGATCTGGAGCCGGGCGATCTTCCCGGTGACCGCCACGTCGCTGACCCGCCCCGAGTTCGAGCGCCATCTGCTGCCGCTGGCCCGCCGGCTCATCGAGGCGCTGCACCGCCGCCACTTCGACCCGGCGCCCGCGCACGAGATCGGCGCCGGCCTGGTCGGCGTCCACTGCACGGACCCGGACGCGCTCAGCCGTACGCTCGGCGTGGTCGACTCCTATCTCGTCCTGTACTGCGGTACGGGCGGCGAGCTGCGGGCCGAGGAGGCCCGGGCCCGGTGCGCCCGCCTCCAGCACGCGCTGGCCGCCGGGTTCGCCCAGGCGCTGCGCGAACGCACCCTGCGCGAGCAGGAGGCCATCGCCCGCTCCGCGCTCTCCGCGCGCAGCGCCGCCGAGGAGGCCCTGCACACCACCGAGGCCCGGTTCCGGGCGATCTTCGAGGGCGCCGCCGTCGGCATCGGGATCGCCGACCTCGAAGGCCGCGTCCTGGAGGTCAACGAGACCCTCACCCGGATGTTCGGCGGCGTCGAGGGGCAGATCCGCAGCCGCAACGTCAGCGAGTGGGTGCACCCCGAGGACGCGCCGCAGGTCTGGAAGCTCTACGAGGAGCTGGTCCGGGGCGAGCGCGACCACTACCGGGTCGAGAAGCCGTACTACCGCGGTGACGGCACCGTCCTGTGGACCAATCTGACGGTCTCGCTGCTGCGCGACGCCGAGGGCCGCCCGCAGTACCAGCTGGCCCTCCTGGAGGACACCACCGAGCGGCGGCTGCTCAATCTGCGCCTGCGCTACGAGGCCACCCACGACGCCCTGACCGGCCTGCCCAACCGCACCCTGTTCTTCGAGCGGCTCGACAAGGCGCTCGCGGCCGGCGACGGCAGGCGCTTCGGGCTCTGCTACCTCGACCTCGACGGCTTCAAGGCGGTCAACGACAGCCTCGGCCACTCGGCGGGCGACCGGCTCCTGGTGGAGGTCGCCGACCGGCTGCAGAGCTGTGCGACCGGGCCCGGCGAGATGGTGGCGCGGCTCGGCGGCGACGAGTTCGTGGCGCTGACCACCGGCACCGACACCCTGCGCGAGGTCGACGAGCTCGCCTCCCGCATCCTCAACGTGCTCTCCGCCCCGATCCGCCTGGAGGGCCGGGAGCTCACCGTGCGCGGCTCGATCGGCGTGGTCGAGGGCCCGGCGGGCGAGCGGGGCGCGGCGGAGGTGCTGCGCAGCGCCGACATCACGATGTACCGGGCCAAGGCGGCGGGCGGCAACCGCTTCGAGCGGGCCGACCCGGAGGCCGACGCCCGGGCGATCACCCGCCATGGACTCACCAACGCGCTGCCGGCCGCCCTGGAGCGCGGTGAGTTCTTCATCGAGTACCAGCCGCTGGTGCACCTCGTCGACGGCAGTGTGCACGGGGCGGAGGCGCTGGTGCGCTGGTCGCATCCGCAGCACGGCGTGCTCGGCCCTGACCGGTTCATCCCGCTCGCCGAGCACACCGGTCTGATCGTGCCGCTCGGCCGCTGGGTGATGGCCGAGTCCGTACGCCAGGCGAGGTTCTGGCAGGAGCTCCACCCGGGCTCGCGGGCCGGCGGCCCGCTGCGGATCAACGTGAACCTCTCGCCGACGCAGCTGCACCACCCCGGTCTGGTGGCCGACACGGTGGAGGTGCTCGAGCGGTCCGGTCTGGAGCCGGGCGCGCTGTGCCTGGAGGTCACCGAGTCCGCGCTGATCGGCGCCGACGACGACCTCCTCAAGCCGCTGCGCCAGCTCGCGGACATGGGCGTGGACATCGCGCTCGACGACTTCGGCACCGGCTACTCCAACCTGGCGAACCTGCGCCGGCTTCCGGTGAGCGTGCTGAAGCTGGACCGCTCGTTCACCCAGTCCATGCAGCAGCACCCGGCCGATCCGGTCGACATCAAGATCGTCGAGGGGATCGTGTCCCTGGCCCACAGCCTGCAACTGGCCGTGACCGTCGAGGGCGTGGAGACCGGGGCGCAGGCCGAGCAGCTGCGCGAGCTGGGCTGCGACACGGCCCAGGGCTGGTACTACGCCCGCCCGGGCGCCCCGGACCGCATTCACTCACTGGCCCTGACCGACGCCGTCTGACCTGAACCGATGCCGAGGGCCGGGGCCCGGCCCCGGCCGGGCGCGGGTCAGACCCCGACCCGCAGCAGGACCCGCTGCAACTCCCTCGCGGCGCGCGGCGGGTCCACGTCGCTGCGGTGGGCGAGGGCGATCGTGCGGCGCAGGCCCGGGCGGGCCAGCGGGGTCACCCGCAGATCGCGGCCCGCCCGCGCCGCCACCATGCTCGGCACCACCGCGATGCCGAGCCCGGCCCGTACGAAACCGAGCACCGCGTCCATCTCGCCGCCCTCGACCGTGAACACCGGCTCGAAGCCCTCCGCGCGGCAGGCCCCCACGGTGAGCTCGCGCAGGTCGTAGCCGTGCCGGAACATGACGAGCGGCGCGTCGCGCAGATCGCGGACGTGGACCCGCCCGCCGCTGCCGGGCGCGGGTTCGGCGGCGGCCGAGACCACCACCAGATCCTCGTGGAAGAGCTCGACGGTGGTCAGCGCGGGGGAGCCGGGGGGCAGCGGCAGGACCACCAGGGCGAGGTCGAGCGCGCCGCGCGCCAGCTCCCGTACGAGATCGTGCGAGCCGCCCTCCTCGATCAGGAGCTGGATCCCGGGATGGCGGTCGTGGAAGGCGCGCAGCACGTCCGGCAGCAGGCCGGTGCACAGGCTCGGGGTGGCGCCGAGCCGCACCCGGCCGCGCCGCAGCTGCGCCAGCTCCTGCACCTCGATCCGGGCGGTGTCCGCGTCGGCGAGGATGCGGCGGGCCAGTGGCAGCAGTGCCTCGCCCGCGTCGGTCAGCGCGATGTTGCCCCGGGCGCGGCTGAACAGCTCGGCCCCCAGCTCCTTCTCCAGTGCCCTGATCTGCTGGGAGAGCGAGGGCTGCGAGACATGGACCCGCTCGGCGGCGCGGGTGAAGTGGCGGGTCTCCGCGACGGCCACGAAGTACAGGAGCTGCTGGAACTGCATGGTTCATCATAGGCCATGGCTATGGAAATGAGCGTATTCATGTCTTGGACCTCTTGGTTCCCCGGGCCCTAGCGTCTATGGCATGGCTCTGGCAACGCGGACGGACCGAAAACCGTCCTTGACACGCACCGTGTGGGACTCGACCGTCGGCAAGAAGGCCGTCATGGCCGTCAGCGGCCTGATCATGCTGACGTATCTGGCCGTCCACATGTTCGGCAACCTCAAGATCTTCTTCGGAGCGGGCGACTTCAACGGGTACGCGCACTGGCTGCGCACCATCGGCGAGCCGTTCCTGCACCACGAGTGGGCGCTCTGGATCATCCGGGTGGTGCTGGTCGCCGCCGTGGTCGCGCACGCGGTCTCCGCGTACCAGCTGAGCCGCCGCGACATCAAGGCGCGCCCCAGCCAGTACGTGCACCGGCGCCCCCGCGCGAGCTACGCCACCCGCACCATGCGCTGGGGCGGGATCATCCTCGGGCTGTTCATCGTCTGGCACGTCCTCGACCTGACCACCGGCACCGTGCACTCCGGCGGCTTCCAGTCCGGCCACCCGTACCAGAACGTCGTGGACACCTTCTCCACCTGGTACGGCAACACCATCTACATCGTGGCGATGCTCGCCCTCGGCCTCCACGTCCAGCACGGCTTCTGGAGCGCCGCCCAGACCCTCGGCGCCGGCAACGCGGCCCGCGACCGGGTCCTCAAGACCCTGGCCAACGTCCTCGCGCTGGTGCTGACCATCGGATTCATCTCCGTCCCCGTCGCCGTCATGACCGGAGTGGTGAGCTGAATGACCTCATCCAACGACTACACGCGCTACGCGCTCGGCGAGCCGATCGCCGACACCAAGGCGCCCGCCGGACCCGTCGCCGAGCGATGGGACACCCGCCGCTTCGAGGCGAAGCTGGTCAACCCGGCCAACCGCCGCAAGCACACCGTCATCGTCGTCGGCACCGGCCTCGCGGGCGGCTCGGCCGGAGCGACCCTGGCCGAACAGGGCTACCACGTCGTCCAGTTCTGCTTCCAGGACTCACCGCGCCGCGCCCACTCCATCGCCGCCCAGGGCGGCATCAACGCGGCCAAGAACTACCGCAACGACGGCGACTCCATCCACCGCCTCTTCTACGACACCGTCAAAGGCGGCGACTTCCGGGCCCGCGAGTCCAACGTCCACCGCCTGGCGCAGATCTCCGTCGAGATCATCGACCAGTGCGTGGCGCAGGGCGTGCCCTTCGCGCGCGAGTACGGCGGCCTCCTCGACACCCGCTCCTTCGGCGGAGTCCAGGTCTCCCGTACGTTCTACGCACGCGGCCAGACCGGCCAGCAACTGCTGCTGGGCGCCTACCAGGCGCTGTCGCGGCAGATCGCGGCCGGCAACGTCGAACTGCACCCCCGCACCGAGATGCTGGACCTGATCGTGGTGGACGGCCGGGCGCGCGGCATCGTCGCCCGCGACCTGGTCACCGGCCGCGTCGACACCTACTTCGCGGACGCGGTGGTGCTCGCCAGCGGCGGCTACGGCAACGTCTTCTACCTCTCCACCAACGCCATGAACTCCAACGCCACCGCCGTGTGGCGGGCCCACCGGCGCGGTGCCTACTTCGCCAACCCGTGCTTCACCCAGATCCACCCCACCTGCATCCCGCGCACCGGCGAGCACCAGTCCAAGCTCACCCTGATGAGCGAGTCACTGCGCAACGACGGCCGGATCTGGGTGCCGAAGGCCAAGGGCGACACCCGCCCGGCGGCCGAGATCCCCGAGGACGAGCGCGACTACTACCTGGAGCGGATCTACCCCTCCTTCGGCAACCTCGTCCCGCGCGACATCGCCTCGCGCGCCGCCAAGAACGTCTGCGACGAGGGGCGCGGGGTGGGCCCCGGCGGCCAGGGCGTCTACCTCGACTTCGCGGACGCCATCGCGCGGATGGGGCGCGACAAGGTCGAGGAGAAGTACGGCAACCTCTTCGAGATGTACGAGCGGATCACCGCCGAGAACCCGTACGAGGTGCCGATGCGGATCTATCCCGCCGTGCACTACACGATGGGCGGGCTGTGGGTCGACTACGACCTCCAGACCACCGTGCCGGGCCTCTTCGCCATCGGGGAGGCCAACTTCTCCGACCACGGCGCCAACCGGCTCGGCGCCTCGGCCCTGATGCAGGGCCTGGCGGACGGCTACTTCGTGCTCCCCTCCACGATCAACGACTACCTGGCGCGCAACCCGCACCAGGAACCGGTCACCGCCGACCACCCGGCGGTCGCCGAAGCCGTCGCGGAGACCGAGGACCGGCTCAACCTGCTGCTCGCGGTCGACGGCGACCGCACCCCCGACTCCTTCCACCGCGAGCTCGGTGAACTGATGTGGGAGTACTGCGGAATGGCCCGCACCGAGGAGGGGCTGCGCAAGGCGCTGGAGCGGATCCCGGAGATCCGCGAGGAGTTCTGGCGCCGCATCAAGGTCCCGGGCACCGGCGAGGAGTTCAACCAGTCGCTGGAGAAGGCCAACCGCATCGTCGACTACCTGGAGCTCGCCGAGCTCATGTGCCTCGACGCGCTGCACCGCGCCGAGTCCTGCGGCGGCCACTTCCGCGAGGAGTCCCAGACCCCGGACGGCGAGGCCGCCCGGCGCGACGAGGAGTTCTCGTACGCCGCCGCCTGGGAGTTCACGCGGACCGGCGCCGCCCCCGTCCTGCACAAGGAAGACCTCGTCTTCGAGTACGTCCACCCCACCCAGCGGAGCTACGCATGAAGCTCACCCTGCGCGTCTGGCGGCAGAAGAACGCCGACGCCGACGGAGCGATGTCCACGTACGAAGTGAACGGCATCTCGGCCGACATGTCCTTCCTGGAGATGCTCGACACGCTCAACGAGGAGCTCATCCTCAACGGAGAGGACCCGGTCGCCTTCGACCACGACTGCCGCGAGGGCATCTGCGGCGCGTGCAGCCTGGTGATCAACGGCGACGCGCACGGGCCGGAGCGCACCACCACCTGCCAGCTGCACATGCGGGCGTTCCGGGACGGCGACACCATCGACGTCGAGCCGTGGCGGGCGGCCGCCTTCCCGGTCGTCAAGGACCTGGTGGTGGACCGCTCGGCCTTCGACCGGATCATCCAGGCGGGCGGCTACATCAGCGCCCCGACAGGGGCCGCGCCCGAGGCGCACGCGACACCGGTGCCCAAGCCGGACGCCGACTTCGCCTTCGAGCACGCCGAGTGCATCGGCTGCGGCGCGTGCGTGGCGGCCTGCCCCAACGGCTCGGCCATGCTCTTCACCTCCGCCAAGGTCAACCACCTCAACGTCCTGCCGCAGGGCGCGCCCGAACGCGAGACCCGGGTGCTCGACATGGTCGGCCAGATGGACGCGGAGGGCTTCGGCGGCTGCACCCTCACCGGAGAGTGCGCCACCGCCTGCCCCAAGGGCATCCCGCTGCCGTCGATCGCGGCGATGAACAAGGAGTGGCTGCGGGCGACCAGGAAGGCGCGGAAGGTCGGCCGCTGAGCGGTACGACAACCAGCCGCTGAAGGTCGGCGGGTCGATGGCGGCGGAGACGGGCCCTGCGGCGTTGTGGTCGCCGGGGGCGAGGGCGCTCGCGGCGGTCGTGGCGCCGAGAGTGCGGTCGGGCGTCAGCCGTCGAGCGCCTTCGCCAGATACGGGGCCGTGCGCCCGACACCCTCCGACGCGACCTCGCGCGGTGGGCCCGCCGCCACGATCCTGCCGCCCTCGTCGCCGCCGCCCGGCCCGAGGTCGACCACCCAGTCGGCCCCCGCCACCACGCTCATGTCGTGCTCGACGACCACCACCGAGTGGCCCGCGTCGACCAGGCCGTGCAACTGGCGCAGCAGCACCTCGACATCGGCCGGGTGCAGCCCGGTCGTGGGCTCGTCCAGCAGGTACAGGGTGTGCTCGCGCCGTACCCTCTGGAGCTCGGTCGCCAGCTTGATGCGCTGGGCCTCGCCGCCCGAGAGCTCGGTGGCTGGCTGGCCCAGGCGCAGATAGCCCAGGCCCACGTCGAGCAGCGCGGTCAGGCTGCGTGCGGCGGCCGGGGTGTCGGCGAAGAACTCCGCGGCCGCCTCCACCGTCAGATCGACCACCTCGGCGATGGTGCGGCCCCGGTGGGTGACCTCCAGTGTCTCGGGGTTGTACCGAGCGCCGTGGCAGTCCGGGCAGGGCGCGTACGTACTCGGCAGGAACAGCAACTCCACCGAGACGAAGCCCTCGCCCTGGCAGGTCTCGCAGCGCCCGCCCGGGACGTTGAAGGAGAACCGCCCCGCCTTGTAGCCGCGTGCCCGCGCCTCCTCGGTGGCGGTGAAGAGCTTGCGTACGACGTCGAAGAGGCCGGTATACGTGGCGAGGTTGGACCGGGGCGTGCGGCCGATCGGCCTCTGATCGACCGTCACCAGCCGCCCGACACCCGGAAGTTCCTCCGTGACCTCGCCCACCAGCGTGGACTTCCCGGAGCCCGAGACACCGGTCACCGCGGTGAAGACGCCCAGCGGCAGCTCGGCCGTCAGCCCCCGCAGATTGTGCCGGGTCACCGGGCCCACCTTCAGCCACCCGGACGGCTCGCGCACCTCGCGTACGGCCGCGGGAGCCGTGTCGAAAAGGAAGCGGCGGGTCTGCGACTCGGCCACCTCCGCCAGCGCGTGCGGCGGCCCGCTGTGCAGCACCTGCCCGCCGTGCACCCCGGCGTGCGGACCCACGTCCACCAGCCAGTCGGCGTGCCGCACCACGTCGAGGTGGTGCTCGACGACGAACACCGAGTTCCCGGCCGCCTTCAGCCGGTCCAGGACCGTGAGCAGGGCCTCCGTGTCGGCCGGGTGCAGCCCCGCCGACGGCTCGTCCAGGACGTACACCACCCCGAAGAGCCCCGACCGCAGCTGGGTCGCCAGCCGCAGCCGCTGCAGCTCCCCGGCGGAGAGGGTGGGGGCGGTCCGGTCCAGGCTGAGATAGCCGAGGCCGAGCTCGGTGACGGGGTCGATCCGGCTCAGCAGGTCGGCCGTCAGGACCTCGGCCGTGGGGCCGGCGTCGCCCGAACGCAGCACGTCGGCAAGGGAGTTGAGGGGGAGCGCGGCCAGCTCCGCGATGGTGCGGCCCGCGAAAGTGACCGCCAGTGCCTCGGGTCGCAGCCGGCTGCCGCCGCAGACCGGGCAGTCGGCGCTGGTCAGGAACCGCTCGGCCTTCGTCCGCAGCGTGGGGCTCTTGCTCTCGGCGAAGGTCTTCATCACATAGCGGTGGGCGCTCATGTACGTGCCCTGGTACGGACGTTGGATGCGGCCCGCCTCGCGCACCGGGTGCACGGTGACCACCGGCTGCTCGTCCGTGAACAGGATCCACTCGCGGTCCGCCGGGTCGAGCTCGCGCCAGGGCCGGCCGACGTCGTACCCGAGTGTGTCGAGCACATCGCGCAGGTTCTTGCCCTGCCAGGCGCCCGGCCAGGCCGCGATGGCGCCGTCGCGGATGGACAGCGAAGGGTCGGGGACGAGCAGCTCCTCGCTGGTGCGGTGGACGCGGCCCAGGCCGTGGCACTCGGGGCAGGCGCCGGCGGCCGTGTTCGGCGAGAAGGCGTCCGAGTCCAGACGCGCGGCGCCCGGAGGGTAGGTGCCCGCGCGGGAGAAGAGCATCCGCAGCGAGTTGGAGAGCGTGGTGACCGTGCCGACCGAGGAGCGCGAGGTCGGGGACGAGCGCCGCTGCTCCAGCGAGACGGCCGGCGGCAGCCCCGAGATCTCCGCGACCTTGGGCGCGCCCACCTGGTGGATCAGCCGCCGCGCGTACGGAGCCACCGACTCGAAGTAGCGCCGCTGGGCCTCCGCGTAGATCGTCCCGAAGGCGAGCGAGGACTTTCCCGACCCGGAGACACCGGTGAAGACCGCGAGCGCGTCCCGGGGGATGTCCACGTCGACGCCGCGCAGATTGTGCTCGCGCGCCCCTCGCACGCGTACGTACGGGTCGTGGGCGCGGTCGGTCTCGCTGGGTCCGGCGGGGCTTCGCATACCGGAAATTCTAGGCGGGCTCGCTGGTCAGGCCCGCGAGCCGGGCGAGGCGCCGGTAGGAGTCCAGCATCGCGCCCCGGTCGTATGTACTGGTCGTGACCAGGTACTCGTCCGCCGCGCTGCGCGAGAGCAGCTTCTCCAGGGCGTCCGCGACCTCGTCCTCGGTGCCGTGGATCTGGCCGCGCAGCGCCTCCTCGTACAACCCGCGCTCCCGGTCGGTCATCGCCAACGCCAGGATCTCCTCGGCCGGGGAGAGCGGCGGGAACTCGCCCCGGGTGCGCGAGTGCGCCGTCGACCAGGCCTCGGGCAGCAGGATGCGGCGCGCCTCCTCGGTGGTCCCGGCCAGGGCGACCGTGCCGGAGACCACCACGTACGGGCGGTCGTTCAGCGCGGACGGGCGGAACGCGTCGCGGTAGTCGTCGATGGCGCGCAGCATCGCGTCCTCGCCGCGCACATTGGCGATGACCAGGGCGAGACCGGCCTCGGCGGCGAGCCGGGCGCCCTGCCCGGTGGCGAGGACGAACGCGGGCACCCGCAGCCCCTCGGCGGGGCGGGCGTGCACCTGCGGATGGACCCGCTGCGTACCGTCGAAGTAGCCGAGCAGCTCGGTGAGCTGGGCCGCGAAGTCGTCGGCGTCCTCCTTGCCGCGCCCGAGCGCCCTGCGGATGCCGTCCGTGAACCCGACCGAGCGGCCCAGGCCCATGTCGATGCGGCCGGGGAAGAGGGACTCCAACACCCCGAACTGCTCGGCCACCACGAGCGGTTGGTGGTTGGGGAGCATCACCCCGCCCGTGCCGACCCGGATCGTCGAGGTCGCGGCGGCGACGGCCGCGGCGAGCACGGTCGGCGCGGAGCCCGCGACGCCGGGCACGCTGTGGTGCTCCGAGACCCAGAAGCGGTGGTAGCCGAGCCGCTCGGCCTCCTGCGCGAACGCCACGGTGTCCCGCAGTGCCCGCGGGCCGTCGTGTCCCGCGCGGATGCGGGAGCGGTCCAGGACGGAGAAGCGCGTGGAAGCGATCACTGAGCTCACACACCGTTCAACGTCTGTGCCGCGCCAGGATTCCCTAGGGTGGGCGCATGACTGGGAACAGCAGGCCACTGGCCGTATTCGACCTGGACGGCACGCTCTCGGACAGCGGTCACCGCCAGCACTTCCTGGAGGGCGCCAAGCGCGACTGGGCCGCCTTCTTCGCCGCCGCCCCGGCCGATCCGCCGCTGGCCGAGGGCGTCGCGCTGTGCCTGGCGGCCGCCGAGGAGTGCGAGGTCGTCTATCTCACCGGCCGCCCCGAGCGGTGCCGCCGGGACACCCGGGCGTGGCTGGCCGCGCAGGGCCTGCCCGACGGGACGCTCCACATGCGCCCCAACGCCGACCGCAGGCCCGCCCGCACCACCAAGCTGGAGCTCCTGCGCCGGCTCGGCTCCGGCCGCGAGGTGCGGATGCTGGTGGACGACGACGAGCTGGTGTGCGACGCCGCCGAGCGGGCGGGGTTCCGGGTCGTACGGGCGCGCTGGGCGGTGCCGTCCGAGGCGCTGAAGGACGCGCAGGAGCGGGAGGGCCGGACCTGAGCGGGCGGGGCCGAGCGGACCCCGCCCGGCCCCGGCCGTCGCGCTTCCCGGCCGTCACACCTCCTGGTCGTCGTCCAGCCGGAATCCGACCTTGAGGCCGACCTGGTAGTGCTCGATCTGCCCGTTGGCGATCTGGCCGCGCACTTGAGTGACCTCGAACCAGTCGAGATTCCTCAGGGTCTGCGAGGCGCGGGCGACGCCGTTGCGAATGGCCTGGTCGACGCCCTCGGGGGAGGTGCCGACGATCTCGGTGACGCGGTACGTGTGGTTGGACATGGAGGTGCACTCCTCTTCGTCGCGTCCCTCCACCGTGCCCCACCTCGCGCCGGTTCGCGAGGCGTCGGGCCGGGCAGGGGTGCGGCCTCGGTTCCGTAATGGGGCTTGACCGGTCCATTGGTACAGACCAAAATCGGCCGCACCCGAACTAGCCGACAGCGCTTTCCCCCCAGAAGAGCCGTCTGCGCTTTCCCCACGTCGGGTCATGACTGCCCGTGCCATGACGCAGAAGGTGACCTCCGTGAAGAACCGCTTCCTCCATGCCCCCGTCGTGCTCGTCACGGCCCTCGCACTCGGCAGCTGCGGCGCGCTGCCGGGCGTGGGCGGGGACTCCACCACCGCCGTCACCGTGTGGCTGATGAAGGACAGCGCCTCCGACGACTTCATCCAGCGGTTCACCGACGAGTTCGAGAAGGAACACCGCTCGGTCAGGCTGGACGTACGGATCCAGGAGTGGACCGGCATCGGCCAGAAGGTCACCACCGCCCTCAGGACGGGCGAGGCGCCCGACGTCATCGAGGTCGGCAACACCCAGGTCTCCCAGTACGCGGCGAGCGGCGGGCTGCTCGACCTCACCCTGGAGTCGCTGCGCGACTGGGGCAGCAAGGACTGGCTGCCGGGCCTCGCCGAACCCGGCAAGGTCGACGGGGTGCAGTACGGAATCCCCTGGTACGCGGCGAACCGCGTCGTCATCTACAACAAGGACCTGTTCGACGCGGCCGGCATCACCAAGACCCCGAAGACCCGCGCCGAGTGGCTCAGCGACACCGAGAAGCTGAACACCGGTGCCACCCAGGGCGTCTACCTCGCCGGACAGGACTGGTACACCCTCGCCGGGTTCGTCTGGGACGAGGGCGGCGAGCTCGCCCAGGAGAGCGCCGGGGAGTGGACCGGCACCCTCGCCACCCCCGCGGCCCTGCGCGGCATGGACTTCTACCGCCGCCTCCAGGCGCTCGGCGACGGCCCCAAGAACGCCGACGAGGCCACGCCCCCGCAGGCCGAGGTCTTCGCCAAGGGCAAGGTCGCCCAGATCATCGCCGTCCCCGGCACCGCCAAGGCCGTCCAGAAGGCCAACCCCGCCCTCGCCGACAAGCTCGGCTACTTCCCCATCCCCGGCAAGACCGCGGCCCAGCCGGGCGCGGTCTTCACCGGCGGCTCGGACCTCATCGTGCCCAAGCGGTCCGCGCACCGCACCGAGGCCGTGGAGGTGGTCAAGGCGCTCGCCGGGGAGAAGTGGCAGCAGGACCTCGCCGCCACCATGAGTTACGTACCGAACAAGCCCGCGCTCGCGGCCGCCGTGGAGAACCAGGCGGGCACGGCCGCGATGGCGCAGGGCGCGGCCCGCGGCAGGGCCACGCCCAACTCGCCCCAGTGGGCCGCCGTCGAGGCCGACAACCCGATCAAGCCGTACATGACCGCCGTGCTCACGGGAGCCGACCCGAAGACGGCGGCCAGTACGGCCTCCGCGCGGATCAGCTCGCTGCTGTTCCCCTGACGGGGGCGTCCGCGGCCGGGCCAGCGGTCGCGAGCGACAGCGCGAAGCGGCCGTCGGCGTCGGTCCACCAGTGGGTGGCCGTCAGCCCGGCGGCCGCCAGCTCGGCCCGTACGCCCTCGCGCCGGAACTTCGCCGAGATCTCGGTCCGCAGCTCCTCGCCCTCCTCGAAGCGGACGACGAGGTCCAGCTCGGGGATCTTCACGGTGAGGTCGGCGCGGGCGCGCAGCCGCATCTCGATCCACTCGTTGCGGGCGTCCCAGCGCGCCACGTGCGCGAAGTCGTCGAGGTCGAAGTCGGCGCCCAGCTCGCGGTCGATGACGGCCAGCACGTTCTTGTTGAACTCGGCCGTCACCCCCCGCGCGTCGTCGTACGCCCGCACCAGGACCGACTCCTCCTTCACCAGGTCGGTGCCGAGCAGGAAGCTGTCGCCCGGCTCCATCATCGCGGCGACGGACGCCAGGAACTCCGTGCGCTCGGCGGGCAGCAGATTGCCGATCGTGCCGCCGAGGAAGACCACCAGACGCGGCCCCGGAGTGGCGGGCAGGTGGAGCGGCCGGGTGAAGTCGGCGATCAGCGCGTGCACCGCGAGCGCCGGCCGCTCCTCGATCAGCGCCTTGGCGGCCCCGGTCAGCGCGCTCTCGCTGACGTCCACCGGGATGTACGTGAGCGGGTCCGGCAGCGCGTCGAGCAGCAGCCGGGTCTTCTCCGAGGAGCCCGAGCCGAGCTCCACCAGGGTGCGGGCTCCGGACGCGGCCGCGATCTCGGCGGCCCGCTGGGTGAGGATCTCCCGCTCGGCGCGGGTGGGGTAGTAGTCGTCGAGGCGGGTGATCTCCTCGAACAGCTCGCTTCCCCGGGCGTCGTAGAACCATTTGGGCGGCAGGGTCTTGGGCGTACCCGTCAGCCCGTGCAGCACGTCGGCGCGCAGCGCGGCCCCGGTGGCGTCCTCGGGCAGGGTGCGGGTCAGCTGGAACGGGTGGGACTCGTGCACGAGGAAGGCTCCTTGAGGGTGGTCAGTACGAGGTCGGTACGGGTCGCGACCAGCAGGGTGCGGTCGGGGACCTCGTGCCAGAGCGGATCGTCGTCGTAGGGCTCCGAGGCGACGACCGTGCGGTGGCCCGGCCGGACCAGGTACCACAGGGTGTCGCCCCAGGCCGTGGCGGCGATCGTCGCGCCGTCGGTGAGCAGCAGGTTCAGCCGTGAGCCCGGGGCCGCTTCGGCGACCTCGGTCACCGTCTCGGCCAGCGCCCGGCCCATCTCGTCACCCGCCCGCAGCCGGTGCAGCAGCAGGGCCCACACCAGCGCGGAGTCGCAGCGCGCCTCCAGGCGCAGCAGCTCCTCGGCCGGCAGGGTGGCGGCGAGCGGCGCGAGGGAGCCGGGCCAGCCCCTGATGGCCCCGTTGTGGCTGAACAGCCAGTTGCCGGCGGCGAAGGGCGCGGCCGCGGCCTCGCCGTCCGCGCTCGGCTCGGTGGCGTCCCGGACCGCCGCGAGCAGCGCGCCGGTGCGCACCACCCGGGCCAGGTCCGCGAAGGACGGGTCGGCCCAGATCGGCCCCGGACGGCGGTAGCGGCCCGGCACCGGGTCGCCCTCGGCGTACCAGCCGACCCCGAAGCCGTCGGCGTTGACCGTCCCGTACCGCTGCCGACGCGGCGCCCAGGACTGCCGGTACAGCGCGTGCGGCGGGCTCACCAGCAGCTCACCGAGCGTCAACGGCTCGCCCAGAAAGGCGATATGACGGCACATCAGGCATCCCTCGCGGTCCGGAACCCGGCGAAGATCTGCCGCCGCACCGGAAGGTCCCAGTTGCGGAAGGTGCCCCGGCAGGCCACCTGGTCCACGGCGAACGAACCGCCGCGCAACACCTTGTGGTCGGGCCCGAAGAACACTTCCGAGTACTCCCGGTACGGATAGGCCACGAAGCCCGGGTAGGGCATGAAGTCGCTGGACGTCCACTCCCACACGTCACCGATCAACTGCCGTACACCCAGCGGTGACTCGCCCGCCGGATAGGCCCCGGCGGGGGCCGGGCGCAGATGGCGCTGGCCCAGGTTGGCGTGGTCGGAGGTGGGGTCGGCGTCGCCCCACGGGTAGCGCCGGGAGCGGCCGGTGGCCGGGTCGTGCCGGGCCGCCTTCTCCCACTCCTCCTCGGTGGGCAGCCGCCGCCCGGCCCAGCGGGCGTACGCGTCCGCCTCGTACCAGCTCACATGGAGCACCGGCTCGTCGAGCGGTACGGGCTCGGTCACCCCGAACCGGCGGCGCAGCCACTGGCCGCCCTCGCGGCGCCAGAACAGCGGAGCCGTCAGCTCGTGCCGGCGGACCATGGCCCAGCCCTTGGGCTCCCACCAGCGCTCGTCGGTGTAGCCGCCGTCCTCGATGAACCGCAGATACGCACCGCAGGTCACCGGGGTGGTGTCGAGGTGGAAGGCCGGGACGATGCGGTGGTGGGCCGGACGCTCGTTGTCCAGGGCCCACGGCTCGGCCGAGGTGCCCATGGTGAACGGGCCGCCGGGGACGAGGACTTCGGTGGGCAGGTCCGCGGCGGAGCCGCTCGGCGGCTCGGGGGCGGAGAGCGCCGCCGGGCCCTTGCGGAGCTGATGGGTGATCAGCATCGTCTCGTCGTGCTGCTGTTCGTGCTGGGCGATCATCCCGAAGGCGAAGCCCGCGTCGACGAGGCGGGGGCCGCCCTCCAGTGGAGTGGTCTCCAGGACGTCGAGGGCCCGGCCGCGCACCTCGGCCGCGTACCGGCGCGCCTCGGCGGGGGAGAGCAGCGGCAGGGAGGGCCGGCTGGCGCGAGGGTGCTCGAACGCGTCGTACAGCGAGTCGATCTCCGGGCGCATCGCGTCCCGCCCGGCGACGGCCCGCAGCAGCCACTGCTCCTCCTGGTTGCCGATGTGCGCGAGGTCCCAGACCAGCGGCGACATCAGGGGCGAGTGCTGGGCGGTGAGGTCGTGGTCGTCGACGCACGAGGTGAGCGTGGCGGTGCGCGCCCGCGCGGCGGTGAGCGCGGCCAGGGCGCGCCGGCGCAGCGCCTCCGGGTCGGTGAGGGCCGCTCCGGTCGGTTCGGGGCCGGTCATGAGGAGGTGTCCTTCCCGGGGGCGAGCGCGAACGAGGTGTCCGCGGGAGAGAGGCCCCGTGCGACATGGCGGTCCCGGAAGGCGGCGACCGCCTCCTGGACCTCGGTGGTGGCGCCGAGCCGGGGCAGCGCGTCGAGCGCGGCCGCGAAGCAGATCTCGGCCGCCTCCCGCAGTTCGGGATCGGTGAGCCCGGAGCGGGCCGCGTCGACCCAGAGCGGGTTGCGCGGCGCGGGCGGTGAACCCGCCCGCTCGGCAAGGGATTTGACGGCACGATAGGCGGTCTCGGCCGCTTCCTGGTCGTCGAAGAGCGCGGTGGTCACGGCGAGCGGGACGATCCAGCCGTCCTCGCCGGGCTGTGCGTCGATCATGCGCAGCTCCAGGTGGCCGCGCGGCCGCACCGGCGGGAAGAGCGTGGTCAGGTGGTAGTCGAGGTCCTCGCGGGTGGCCGGGCGCGGCTTGCCGGTGCGCAGCCACTCCCGGAAGGTGAGCCCCTCCGGCGCGTCCCACGGGCCGTCGGCGGACCGGACGCACATCACCGGCGCGTCCAGGACGTGCGCGGCCCAGGCCGCCCGGGGCTCGGCGTCCAGCGGCGGGGCGAGCGCCCGTACCGGGTCGATCTCCGTCCACACCGCCTGCCGGGCGGAGCGCCAGCCGGTGCGTCTGCCCTCCTGCAAGGGCGAGTTGGCGAACGCGGCCACCAGGACCGCGCCGAGCAGATGGGCCAGCCGCCAGCGGCGCCCGAAGCCGAGCGGGCCCGGCTCCGCGTACCCGGCGTCGAGGCAGACCTGGACGGAGGCCGAGGCGCACATCATGGCCCGCCCGGCCGGGCCCGTCCGGTCGAAGTGGGCTTCCATGGCGTCGTACCGGGGGTCGTGCAGGAAGCGGCGCGGCGGCTGCCACGGCTCCTGGCCGAGCCCGGTGAGAGTGAGGTCCCTGGCGCGAAGAGCGGCCCGGACGGCCGTCAGATCGGCCGCCACGGAGTCGATGCACTCCATGAGGGAAGCGGCGGGAAGCGAGCTGAGCTCCAGCTGGCCGCCGGGTTCGACGGTGAGTGCCGACCGCAGGGGCAGTGCCCTTAACGAGGCGTAGGCGGCGGCGAGTCGGTCGTGCTGAACGGGTAGGTGGGGGTCGTGCAGATCATGGACGAGCCATTCCACTTCCACGCCGATGGCGCGAGGAGGGCCGTTCTTGAAGCAGATACATCGAAGGAGATCGTCCGCCTCCGTTTCGGTGAACTGTTTGGTCAGCATGGTCGCTTCCCCGACTCGGGGGCCTTTTCGGTGCACTGTCCCACCTAAGCCACTGCCGTCTTCTCGCACAAGAGTGCCCATCCGGACGGAAAGTATGTTGCGGGAGTGTTCTCCTGGCGTCAACGATGCTAAATATGAGTGCACGACTGCGCGACCTCGCGCGCCACACCGTGGCCGTCACCGAAGCCGGTGCGTACCGGACGTCCGCCGGGGCCACGGTCTCGATCGCCGCCTGGCTGGCGGCGGCCGTCGACGGAACCCGGCTCTTCGGCCCCGACCCGGTGCCGGTGACGCCCGGCACCGACCGTTCCAGCGTATGCGCGGTGACCGGCGAGAGCAGCCTGGAGGCGGCCCGGCGGCTGGTGGGCGAGGGCCCCGGGCAGGTGGCCGTGCTGAACTTCGCCTCCGCGCGCAACCCCGGCGGCGGCTTCCTGAACGGGGCGCAGGCCCAGGAGGAGGCGCTCTGCCGCTCCTCCGCGCTCTATACGACGCTGCTGCGCGCGCCCGGATTCTACGAGCACCACCGCGCCGACCGCGATGTCTTCTACACCGACCGGGTGATCCACTCGCCGGGTGTGCCCGTCTTCCGGGACGACCGGGGGCGGCTCCTGGACGAGCCGTTCCGGGTGGGCTTCCTGACCTCGCCCGCGCCCAACGCGGGAGTGATCCGCCGGCGCACCCCGGAGGCGGTGGACCGTATCCCGCACGCGCTCGCGCGGCGCGCCGAGCGCGTCCTGGAGACCGCGGCCGTCTGCGGCTACCGGCGCCTCGTGCTCGGCGCGTGGGGCTGCGGAGTCTTCCGCAACGACCCGGCCGGGGTGGCTGCCGCCTTCCACGCGCACCTCACCGGCGAGGGCCACTTCGCGCGCCACTTCGACGAGGTGGTCTTCGCGGTCCTGGACCGCACGGCGAACCGGGGGACCCTGCGGGCCTTCGAGACGGTGTTCGCGCGGGCGTGAGGGGCGCGAGGCCCGCCGTGGAGTGAGTGTCGGCGTCCCGGTTGCGCCGGACGGCGCAGTGAGCGGGGCCCGGCGGGCGGGCGGCGGCCAGGCTCGGGGCATGATCATCCGAGTCTGTACGGCGCTGCTCGCCGCCCTCCTCGCCGTCGTCGCCGCGCCCCCGCCCACGACCGCCGCAGACCCCGCAGACCCCGCGCCGCCCCGTACGGTCTCCGCCGCAGACCCCGCGCCGCCCCGTACGGTCTCCGCCGCAGACGCCGCGCCGCCCCGTACGGTCTCCGCCGCAGACCCCGCGCCGCCCCGTACCGTCTCCGCCTGGCTGCCGTACTGGGACCAGGAGGGCGCCTACCAGGACGCCCTGCGCCACGCGGCCCAGCTGCACACCGTCAGCCCGTTCTGGTACCAGGCGATCAGCGCCGAGCGGATCGACGGCCACCCGGGTGCGGGCGCCCAGCGCGTCGTCGACGGGCTGCACGCGGCCGGGATCGCGGTCGTGCCCACCGTCATGGAGACGATGAAACCCGGCGTCCTCGCCGCGATCCTCGCGGACCCGGCCCGCCGCGCCGCCCACATCACGGCCCTGCTCACCGTGGTGGGCAGCCGTTCCTACGACGGCCTGGACATCGACTACGAGTCCATCGCCCCGACCGGCGACGCCGGCTACCTCGCGGTGCGGGCGGACTACGCCACGTTCCTCACCGAGCTCTGCGGGCGCCTGCACGCCCTGGCGAAGAGCTGCGTCAGCACCGTGTCGCCGCAGACCGCGGCCACCGGGCGCATCTGGGACTACGCGGCGATCGGCCGGGCCGCCGACCGGGTGAGGATCATGGCGTACGACCGGCACCCGAGGGGCGGCGACCCCGGCCCGCTCGCCGGGGTCGACTGGTACGAGGAGATCCTGCGCCGGGCCACCGCGCTGATCCCGCCCGCCCGCATCGAGATGGCCCTGCCCGCGTACGGCTGGGACTGGCCCGCGGGCGGCGGTGGCTCCGCCCGGCACGTCACCATGCGGGAGGCGGAGGCCCTGCGCGTGGCCGAGGGCGTCCCGTACACGCTCGACCCGGTCTCCATGACGCCCCACTTCGGCTACACCGACGGGGAGGGCGTCGCCCGCGAGGTCTGGTACCAGGACGCCCGGGGCATCGAGGCCGACCTGCCGGTCCTGGCCCGCTACGGCGTCCGGAACACCTCCCTGTGGGCCCTGGACTTCGAGGACGCGGCGGTGTGGCCGGTGCTGGCGAGGGCCTGACCGGCGGCGGAGACCGTGACCGTCGGCGTGTTCCAGCCCGAGACCCGCAGCCGGGGCGCGGACCCGTGCAGGTCCAGGGTCCGGTAGGTGGCGGTCAGCGTCGTCGTTTCGCCGGGCCAGAGCGTGACCTGGTTGTCGGACCACTGGACGGGCAGGACTGGGACGCCGTTGGTGTCCACGAGGTGGACGTCGGTGAGCAGCGCCGGGGTCCTGCCCGTGCCGGTGTTGCTGAGCGTGACAGTCGTCGTCGAGGTGCCGTCGGCGCCCGCGCCGGTCGTCCCGGTGGCGGTGACCGTCGCCCGCGCCAGGGCGCCCAGGCCCTTCAGATCGGCGTAGGCGGTGGTGGGGGTGTAGTACCAGTCGGTGTGCTCGTAGTCGAGGACGTCCGCCTTGGTGGAGAGCCAGTAGACGTTGCGGCTGACCTCCTTGCCGGTGGCGTCGGTCAGCAGGAGCCGGGCGAGGTAGGTGGTGGAGAGGCCGCTCACGCTCGCCGGCACGGTGAACGCGCTCGTCTTCGCCCCGTCACCGCCCACGGCCACACCCGTGGCCGTCTTGTCGTACTTCTGGCTTCCGTCGGTGTTGAACAGCGTCACCCGGGCCGTGAGGCCGGACACCGGCGCGTGCCTGCCGTTCACCACGGTGACCGAGCGGTCGTCGTAGGAGTACTGGATGTGCAGCGGCTCGTTCGCCTTCTTTGCGCCGAAGTACGCGCCGCCCTGATCCAGGTAACGGTCCATCAACTGCCAGTGCAGCGAGGTCCATCCGCTGTTGAACATCCAGTAGACGACCCCGGTCGCGGGCTTCGAGGCGTCCTTGGCGTTGCGGGCGTACGCCTCGTACTGCGCGCGCACGTTCTCGTACTGGGCGAGCTGCGCCTTGCGCACATAGTCGTCCAGCCCGCTCGGGGGGCCGTAGCGGCCGGTCAGCGCCGCGTCGTAGAGGCTGAGGGTGGCGAAGACCGAGGAGGGGGAGCGGTGGTACTGCTTGGCCGACGGGCTTTTCCAGAGCGTGTCCAGCTCCGCCGGTGACATCATGCGGCGCAGGGTGTCCAGGGTCGGGATGTCGGGGCCCGCGCTGGTCTCGGAGTTGAAGCCGGTGGCTCCGCCCTCCTGTTTGTTGTACCAGTAGTTGGGCGGCACCCAGTCGTACGGGCCCGTCATCCTCATGCCCGAACTGCCGCTGATCGGGGCGGAGTTGTCGGAGACGGCGGCAACCACAGGGTTCGGCCAGTCGGCCGCCCGCAGCGCGTCCACGTAGTTCTTCTCGATCGTCCTGTCCGGGGCGAAGTCACTGCCGATGAGGAACGAGATGACACTGGGGTGGTCGCGCAGCCGGGCGGCCTCGGCGGCCATCGACGCCTTGGCGACCGGGTAGTCCGCCGCCGTCCACTTCTCGCCCGCCTCGCTCCCGTTGACCTGGCCCTCCCACTTGTCGCAGCACTCCCAGCCGGGGAGCGTGAGGATGCCGTAGCGGTCGGCGAGGTCGAAGAACTCGTCCGGCTCGATGTGCCCCTCCAGCCGGATGGTGTTGAGGCCCAGGTCGAGCGCGTACGTGAGCCGGTCCTCCACATAGGTGCGGTCCCAGCGCAGATACTCGTCCGGGGACCAGCCGCCACCCTTGATCAGCAGCGGGCGGCCGTTGACGGAGTACTGCCGGGCGCCGTCCGCGTTGAGCGGTGCCTTCACGTCGCGGATGCCGAACGACTCGTGCGCGGTGTCGGACGCGGCGCCGGAGACCGACGCGGTCAGGTCGAGTCCGTACAGCGCCTGATCGCCCATTCCGGCCGGCCACCACACGCGCGGCGAGGCCAGATGGAGCTGGGGGTAGGCGGCCGGGGCGAAGGAGACCGTCTTCGTCTCGTGCGCGGCGAGCGTCACGTCCTGGCTGAAGGAGACCGCGCCGATCGTGCCGGAGACCGTCGCGGTGACCGTGCTCGCCGAGTCGTTGCGCGCCTGCGCCTTCACCGTCAGGTCGGCGGTCGCGAGAGAGGGCACGGCGAGGCTGGTGACGACGTGCGCGTCGCGCAGCGCGACCGGGCCGCCGCGCCGCACCAGCACGTCCCTGACGATGCCCATGTTCTCGTCGGGCGGCGGCTGCAGCCAGTCGATCCACCCCATGGTGAGGTTCTTCGTGGGGTGGTTGGGCTGGACGCGGAAGGCGACCGTGTTGGTGCCGGACCTCACCACCGAGGAGATGTCCAGCTCATGACGGGTGTACGCGCCGGTGACCGCGTCCTTCCCCGCGATCTGCTGCCCGTTGACGAACACGTCGGCGGCCGAGATGACCCCGCTGAAGTCGAGATACGTACGCGAGGAGGTGTCCGCGACGGTGAAGTCCGAGCGGAACCACCAGGGGACGGCGAAGTCCGCGGTGGGGATGTTCTTCTGGTTGGTGGAGTAGAAGGGGTCGGCGTACGTGCCGGAGGCGAGCAGGGCCGCGAGGACGGTGGAGCGGGGCCCGGCCGGGTACCAGCCCTTCGCCGGGTAGCCGGGGCTGGAGACGGCGGCCGCCGAGTCGGTGACCTTGGCGGTGGACTGGATCGCGTACCCGGAGAGCGGCGTCGAGGCGGGCGCAACTGTCCTTTGATGAGAGGGAGTTGCGGGGGAGGCGCCGGTGGTCAGGGCGAGGACAAGGCCGAGCGCGGCGGCCGTGGCCGTGTTCCGGCGGATGCGGAGGGCGAGGTGGCGGTGGCGGTGGCGGTGGCGGTGGCGGTGGAACACGGTGGTCTCCCAGGGGTCCGGTCGGACGGCCGCGCTTCGCACTGGTTAGGAAACTTTACTAAGAGCCCTCTGAAAGTAGGGACATGAGCGATCCATGTCAACGACTGGCGGGCCTGTGTCCGCTCGACGGCCTTCCGGGCGCCCGCGCCCCCTCAACGGCCGCCAGGCGCAGGCGTCCGTCGCTCGAACGCCACGTCCCGCGCCGTCCCCAGCGCCGTCGCCACCGCGCCGAGCAGCACCGCGTCCTCGCCGAGCGAGCTCGGCGCCACCTTCGGGCGCAGCGGCGTCAGGGCGCGCAGGGTCTCCCGTACGGTCCGCAGCAGCAGGTCCGCGCTGTGCCCCACGCCCCCGCCGAGCACCACCAGATCCGGGTCGAGCACCGCGGCCACGGCCGCCACGGTGTGGGCGAGGCGCTCGCCCTCCAGCTCGACCGCCTTCACCGCGGCGGGATTTCCGGCCCGCGCGGCGTCGAACACGTCCTTCGCGGTGAGGGGCCCGGCCATCCCGTGCGAGCGCGCCGCCGCCACCACGGCGTCGCCGGAGACCGCGTCCTCCAGGGTGTCCGGCTTCTGCCGCCCGGGCCAGGGCAGGAAGCCGATCTCGCCGGCGCCGCCGTGCGCGCCCGTGAAGAGCCGGCCCTCGCTGACCACGCCCATGCCGAGGCCGGTGCCGATCATCACGTAGACGAAGAGGCGGCTGCCGGAGCCGACGCCGAAGGTGTACTCACCCAGGGCCGCCAGATTGGCGTCGTTGTGGACCGCCAGCGGCATCCCGAGCCCCTCGCGCATCCGGTCGAAGAGGCCGGGGCGGCCCCAGCCGGGCAGGTGCTGGGCGTACCGCACCCGCCGCTTCTCCTCGTCGTACACCCCGGGCGTGCCGACCACCGCCTGGGCGATCTTGTCCGCGTCCACCCCGGATCCGGCGACCAGTTGGTGGGCGGTGGAGACCACCAGAGCGGCCATCGTGCCCGAGGTGCGGGCCTGGTTGCGGACCTCCGAACGGGCCACCACAGCCCCGTCCAGATCCGCGAGCGCGACCCGCAGCCAGGCCCTCCCGATGTCGATGCCCAGCGCGTATCCGGCGGTCGGGTCCGGGGCGTAGAGCACCGCGGACCGGCCGCGCTCGGGTGTGTGGGTGCCCGCCTCGCGGACCAGGCCGGTGGCGGCGAGCGTGGCCAGCGCGCTGGAGACCGTGGGCTTGGACAGCCCGGTCTCGCGGGCGAGCTGGGCCCGCGACGAGGGGCCGTTGCCGCGCAGCCGGTCGAGCAGCAGCCGCTCGTTGCTGCTGCGCTGGCGCTGTGGGTTCCAGGGCTGCTCACCCTCGTCGCTGCTGGTCATCACATCATTCTCACGTATCGCTGCGGACGGTTTCCCGGCGACCTCTTGACGCTCAAAGTAAAGGTACTTAACTTGAGCACGCCCGGCACCCGGGCGCATCCCCCGGGCACCACCCCGGGCGCACCCCGGGCGCACCCCGGGCGCACCCCGGGTGCACCCCGGGTGCAGCACCGCACTGGCGAAGAGCCGTTGCCCGCACCGCCGTTGCCCGCGTCCCCCGAGCCCCAGGGAGGTCCCTCGTGTCCGGAACCCCGCCGCCGACCGGCGGCTTCGTCCGCCGTATCGGACTCTTCCAGGCCACCGCCATCAACATGAGCCAGATGTGCGGCATCGGCCCGTTCGTCACCATCCCGCTGATGGTCGCCGCCTTCGGCGGGCCGCAGGCCGTCATCGGCTTCGTCGCCGGTGCGGTGCTCGCCCTCGCCGACGGGCTGATCTGGGCCGAACTCGGCGCCTGTCTGCCCGGCTCCGGCGGAAGTTACGTCTATCTGCGCCAGGCCTTCCAGTACCGCAGCGGCCGTCTGATGCCGTTCCTGTTCGTGTGGACGGCGATGCTCTTCATCCCGTTGATCATGTCCACCGGCGTGGTCGGCTTCGTCCAGTACCTCGGCTACCTCGCACCGGACATGGGCAGGACCACCGGCGACCTGGTCGGGCTCGGCATGATCGCGCTGGTCGTGCTGCTGCTGTGGCGTGGCATCGAGCACATCGCACGCATCACCGCCGTCATGTGGGCCGTGATGATCGTCTCGGTGACCCTGGTCATCGTCGCCGCGGCCACCCACTTCAGCGGCGACCGCGCCTTCACCTACCCGTCGGGCGCCTTCGAGCTCACCAGCGACCACTTCTGGCTCGGCTTCGCCGCCGGTCTCACCATCGGCATCTACGACTACCTCGGCTACAACACCACCGCCTACATGGGAGCCGAGATCAAGAACCCCGGCCGCACCCTGCCGCGCTCCATCGTCTTCTCGATCCTCGGCATCATGGCGATCTACCTGCTGCTCCAGATCGGCACCCTCGGCGTCATCGACTGGCAGCGGATGACCGACCCCGGCGACATCGCCTCCACCTCCGTGGCGTCCGCCGTCCTGGAGGAGACCTGGGGCAAGGGCGCCGCCGACGTCGTCACCGTCCTCATCCTCATCACCGCCTTCGCCTCCGTCTTCACCGGACTGCTCGGCGGCTCCCGAGTGCCCTACGACGCGGCCCGCGACCGCGTCTTCTTCCGCCCGTACGCCAGGCTCCACCCCGAGCACCGCTTCCCGACCCTGGGCCTGGCCACCATGGGCGCCATCACGGCGATCGGCTTCCTCATCGGCCGCCACACCGACCTGGCCACCCTGATCCAGCTGCTCACCACGGTGATGGTGCTGGTGCAGGCGCTCGCCCAGATCGCCGCCGTGACGGTCCTGCGAAAGCGCCAGCCGGGGCTGCGCCGCCCCTACCGCATGTGGCTCCATCCGCTGCCCAGCCTCGTCGCGCTGGCGGGCTGGCTGGTGATCTACGGATACGCCGACAAGAACGCGCCCGGACGCCATCCCATCGAGTGGTCGCTGGCCTGGCTCGCGCTCGGCTGCGTCGCGTTCGCGGCGTGGGCCCGCTTCGAGAAGGTGTGGCCGTTCGGGCCGCGGGAGGTGCGGGAGGAGTATCTGGAGCATCCGGTGGTGGACGAGGCGGCGGTCTGACGCTGCGATGCTCCGACGATCCGACGCTCCGACGCGAGAGGGCCCCCGCCCGGGAGCGGGTGGGGGCCAACTGGCCTACCCGGAGGGTTACTTGCCGCCCTCCTCGCTGATCGGAATGGACTTCGAGACCGGTGCGGAGACGGCCGGGGCCTGCCCGTTCAACCCCTGCCCGTTCAGCCCCTGTCCGTTGGCCGGGGACGCGCCGTTCTGGTTCATCGACGACAGGAGCTGGCGTGCCAGGCCGAGCCCCGTGCCGCCCATCGTCAGCGCCTTGGCGAACATCTCCGACATGCCCTCGGCACCGTTGAGGAGCACCATGTGCTCCACGTTGCCGAACGCGGCCGCGCCCGCCTCGACGATCTGCGGCCAGTTCTCGGCCAGTTGCTGGGCGACCACCGCCTCCTGGTTCTCCGCCAGGGCCGCCGCGCGCGCCTTGATCGCCTCGGCCTCGGCCAGACCCTTGGCCCGCGCCGACTCGGCGTCCGCGAGACCGCGAGCCTGCGTCGCCGCCGCCTCGGCCTCACCGGTCGCCCGGGTCGCCTTCGCCGCCGCGAGCCCGCGCGCCTCGGTGGCCTGGGCCTCGGCGGCCGCGGCCGCCTTCACCCGGGTCGCCTCGGCGGCCGACGCCAGCTCGGTCTCCTTCGCCTTGGCCTGGGCCGCCGAGATGCGCGCGTCGCGCTCGGCCTCGGCCATCGTCCGCTTCTGGTACGCCTGCGCGTCCGCGGGCTTGCGCACGTCCGCCTGGAGCTGCTGCTCACGGCGGTGGGCCTCCAGCTCGGCCACCCGGGTCTCCTGGACCACCACCTCCTGGCGGGCGGCCGCCTCGGCGAGCGGACCGGCCTGCTTGGACTTGGCGGCCGCCTTGTCCCGCTCGGCCTGGTAGCCCGCCTGCAGGATCTCGCTGTCCCGGGTCGCCTCCGACATCCGGGCGAACGCCTGCTGCTCGGCCTCCGTGGCCAGCAGGTTGGCCTCGGCCTGCGCGATCCGCGCGTCCCGCTGCACGGCCGCCGCGTGCGGCATCGCCAGGTTCTTGATGTACCCGGTCGGGTCCTCGATCTCGTGGATCTGCAACGAGTCGACGATCAGACCGAGCTTCTCCATCTCCGTACCGCATGCGGCCCGGGTCTGCCCGGTCAGCTTCTCCCGGTCGCGGATCATGTCCTCGACCGTCAACCCGCCCACGATGGACCGCAGATGACCGGCGAAGACGTTGTGGACACGCTCCGACATCATCTTCTGCTGGTCCAGGAAACGCCGGCCGGCGTTGGCGATCGACACGAAGTCGTCGCCGACCTTGAAGATGACCACACCCCGCACCCGCAGCGGAATGCCCTGGTGGGTCACACAGTCCACCGACAGCTCGGTCTCGTTGAGGTCCAGGGAAAGCTTCCGCACTGCCTGCACTCCTGGCAGGACGAGTGTTCCGCGACCGGTGACGATCCGGAATCCCATGCCTTCGCCGAGACCCTCGGTCTTGTGCTTGGACCCGGAGATGATGAGTGCTTCGTTCGGCTCGGCCACCCGCCACATGAGCTTGAACAGACCGATCAGAACGATGATGGCGGCGAGAACCAGCCCCGCCGCGACGCCGACGACCATCGGCATGCGCCCCCTTCAAAAGCGGTGCCACTCGGCACCGACGAAGGGAGTGTGCTCCTGGGCGGGCCGCCGGAGAAGACGCTGACGGTTCCTTGTCGCAATCTTGATACCGGCAGGTGGCAGCGGCGCGACCAAGGATTCCCGGCCGGGCTCAACCGCCGTACGCCGCCGCCACGTAGACGGTCCTCGGCGGCAGGTACTCGACCACTGTCACCACCGTCCCGGTCTCCAGCCGTTCCCCGGCCGTGGCCGGATACGCGAGGAAGTGCTCGGCCCCGCCCCGGATCCGGACCATCACCTCGCCGACGAGCCCCGGCCCCACGGCGCCGGTCACCCGCCCGAGCAACCCCACCATGCCGTCGTCCCCCGAGCCGTACCCCATGTCCACGCCCTTCCCTCTGCCCCGGAGCGTATATCCGGTTCCACCGGTACCGACTTCGGCCAACCGCCGGACCGGGGCACCCGTGCTTCTGCAAGGATGCCGAACGCCATGAGCGATACAGCGAAGCAGCCGCAGCGGCCCGCCGAACGGCCCGTCCCGACCAGCGCCGACGTGGCCCGGCTGGCCGGTGTCTCGCGCGCGACGGTGAGCTACGTACTGAACAACACCTCGGCCGTACGCATCAGCGAGCCCACCCGGGCACGGGTGCGGGAGGCCGCCGAGGAGCTGGGCTATGTGCCGCACGCCGCGGCCCGCAGCCTGCGCGCCGGACGCACCCGGATCGTGCTGCTGCCCAGCGGGCACATCCCGGTCGGCCCGCTCTACAGCCGCTTCCTCAACGAGCTTCAAGGGGCGCTGCGGCGGCTCGACTACACGGTCGTCCAGTACGGCAGCTTCGGCCTGGGCGCCGACGACGCCGCCCGCGCCTGGGCCGAGCTGCGCCCGGTCGCCGTCATCTCCCTGGGCGAGACCGAACTGACCGCCCAGGGCGTCGAGCTGCTGAAGCGGTCGGGGGCGCGGGCGGTCGTCACGCTCGGCCCGCAGCGCGTCGAGGGCGCGCACTCGCTGCCGATGGACCAGCGCGAGATAGGCCGGTGCGCGGTTGGCCACCTGGTGGAGCGCGGCCACCGTCGGATCGGCGTCGTGGTGCCCGCCGAACCGGGACTGGAGCTCTTCTCCAGACCCCGACTGGCGGGCGCGCGCAAGGCCGTCGGGGGCACGGACGCGGTGGTCGAGCCGCTGGACCTGGCGTACGAGGAGGAGTCCGCGGCGCGGCTGGCCCGGCGCTGGCGGGGCCTCGGTCTGTCCGCGGTGTTCGCGTACAACGACGAATACGCGATGCTCCTGATGCGCGCGCTCCAGGACGAGGGCCTTCAGGTCCCGGGGCAGGCGGCTGTGGTGGGCGCCGACAACCTCCTCCTGGGCACCCTCCTGCGCCCTCGCCTCACCACGGTCAACATAGACATGATCGCGGGCCGCCACCTGGCACAACTGATCGACGCGGCAGTACGCGACCCGTCGGCGGTGGGGGCGCGGAGGGACTTGATGGGGGCGAGCTTGGTGCGGCGGGAGTCGAGTTAGCCCCACTCACCCAAGTTGGCCTCACTCACCCTTCCGTCCCGCTGCGTTGTGGGCATGCGTTCCGCCAGGGGCGGAACGGGTGGGCACAGCGGCCGGCGCGCAGGCAAACGGGGGTCCGGGGCGGAGCCCCGCAACGGGGTCTGGGGGCGGAGCCCCCAGCAATCCGCCTCAACCCCCACTCGGCCGCCCGCCCAGGGCTTTCGGGAAGGGGCGGGGTGGGAAAAATCCCCCCGCCGGCGGAGTGGCACTCCCAACCCCCCGCCCCCACCCCCCTACCGTCCCCCCATGCACCCCTCCCGCTTGACCATCCTCATCGTCCCCTCCCACGTGGAAACCCGCGGCACCGCCTCCGTAGCCGACAGCGCCGTCCGCTCCGCCCTCGTAGAGGCGACGGGCGAGACCGGCGAGACGGGCTACCCCCGCTACGCCGGCCACGGCATCGTCGCCGACATCGACCCCGGAACACGTACCGTCGAGGGCATCCTCGTCGACGGCACCGAGCTCGACTACGGCCTCACCGCACTCATCGCCCCCGAGGAGTGATCCAGCACCCCCAGCGCCGCCAGATCCGCCGAGATCAGCCCCGCCGTCGCCCGCAGCGGAGGAAGCAGCGAAGCCAGCATCTGGGACGGCGTCCCGCGCCGCGCGTGCCGCGCCACGTTCACCGCCGCCACCACCCGCCCGTCCGCCCCCCGCACCGGCACGGCGAGCGACCGCAACCCCTCCTCCAACTCCTCGGCCACCAGCGCGTACCCGTCGGCCGCGCACCGCTCCACGATTCGGGCCAGCTCGGCCGGGGAGGTCACCGTGTTGGGGGTGAGGGCGGGCAGCCCGTCCGGCAGCGGCGGCCGTTCCCCCGGCGCGAGACCGGCGAGCAGCACGCGCCCCATGGCCGTCGCGTATGCCGGGAACCGCGTTCCCACCGTGATGTCGATGCTCATGATCCGTACGGTCGGGACGCGCGCCACATAGCGGATGTCGCCCCCGTCGAGCACCGCCATCGACGCCGACTCGCCGGTCCGGGCCACCAGGCGCGCCAGATGCGGCTGGGCGACCTCGGCGGGCCCGCGCGCCGAGAGCCGGGCACAGCCCAGTTCGAGGACGCGGGGGAGCAGCCGGAAGTGGCGCCCGCCGGGCCCGCCGCACTCCACGTACCCCAGGTGTATGAGCGTGAGCAGCGAGCGCCGTACGGTCGCCCGGGCCAGGCCGGTCGCCCCGGAGACGGCCGTGAGCGTCAGCCCCTCGCCCCGGTCCGCGCCCAGCGCGCACAGCACCGCGAGGCCACGGGCGAGGGACTGCAGAAACCCGGGCCCGAGCTCCCGCTTGAGCCCGGCGGACGCGTCGACGAGGGCGCCCGCCACGGGAGCCGGCTCCACATCGCCCGCGCCCGGCCCCGCCGGCTCCGCACCCGCACCCCGCCCCGCCAGCGCCGCCTCCATCGCGCCCCGCGCCTCCCGAAGCCGGGGCAGCGCCGCCTCGCGCAGGGACTGGGGGGTGTGCCTGCTCGTATGGCTCGCCACGCTCACCGCGCACACCGTCGAGCCCGTCGCGTCCCGTACGGGCACCGCCACCGCGATCAGCCCCGGCTCGATCAGCTCCTCGTCGGCCGCCCACTCCGGCGCGTCGTCGGCGAAGAGCGCGCCCGGCGCGCAGCGGTCGGCGGGCAGGAGGTCCCCGACGCGGAAGGCGAGCGACATCGTGCGGCGGCGGGCGGCGGTCTGCAGGACGACGCGGACGCCCGCCCCGTCGGGCACGGCCACCGAGACGGACTCGTCGAGCTCGTCCGCGAGCCGCGCCACGAGCGGCCCGAGCGCCGCCGGCACACCGCTGCCGCGCAGATAGGCGCCGGACAGCGCCATCAGGCCCGGCGCGAGCGTCACTTCCCGGCCGTCGGCGCGGACCAGGCCGAGCCCGCCCAGGGTCGCCACCACCCGGTCGACCGTGGCCCGGGCGAGCCCGGTGGACCGTACGAGCGCACCGCGGTCCAGGTCGCGGGCGGAGAGCGCGCGCAGCACCGCGAGGCCGCGTTCCAGCGGGCCGACCGACATGTCTGTGGACACGGGTCCTCCAAGGGCCGTTGACAGCGCGCCGGGGCGGGCCGAGACTCGGCCTTGATTGTGAACCAAAGTTCACTGGGCGAACAGAGCGCGGCGAACCGACATCGGACCGATGCGTCGCGCACCACGCGGGCACGGCCGACCGAGCAGCGGGAGAGAACCGATGAGCATCCGGGACGTGTACATCGTCGACGCCGTGCGCACCCCGATCGGCAAGTTCGGGGGCGCCCTCGCTTCGGTGCGGCCCGACGACCTGGCCGCGCACGTGGTGAAGTCGCTCGTCGGCCGCTCCCCGCAGCTCGACCCGGCTCGCATCGACGACGTCTACTTCGGCGACGCCAACGGCGCCGGCGAGGACAACCGCGATGTGGCCCGGATGGCCGTGCTGCTCGCGGGGCTGCCGGTGTCGGTCCCCGGCGTCACCGTCAACCGGCTGTGCGGTTCGGGCCTGGAAGCCGTCATCCAGGCGGCCCGCGCCATCGCGGTCGGCGACGCGCACATCGCGGTGGCGGGAGGCGTGGAGTCGATGTCCCGCGCCCCCTTTGTGATGCAGAAGCCCGAGCGCGCCTTCCCCGCCGGTCACCAGCAGCTCTGGTCGACCACGCTCGGCTGGCGGATGACCAACCCGAAGATGCCCGCCGAGTGGACGGTCGCGCTCGGCGAGGGAGCCGAACTGATCGCGGACCGGCACGCGTTGACCCGCGAGCAGCAGGACGCGTTCGCCCTCGACAGCCACCGCAAGGCCGCCGAGGCCTGGGCGAAGGGGCTGTACGACGACGAGGTCGTCCCGTACGAGGGCGTCGACCTCGCCCGTGACGAGTGCGTCCGCGAGTCCTCCTCCATGGAGGCGCTCGCCCGCCTCAAGCCCGCCTTCCGCGAGGGCGGTTCGGTGACCGCGGGCAACTCCTCGCCGCTCAACGACGGCGCCGCGGCTCTGCTGCTCGTCGACGAGGAGGGGCTGCGCGCCACCGGCCGCGAGCCGCTCGCCCGCATCCGCACCTCCGCCGTCACCGGCATCGAGCCACAGCTCTTCGGCCTCGGCCCGGTCGAGGCGGTGCGCACCGCGCTCGCCAAGGCGGGCAAGGGGCTCGGAGACCTGAGCGTCTTCGAGCTCAACGAGGCGTTCGCGGCACAGTCGTTGGGGTGCCTGGCCGAGTGGCCGGACCTCGACCCGGCCGTGGTCAACCCGCGCGGCGGCGCCATCGCCATCGGCCACCCGCTCGGCGCCTCGGGCGCCCGGCTCGCCGGGGCGGTGGCCCACCAACTGGCCGCCGCGGGCTCGGGCGTGGGACTCGCCGCGCTCTGCATCGGCGTCGGCCAGGGACTCGCGCTGGTGCTGGAGCGCTGAACGCTCCGCTGAAAGTGCCGTGATGCGGCCGCGGGTTGTCCGTGGCCGCTCGCGTGGTTCCGCGCGCCCCTTGAGGGCGGCCCGCTCCGCGGACCCATATCACGTGTGACGGACGGGACATGTGGCCGTACGGCCCGACTAGGATGCCGCACGGAACTTCCCCGCGATCATGGCTTCCCCTCGGTCATCGCTCTCGACCACGCGTGAGACTGGAGATCCTTCATGACCCTGCTCGACCCCAAGACCTGGCAGGCGCGGACGCTGTCGGGGGGTGAGTACGAGGTCACCGAGCCGGCCACCGGAGAAGGCCTGGGCGCGCTCACCCTGGCCACCGCCGACGACATCGCCGAAGCCGTCGCGGCGGGCCGCGCCGCGCAGCCCGGCTGGGCCCGCTCCCCGCACTTCGCCCGCGCCGCCGTACTGCGTCGTGCGGGCGACCTGTTCACGGAGTACGCCGACGAGCTGCGTGAATGGCTCGTACGGGAGTCCGGCTCGATACCCGGCAAGGCCGGCTTCGAGCTGCACGTGGCCGCCCAGGAGTGCTACGAGGCGGCGGCGCTCGCCTCCCGGCCGCTGGGCGAGGTGCTGCCCAGCGAGGAGCCGAGACTCAGCTTCACGCGCCGGGTGCCGGCCGGCGTGACCGGGGTCATCGCCCCGTTCAACGCCCCCCTCATCCTCGCCATCCGCTCCGTCGCGCCCGCCCTCGCGCTCGGCAACGCCGTGATCCTCAAGCCCGACCCGCGCACCGCCGTCTGCGGCGGGCTCGCGCTGGCCGCGGTCTTCGCGGAGGCCGGGCTGCCCGAGGGGCTGCTCCACGTACTGCCGGGCGGCGCCGAGGCGGGCCAGGCGCTGGTCGCGGACCCCGGCGTCCCGGTGATCTCCTTCACCGGTTCGACCGCCGCCGGGCGCAGGGTCGGGCAGGCCGCCGGGCGTCTGCTCAAGCGCGTCCACCTGGAGCTCGGCGGCAACTCCGCGCTGGTCGTCCTGGAGGACGCCGACATCGAGGGCGCGGTGGCCCAGGCATCCTGGGGCTCCTTCTTCCACCAGGGCCAGATCTGCATGACCACCGGCCGCCACCTCGTCCACGCCTCGCTGTACGAGGAGTACGTGGAGCGGCTCGCCGCCCGGGCCGACGCGCTGGCCGTGGGCGACCCGTACCGCGAGCAGGTCCACCTCGGGCCGGTCATCGACCGGTCCCAACTCGCCAAGATCCACGGCCTGGTGGAGGCGAGCACCGCCCGCGGCGCCCGGCTCGCCGCGGGTGGTACCCACCGCGAGCTGTTCTACCGGCCGACCGTCCTCGCGGACGTCGACGACCACACTCCGGCGTACGCGGAGGAGGTCTTCGGACCGGTGGCGCCCGTACGCCCGTTCCGCACCCTCGACGAGGCCGCGGCCCTGGCCGCCGACGGCCCGTACGGACTCTCCCTTGGCATCGTCACCCGCGACACCGCGCTCGGCCTGGAGCTCGCGGACCGCATCCCGACCGGCATCGCCCACATCAACGACCAGACGGTCAACGACGAGGCGGTGGCACCCTTCGGGGGCGTGGCGGCGTCCGGGACGGGGGCGCGGTTCGGCGGCGCGGCGAATCTGGAGGCGTTCACGGAACTGCGCTGGACGACGGTACGGCGGGAACCGGCGGCGCACGGTTTTTAGGGCGACCTCGTGGTCCGGGGCGGGCCGCATCCCCTTCTTTTAGGGGCGCGGGGCTGTGACATTGTGCGGCTCCGCCGCGCGGGCGCGACCAGCCACACACAACCCGCAGCCGCACGAAGGCATGCGCACCCCACCGCCTAGTCTGAGCCCGTGAAAGCAGTGATCACCGGCTTCCTGCCCATCTGGGCACTCACCGCCTGCGGCTGGGCCGCCGGGCGCCACCAGGTGCTCGGCGCCCAGGCGCAGGCCCAACACGTGCTCGGCCGGTTCGCGTTCACCTTCGCGATGCCGTCGCTGCTGTTCCTCACGATGTCGCGCTCGCACCCGGGCGACCTGGCCCGGCCGGGCGTGGCCGTGTTCGCCGCGAGCCTGGTCACGGTGTTCGCGGCCGGGCTGCTCGTCAGCCGCTGGATGTACCGGCGCAAACGGGGTGAGCAGGCGATAGGCGCGATGGCCGCGTCCTATGTGAACTCCGCGAACCTGGGCATCCCGGTCGCCGTGCACGTCCTGCACGACACCTCGTTCATCGTCGCCGCCGCGCTCTTCCAGATGCTCTTCATCACGCCGCTGATCCTGGTCCTGATCGAGCTGGACGTACGGCGGGCCGGGCGCGAGCGGTGGGCGCGGATCCTTCAACTTCCCTTCCGCAACCCGGTGATCGGGGCGTCCGCCCTGGGGCTCGTGGTCGCCGGACTCGGGCTGCGGCTGCCCTCCGAGGTGGTCTCGCCGCTCCAGATCCTCGGCGGCGCCGCCGTCCCGTCGGCGCTCTTCGCGCTCGGCATGTCGCTGAACGCGCGCGCCCGCCCCGACGCCGACGGCCGGACCGAGCGGCTGATCCTGGTGGGGCTCAAGGTCGTGGCGCAGCCCCTGCTCGCGTACGCGCTGGGGCGCTGGCTCTTCGGGCTCGACGGGCACGCGCTGTTCGCGGTGGTGCTGTGCGCCGGGCTGCCGACCGCGCAGAACGCGTTCATCTTCGCGTCCGAGTACTCCCTGGACACCGAGCTGCCCAGGGACACCGTGCTGCTCTCGACGCTCCTGTCGATGGTGTCCCTGTCGCTCATCGCGTGGCAGTTGGGCTGAGGCGGGCGGGCCGGGGCGCCTTACTGCGCCTTGTTGGCCTCTTCGACCGACTTGCGGACCTCGTCCATGTCGAGCTTGCGCGCCTGCCCGATGACGTCCTCCAGCGCGGCCTCCGGCAGCGCGCCGGGCTGCGAGAAGATCGCCACGTTGTCGCGGACGATCATCAGCGTGGGGATCGAGCGGATCTCGAACGCCGCCGCCAGCTCCTGCTGGGCCTCGGTGTCCACCTTGGCGAAGACCAGGTCCTCGTGGCGCTCGGAGGCCGCCTCGTAGACCGGGCCGAACTGCCGGCAGGGACCGCACCAGGAGGCCCAGAAGTCGATCAGGACGAAGTCGTTGTCCGAAACGACCTGGTCGAAGTTCTCCTTGGTCAGCTCCACAGTCGCCATCACGCACTCCCTCTTCCTGGCCTCACCGTGAAGCCGCTTCGCACAACGGCGGCCGCCGTCGTGGTATTCCATGTGTTTTCCGCTGACGCACGGCTGCCCTGGTGGCTGCGAGGTACTCCTCGCACCCAGACTGTGCGTATGACGGAAGCCTTGGAATACGACGTGGTGGTGCTGGGAGCGGGACCGGTGGGCGAGAACGTCGCCGACCGGGTGCGGGCGGCGGGCCTGAGCGCCGCAGTGGTGGAGAGCGAACTGGTGGGGGGCGAGTGTTCGTACTGGGCGTGCATGCCCAGCAAGGCGCTGCTGCGCTCGGTGATCGCCCGCTCGGACGCGCGCAAGGTGTCCGGCCTGCGCGGGAGCGTGGAGGGCCCGCTGGACGTGCCGGCCGTGCTCGCGCACCGCGACGAGTACGTCTCGCACTGGCAGGACGACGGCCAGGTGCGCTGGCTGGACGGCATCGGCGCCCACCTCTACCGGGGCCACGGGCGTCTCTACGGCACCCGCAAGGTCAGCGTCACCAGCCCTGAGGGCGAGCACCACGTGCTGACCGCCCGGCACGCGGTCGCCGTCTGCACCGGCACCCGCGCCGTCGTGCCCGACCTGCCCGGCGTCGCCGACGCCAGGCCCTGGACCAGCCGCGAGGCCACCAGCGCGCGGGAGGTGCCCGGCCGCCTCGTGGTTGTCGGCGGGGGAGTGGTCGGCGTCGAGATGGCGACGGCCTGGCAGGCGTTCGGCGCCCAGGTGACGGTCCTGGTGCGCGGTGACGGGCTGCTGCCGAAGATGGAGCCGTTCGCGGGCGAGCTGGTCGCCGAGGCCCTGAAGGAGGCGGGCGCCTCCGTCCGTACGCGGGTGTCGGTCTCCGAGGTCGTACGGGACGGCAGCACCGGCACCGTCACGGTCGTCCTGGACGACGGCGGGCGCGTCGAGGCGGACGAGATCCTCTTCGCCACCGGCCGGGCCCCGCGCACCGACGACATCGGCCTGGACACCATCGGCATGGAGCCCGGCTCCTGGCTGCCGGTCGACGACTCCTGCCAGGTGGCGGGGAGCGACTGGCTGTACGCGGTGGGCGACGTCAACCGCCGGGCGCTCCTCACCCACCAGGGCAAGTACCAGGCGCGGATCGCGGGCGCCGCGATCGCCGCGCGTGCGGCGAAGGTCCCGCTCCTGGAGACCGACCCGTGGGGCGCCCACGCGGCCACCGCCGACCGCGCGGCCGTCCCCCAGGTCGTCTTCACCGACCCCGAGGCCGCCTCGGCGGGGCTGACCCTGGCCGAGGCGGAGGCGGCCGGGCACCGCGTCCGAGCCGTCGACTACGACATGAGCGGTGTGGCGGGCGCGGGCCTGTACGCCGACGGCTACCGGGGCCGCGCCCGGATGGTCGTCGATCTGGACGGCGAGATCCTGCTCGGAGTCACCTTCGTCGGCCCCGGCGTGGGCGAGCTCATCCACTCCGCCACGGTCGCGATCGCCGCCGAGGTCCCGATCGGCCGGCTGTGGCACGCGGTGCCGGCGTACCCGACGATCAGCGAGGTGTGGCTGCGCCTCCTGGAGACGTACCGCGACGACCGGTAGGCGCCTGTGTGGAGGTCGCCGTCAGCGTTCCTCGAAGACGAGGTTCTCCGGCGGCTCGGTCATCCGGACCGTCTGCTCGGCGACCTCCACAACGGTCGACAGGGTGGTGAACTGCCCCTTCGACACGATCAGTACGCGGTCGGGGCGCTGGTCGAGGAACGCCTTGAACCCGGCGAGCGAGGGGTCCCCGGCGCCGAGGACCAGATAGTCCGCCAGGCGCCGGAACAGCTTCGGCAGCACGACCGCGTTCTCGGTGAGCGAGGCCAGACCGTCGATCTTCGCGCCGCTCGCGGTCAGGTCCACCGGCCACAGTCCGTTGGCGGCCGTGCGCGCCTCCTGCACGGCGGCCGTCATCGCCGCGCGCAGCTCGACGAACAGCTTGGTGTAGTACGTCGGATAGGCGAGCCCGTCCGCCAACTGGGCGAAGTTGGCGGTCCGCTGGAGCAGCGCCGTGTCGACGAAGTGCTGCGCTCCGCTCGGGCCGGGCGCCGGGCCCCGTCCGGCCAGCGCCACACAGCGCCCGTGCAGGTCCGCGCCCCGGGTGAGGACGAACCCCTGGGCCTGGGCGGGCTCGGAGGCGGTGACCGTGCCGTGGGCGTCGCGCTCGACGCCGGTGAAGCCGAGCCAGGCGGTGAGCGCGTCCGCCGCCCGGTCCGAGAACGGCGGCGGCTGGTGCGACTCGCGGCCGTGCGCGGGGATGTAGTGCGTCTCCAGGCTGTCGATGCCGTCGAGCCGCAGCTGGGCGCCGCCGGTGCGATTGCGCTGGACGCGGTGCGGCCCGGGCACGAGGTCCCACTGGGCCGGGTCGGCCGGGTAGAAGCGGACGGAGTCGCCGTCCGGGCGTGCACCGGTCACCCGGTAGGTTCCTTCGATCACGAGCATTCCCACGACGGCCTCCTCCATGTGCGCACCGGGCACATCCAGCATCCGCCGCGCTCGCGCCGACGGCGCCCGGCCGGCGCGAGACTTACGGTCCGCCGGGCCCCGGCGCGCACAGCGCCGTACGCCGTTGCGCGTACCTTCCGTCCACTCCGCCCCCTGGGTTCGCCCGCACGACCCCCCGTAAGTAATACTCGACCTATGACTTCACGCATTACAAGCACGGGTGGCGAAGGCGTGCGGATCCGGCGCGCGGTCGCGCGCGACGCCAAGCGCCTCACCCGGCTCGTACGGTCCTCGCGCGCGTACGAGGGCCCGTACGCCGCGATGGTCGCGGACTACCGGGTGGGCCCCGACTACATCGAGACGCACGAGGTGTACGTGGCGGTCGGCGCCGACGAGCGGCTGCTCGGCTTCTACGCCCTGCTGCTCGCCCCGCCCGAGCTCGACCTGATGTTCGTCGCCGACGACGCCCAGGGGCTCGGCATCGGGCGGCTGCTCATCGCGCACATGACCGACCGGGCCAGGACCGCCGGCCTCGACCGCGTCCGGATCGTCTCGCACCCGCCCGCCGAGGGCTTCTACCGCAGCGTGGGCGCGCTGCGGACCGGCACCGCCCGGGCGAACCCGCCCGCGGTCATGTGGGACCGGCCCGAGCTGGAGATCCCGATCTCCTGAACGTTTATGACCGTTCCCCAACCGGGCGTGCGCTGTGCGCGAGGGGAGCCCGCTCCCGTACCCGGGCCGCCCTCGCGCGCCTCGTGGACCGCCTCAGGTGAGCGGCACCCCGACCTGGCCCCACGCCTTGGTGACGGCCTGGAGCTCGTCACCGTCGCCGTACAGGCTGCGGGCGGTGGCTACGGTCAGCCGGCCGAAGTCGGCGAACTGGGCGTCGCTCGCCAGCTCTCCGCCGGTCAGCGTGGCGTACCAGATCTTCCCGGCCCGCTCCCAGGCGTTGCCGCCCAGCGCGGTGGCCGCCAGGTAGAACGCGTGGTTGGGGATGCCCGAGTTGATGTGCACACCCCCGTTGTCCCGGCTGGTCCGCACGAAGTCGTCCATCGCGGCGGGCTGCGGGTCCTTGCCGAGCTGCGGGTCGTCGTACGCCGTGCCCGGCGCCTTCATCGACCGCAGCGCCTCGCCGTGGATGCGCGGGCCGAGCAGCCCGGCGCCGATCAGCCAGTCGGCCTGGTCGGCGGACTGCCCGAGCGCGTACTGCTTGATGAGCGAGCCGAAGACGTCCGAGAGGGACTCGTTGAGCGCGCCCGACTGCCCGAAGTACTCCAGGTTGGCGGTGTACTGCGTGACGCCGTGGGTGAGTTCGTGGCCGATGACGTCGACCGGGATGGTGAAGTCGAGGAAGAGCTCGCCGTCCCCGTCGCCGAACACCATCTGCTCGCCGTTCCAGAAGGCGTTGTCGTACTTCTCGCCGTAGTGGACGGTCGCGTCCAGCGGCAGACCGGAGTCGTCGATGGAGTGCCGGCCGTACGCCTTGAGATACAGCTCGAAAGTGGCACCGAGCCCGGCGTGCGCCCGGTTGACGGTCGCGTCCTGCGACGGCGTGTCGCTCTCGGAGTGCACCTTCGACCCGGGCAGCGTCTCCTGTGTCCCGGCGTCGTAGATCGTGCGGTTGGGCTTGTCGGACGGCGCGCCCGTGGGGGGCGCCATGCCACGCACAGTGGTGATCCGGCGCCGGGTGCGCTGGAGCGCGTCGTGCTCCAGGGTGCGGCGCGCGGGCTCGAATGTGGCGGGGTCCTCGGCCTGCGCGAGCTTGTCGAGGACATGGGGCGGGATGATGGTGCAGAACACGGTGTTGGTCTCCATGCCGAGCAATGTGGCACAGCGTGACCGCTTCGGTGATACCTGTAGTCGAGTTGGCCGAAAATCGGTGGCGGAGTCGGAACGGCCGCTTCTACGGAACGTGACGACGGCCCGCCAACCGCCCGCTCACAGCCAGCCGTTGCGGCGGAACCCCCGATGGATGGCGAAACAGGCGACGGTCATGACGGCGAGGGCGAGGAAGTACCCGTACCTCCAGTGCAGCTCCGGCATGTTGTCGAAGTTCATGCCGTAGATCCCGCACACCATCGTCGGCACCGCCACGATCGCCGCCCATGCCGTGATCTTGCGCATGTCCTCGTTCTGGGCCACCGTCACCTGCGCCAGATGGGCCTGGAGGATCGAGTCGAGCAGCGCGTCGAAGGAGCCGATCTGCTCGTTGACCCGGGACAGATGGTCGGAGACGTCACGGAAGTACGGCTGGGTGTCCGGGCCGATGAGCGGCATCGGCCCGGTGGCGAGGGCCTGGAGTGGCCGGTGCAGCGGGGTCACCGCCCGCTTGAACTCCAGGAGTTCGCGCTTGAGCTGGTAGATGCGGCCCGCGTCGCCGCGCCCGGCGGTGTCGCTGAACACGGCGGTCTCGACGGCGTCCACGTCGTCCTGCATGGCGTCGATGACCACGAGGTAGTCGTCGACGACGTGGTCCGCTATGCCGTGCAGCACCGCCGCCGGGCCCTTGGCGAGCTGGTCGGGCGTCTCCTCCAGGGCCTCGCGCAGCGGGCCCAGCGAGCCGTGCTTGCCGTGCCGCACGGTGACCACGAAGTCGGGCCCGGTGAAGATCATCAGCTCACCGGTCTCGACGACCTCGCTGGTCGCGGTCAGTT
The DNA here is from genome assembly GCF_040639555.1 of Streptomyces sp. NPDC023838. Classification (NCBI taxonomy): domain Bacteria; kingdom Bacillati; phylum Actinomycetota; class Actinomycetes; order Kitasatosporales; family Streptomycetaceae; genus Streptomyces; species Streptomyces sp. NPDC023838. The sequence goes on from NZ_JBFAAD010000024.1 coordinate 44,015, forward strand.
CCTCGTGCTCGACGTAGCCGACGGTCTTGAAGGTCGCGAACAGCACGTCGTCGTACGGCTGGACCTGTGGGCGCTGATGGGCGCGGACCGCGTCCTCGACGGCCAGCGGATGCAGGTCGAAGAGCTCGGCGATCCCGGCGAACTCCTCGGCGCTCGGCTCGTGCAGCCCGACCCACACGAACCCCTCCCCGGCCTTGCGCACCCGCCGTACGGCCTCCTCCACCGGGCAGTCGCCGGGCTGGCGCACCCCGTCCCGGTAGACCACGCAGTTCACCACGGCGCTGCCGAGCGGCGAGCGGGCCGGATGGCTGAGGTCCACCGTGCGGCGGTAGGCACGGCGGACCGCCCTGCGGAGGTTGCGGATCATGGGCACGGCTGAGCACTCCTTCGGCGGATCGGCCGCCAGTGTGCCATGCGCCGCTCAACGGGCCGCGGGCACGCCGAGTCCGCAGGTCACCGCTCTGCCGTGACCTCCCCGGCGACGTCCCCGCCGAAGGCGGCGGCCAGGCGCAGATAGCGGGCCGCGTCCCCGGGCCGTCCCTGGCGCTCCATGGTGCGGCCGAGCATGAGCGTGGCGTACTGCTCGACGGGGTCGCGCTCCAGCACGGCCCGCAGCTCGGCCTCGGCCTTCTTGAGCTGGGCGGAGTGGTAGTAGGCGCGGGCGAGCAGGAGCCTGGGGGCGACCTGCTCGGGCACCTCGTCGACGATGTCGGTGAGGATGCGTACGGCCGTGACGTACTCCTTGGCCTCGAAGAACAGCCCGGCGCGGTCCCAGCGCTCGGAGATGGTCCCGGACTCGTAGTAGCTGTCGACCACGGAAGTTCCTCTCAGCTCTCGTGTTCATGCGGGTACGGCTGGCGTAACAGGGGGCGATGGTTGAAAATTCCACAACCATGCCGCATGTGTGCGCGTGGGAGGCTGCCACCGGGTGCCCCGACAGGAATAGGTTGACCGACATGAGCAATCTCGATCGTCAAGCCACACTCTCCGTGTGCGGCGGCCGCGGCTTCGTCGTCGCCGAGCCGGTGCGCGAGCTGCTGTCGCCGCGCACCGTCAAGCTCGGCGAGTCCACCGAAGTCCGCCGGCTGTTGCCGAACCTCGGCCGCCGCATGGTCGGCGCCTGGGCCTTCGTCGACCACTACGGTCCGGACGACATCGCCGACGAGCCTGGCATGCAGGTGCCGCCGCATCCGCACATGGGGCTGCAGACGGTGAGCTGGCTGCACGAGGGCGAGGTGCTGCACCGCGACAGCCTGGGCAGTCTGCAGACCGTACGCCCGCGCGAGCTCGGCCTGATGACCTCCGGGCGGGCGATCAGCCACTCCGAGGAGAGCCCCCGCCCGCACGCCCGCCTCCTGCACGGCGCCCAGCTCTGGGTCGCCCTGCCCGACGCCCACCGCCACACCGAGCCGCACTTCCAGCACCACGCGGACCTGCCCACGGTCACGGCCCCGGGCCTGAAGGCCACGGTGATCCTGGGCGAGCTCGACGGCGCGGCGTCGCCGGGCACGATCTACACGCCCCTGGTGGGCGCCGACCTGACCCTGACGGCGGGCGCCGACCTCGCCCTGCCCCTGGACCCGGACTTCGAGTACGCGGTCCTGTCGATGTCCGGCGAGGCCCACGTTGACGGCGTCCCGGTCCTCCCCGGCTCCATGCTCTACCTCGGCTGCGGCCGCACCGAACTCCCCCTGCGCGCCGCCTCGGACGCGAGCCTGATGCTCCTGGGCGGCGAGCCGTTCGAGGAGGAGATCGTGATGTGGTGGAACTTCATCGGGCGGTCGCAGGAGGACATCGCGCAGGCGCGTGCGGACTGGATGGAGGGGGCGCGGTTCGGCGAGGTGAAGGGGTATGACGGGGAGCGGCTTTCGGCCCCCGCGCTGCCGTCGGTGCCGCTGAAGCCGCGGGGGCGGGTGCGCTGATCCGCCCGCATGCCGTACGGGTGACGCCCGCCGGCACCGCCGCCCCCGCAGGGGAGCGGTGCCGGCGAGCAGGTGTTACTTCGCGCGGTCCGGGTGGATGTGGCGCTGGACGAACTCGTAGGAAAGCGTGCCGAATTGCGGGCCCAGTTCCGTCGAGGCCTTGACCGCCGACGGGAAGTGGACGCCCGCCCAGACCCTGGTCTCGCCGCAGGTCCTGGCGAAGTCCGTCCAGGTGTCGTACGTCAGGGTGAGGTCCTTCGCCGGAGTGAGCCCCGGTTCGATGATCGACGATCCCGCCTTGCGCGGAATCGCGATGTGCACCTTGTCGCTTCCGAGGAAGAGCCGCGCCGCCTGGGCGTACGCGTAGCAGGCCGCGGTCGAGGCGGACGGGTACTCGGGGTGGTTGGTGACGGGCAGATAGCTGCGCCACTGGTTGCCCGTGATGTCATGGACCGTGCCCTTGCCGGGGCCGCCCCACGCGGTGACCGGGGTGTCGCCGTACAGGTACCGGATCGCGCTGAAGGGCCGTACCGAGTCGTAGGTCGCCTTCTGCTGCCACACCGCGATGCTGGTGTCGAAGAGGGCGATCTCGATGGTCGCGATGAACTGCACGAAGCCCTCGACGTCCAGGTGCGCGTCCTGGATCACGGCGTTGCCCGGGGCCTCCGCCAGGGCCATGAACTTGTCGCCGAAGAACTCCGCGGCCATCTTCCGGTAGTCGTTCAACCCGGCCGAAGCCGCCAGGATCTCATCGGCCTGGCGCTTGTACGCGCTCCGGTTGTGCACGTTGCTGTTGACCGGCGGGGGCACGTGGAACCGCGTCGGGTCCTTGTAGGTGAACGGGGTGGTGAGGCGCATCTGCGGCGTCACGAACTTCTGGATCTCGAAGGTGCCGTCGTCGTGGGGAACGATGGCCGGCTGCCAGCGCGAGGGGTCACGGAGTTCGTACGCGGTGTTGACCGGCTCGTACCCGGTGTAGTCCGCGTACGGCGCCTGCCGGCGTCCGCCCTCGTCGCCGTAGCGGTTCATGCCGTCGTGCCACCGGGCCTCCAGGACGCGGCGGGCCGCCAGATTGCCGATGCCGGCCGCGGTCCGGGTGTTCTCCTGGTGGTCGTCCGGATCGAGTCCGACCGAGGTCATCATCTCCCGCCAGGCCGCCGCGGCCTGCGGGATACGGGCGCTGAAGACGCGGTACGAGGTGTAGAGGATGGCGGTGTTCTTGTTGCGGTTGGTGCGTTCCGCGGCGGGTCGGCGGCCGAGGTTCGAGTAGATGCCGACCGCTGTGCGGTGGTAGGGCGCGATGGAGTCGAACCAGGACGTTTCGAGGAGCATGCCGTAGTCCACGATCAGGGTGATGTCCGAACCGTCCTTCGATATGACGGACCGCTCCTGCTCCTGGAGTGCCGGGTAGACCACTTCGAGCGCGGCATTGCCGTGATCGAAGTCGAACGACCGCGTGTGGGGGTGGACCGCGGGCTGGGCGGGCGCGGGATCGGCCGACGCGAGGTTGACGAACGAGCCGAGCAACAGGGTCACGCCGCAAGCGGCCGCCCACCGCCGAAAACGCGAACTCCGCAGCCGCCTCTGGTCCTTCATGGGTCAGTCTCCCTTCGGTCGTCGATGGGGATTGGCCAACGGAGGCACGGTAGGACCCGGCCGCCGTACGGAGTACGGCGCTATCCGGTCGTGTTCGAACCGGCCGCGCGGGGCGCCGCACACCCGTCGGCCCGGCCGAGGCGCGGCTTCCCGCGGTGACAGGCGGCGCATCCCCACCCATGTCGGAAAGTGTTCGGTGCGTGTCGTTCCAGACGCTCGTGCTGATCGCCCGCTGCCGTCAGGATGTTCCTGGTTGATCGTTCAGTTGATGGTTCAAGGGGCGAGCCCAGTGGGCGCGCCAAACAGGGGGAGAAGCAATGGAAACGGGTCACGTGGTCACGGTGTTCGGCGCGTACGGGCACACCGGCCGCTTCGTCGTCGCGGAGCTGCTGGCCCGGGGGTTCGTCCCGGTCCTGGCCGGGCGCGACGCGGGCAAGCTGCGGGCGCTCGCCGCGTCACACCCGGGCGTGGACGTCCGGCCGGCCACGGTCGACGACCCCGCCTCGCTGGACGCGGCGCTGGCCGGTGCCGATGCCGTGATCAACTGCGCCGGGCCGTTCGCCACGACCGCCGCGCCGGTGATCGAGGCGGCGCTGCGCGCCGGGATCCCGTACGTGGACGTGGCTGCGGAGATCGAGGCCAACGTCGACACGTTCGCCCACTTCGCGGACCGCGCCCGCGACGCGGGCACCGTCGTGCTCCCCGCGATGGCGTTCTTCGGCGGGCTCGGCGACCTGATGGTCACCGCGGCGATGGGCGACTGGACGGCCGCCGACGAGGCGCATGTGGCGTACGGGCTGAGCAGCTGGCACCCCACCGCCGGTACGCGCGACGCCGGCGCGGTCTCCGGGGAGCGCAGGCAGGGACGCCGTGTCCGCTACAGCCAGGGGCGGTTGGAGTACCACCAGGACGATGCCCTGCCCACCCTGAAGTGGTCCTTCCCCGACCCGCTGGGGGCCCGGGAAGTGATCGGGGAGTTCACCATGGCGGACGTCGTGACCGTCCCCAGCCACCTGGCCATCCCCGAAGTGCGTACGTACATGACGGTCGAGGCGGCCGGTGACCTCGCCGCTCCCGAGACCCCGGCGCCGACCGCGGCCGACGAGAGCGGGCGGTCCGACCAGATCTTCCTCGTCGACGTCGTCGTCCGCTCCGGCGGCGCCGAACGGCGTGCCGTGGTCACCGGCCAGGACATCTACGCCGTCAGCGCGCCGCTCGCGGTGGAAGCGGTGCACCGTGTACTGACCGGACGGACCAGGACGGCGGGCGTGGCCTCCGCCGGAGCGCTCTTCGACGCCCCGGACTTCCTCCGCGCCCTGTCCGCCCACCTCACGCTCGAACTGTCCCAGTAGGCCCCGCGGGGCGCCGACCGCACGCGCCTTCTCAACGGTCCGTGTGCGCTCGTCTGGTACGGGGCGCCCCCGCCCCCCAAATCCGGTCCCGTACAAGAGGTTTATCGCCAAGCGCCGTTATCCGAACCACCCCGCCGACCGGTCCGGGTTATCCAGGAACCCAGGGTGTCCGAGGGTCGGACGGCCTGCCTGAGGGGAGGCGGGGCGGTGGTTCTGACGATCAACGTGGCGGTCCTGCTGGCTGTCATCATCCTCGTGCGGCTCCGCCGACGCGTGCAGGCGCGGAGCCGGTCCGATCAGGCGCTGACCGCGGTCGTCGTGCTCGTGTTCGGCGTGCTGATCGCCCCGACCAGCTTCGGGCAGGGGGTCCTGAACGCCGTGGAGCAGCTCGCACAGAGCATTTCGGAGTCCGGAAGCCCGTGATGGCGGGCCGCGCATCCGCCCGACCACCGTTGAGCGGGCACATACGGCGGCGTTGTCAGGCGGTTCACCGCCCCTCGCGGTCACATGCCGTTGCCGCTGCCGTACGGGGCGTACAGATCGAGCAGTCGGACGCGGGCAGCGTGCAGACGGTGGGCCAGGACGCGGCCCACCCAGCCGCCGACGGCCGCGGCGAAGGCGGGGTCGGCCTCCATGAGGTCGCGTACGGCGTGAGCGTCGAACTCGTAGGCGCGTACGGGCGTCATGACCTGCGCGCCCAGCTGCCACACATAGGGGCGGAACAGCCAGGACCAGCCCACCAGTTCGTCCGAGGCGAGCGTCTCGATCACGGCCGGGCGTCTGCCGGGGACGTGCATGTCGAGGCTGACCGTGCCCGAGCGCAGGACCCAGAAGCGGTCCGCGTGACCACCTTCGTTGAAGAGGCGGGTCCCGGTGGGGAAGTCGACCTCGCGGGCGAGGGCGGTGAGGCGGCTGCGGTGCTCGTCGGCCAAGGCGCTGGTGAGCCGGGGGAGGGCGGGGGTGCTCATGGGCGGCCTCCTTGTCGAGTCCCCCTCCTGTGCCTCCAGTGTCACCCGCCCGCGACCAGGACGGCCTCCTCCAGGGTCGGAACCACGCGCAGTACGGCGCCCAGGCCTGAGATCGCCAGAATCCGGAGCGTGAACGCGTGCGCGCACACCACGGTGAGGCTGCCGTGGCGGGCGGTCACGCGGCGGCGGGCCGAGCTGAGCAGCCGCAGGCCCGAGCAGTCGAAGAAGGTGACCGCCGTCAGGTCGATCACGACTTTCGGTTCGTACGGGGCGGTCACCGCCTCCAGGTGCGGGACGATCTCGACGGCGCTGGCGATGTCGATCTCGCCGCGGAGGGCCAGGATGATATGTCCGTGCGTGCGATAGACGCGCGACGGCGGAGCGAAGTCCGGAAGGACGATGACCATGTGCTCACCTCGACGGAGGCGATCCGCCCGCCCGGCGGCGGACGGAGGACAGGGGGACAGACAGGACGGCGTGCGCTGGAAGCGTGGAGACGTCCGGCCCGAGGTGTGCCTGAGGTGTGCCTGAGGTGTGCCTGAGGTGCGCAGAACCGGGGCCTCCGGTGTGTGCATGCCCAACTCAAGTGGCCGTTGAACATGGTGCGTTGGCATATGACCAACTGGGTTGGGCATAGCTGGGCGGGTCGCAACCGGGGCGGTCGCCTCGATCGCCTCGGTCGGCCGGTCGGGTGAGCTTTCCGGCGTCAGAAACCATCCCCCGTGCGGGCGGCCCCGGGCTCCAGTCCGAGCAGGTCGTCGATGCCCGCCTTGATGCGCTCCGGCGTCGCCCGCGGTCCGGCCATGAGATGCTCGATCAGGCTCGGCACGAACGGCGCGAGGAGCAGATGCGCCAGGATCGCCGTGTCCGTCTCGGGGCGCGCCTGGCGCAGGAGCACCGACACATGGGTGTGCAGCGTCGCGTACACCGCCGTGCTGTAGCGCGCGCTCGGTGACGCGGCCTCCGCCATCTGCATGATCTCGCGCTGCTCCACGACCCGGTCGGCGAGTGCGTGCAGGAAGGCGCGCAGCCGGTCGGCGGGCGGGGCGCCGGGGCCGAGCGGCGGGGGGCCGGTCAAAAACGCCTGCTGGAAGCGCTGCTCGCTGTCGTCCATGAGGGCGAAGAGGAGCTGGCCCACATCGCCGAAGCGGCGGTAGACCGTGCCGACGCCCATGCGGGCGGCGTGGGCGACCGCGTTCATGGTGATGGCCTGGGGCCCCTGCTCGGCGGCCAGCCGGGCCGCCGCGTCGAGGATCTTCCGGCGGTTGCGGGCGGCGTCCGCGCGCTCCGGCGGCACCTGGCCCGTGACGGCGAGCTCGATGCGGGTCATGGCCCGAGGCTATCGGATAGCTATCCGCTTCGATCGCAGGGGCGGGCGGATTTCGCCCCCAGGAGCAGCGGACTCCGGCCGTCTGAGCAGGGGGTTTCAGCCCCGGAGTAGCTGGCCTCAGTCACCGGAGCACCCGGTTCCGCTCGCTGGAGCGGTCGGCGAGGCGTCGGGACCGCTCACGGACGGGTAATCGCGAGGCCGCAATCCCTTGCGAAGTGGATTCCTATCCGATTTACTCGTGATCAAGGGAACCGGATAGCTATCCGGTTCACGCCTACGTACGTCTTACGATCTCTGCTTGGGAGGGGCCTCGCCATGAGCGCCAAGGTCGCGGTCATTTACTACTCGTCCACCGGCAACGTCCACCAGCTCGCCAAGGCGGTCGCCGAAGGTGCCGAGAAGGCCGGCGCCGAGGTCCGGCTGCGCAGGGTCCCCGAGCTCGCCCCGGAGGCCGCCATCGACGCCAACCCGGCCTGGCGCGAGCACGTCGAGGCCACCAAGGACGTCGAGGTCGCCACGCTCGACGACCTGGAGTGGGCGAACGCGTACGCGCTCGGCTCGCCGACCCGATTCGGCAACATAGCCGCGCAGTTGAAGCAGTTCATCGACACCGCGGGCGGCCTGTGGCAGCGGGGTGTCATGGCGGACAAGCCCGCCACCGGCTTCACCAGTGCCTTCAACGCGCACGGCGGCAACGAGTCGACGACGCTCGCGCTGTACAACACGTTCCACCACTGGGGCTCGATCATCGTCGCGCCCGGCTACACCGACCCGGTCGTGTACGGCGCGGGCGGCAACCCGTACGGCACGGCGCACGCGGGCTCCGAGCCCGTCTCCGAGGGGACGCTGGTGGCGGCCCGCTACCAGGGCGAGCGCCTCGCGACCATCGCGGCGCGGCTGCTGGCGGGGACGCGCTGACCGATCCCGCTCCGTCCCTTCGGTGCCCCGGCCGTACGTCACGGTCGGGGCACCGACGCGTGCATCGACGCTGTACATCGACGCGTGCACCGACGTGTGCTTCGACGTGTGCATCGACGCGGTGCGGCCCGTGGGTGTTAGGTGCGGCCGCTCAGGGGCACCCGTACCAATCGACCGTACGTGCAGTCGAGTTCGGAGGTACAGCCATGGGTCTGGGCGGATGCATTCTGCTGATAGGGGCCGGAGCGATTCTCACGTTCGCGGTCGACTGGCATGTGCAGGGCATGAACATCCATGTGGCCGGTCTCGTCCTGATGGCCGTCGGCATCATAGGAACGGCCGCCTACGTCAGCATCTTCAAGCGCCGGCGGCTCCAGGCACCGCCTCCTGCCGCGACTGTGGTCGAAGAGGACCGCCGTTACTACTGAGGCGTGGAGAATCTGAGATGGAAGCCTTGTCGAAGAGGGTGACGACGCAGTCGACCGGACTGGTGGATGCGGCGGTCCTCGCCCTCGACTGCGCCGAGCCGGAAGCGCTCGCGGAGTTCTACGCCAAACTGCTCGGTGCGGAGCCGCCCGTGGAGCGCGACATCGAGCGGATCGAGATCACCGGCCGCGGCGGTACGAGGATGGCCTTCCGCCGCGACCACGGCGCCGCCCCCAACAGCTGGCCGCGCCCCGACGACTCCCAGCAGGCGCACTTGGAGCTGCTGGTGGCCCGCGACGACATGGACGCGGTCGAGCGCCAGGTGATCGCGCTGGGCGGCCGCCCGCTGGACACGAAGGACAACGGGGGTCCGCACGACACCCGGCTGTATTCGGATCCGGCGGGGCATACGTTTTCGCTGCGGAGCCAGTGACGGCGACCGCGCCCGCGTCGGCGCGGACCGCGGCCGGTGTCACCTCTGAGCATGCGCCACACGGCCGATGCGCCCGAGCGCCGTGGAAGCCACCGTCCCGTACGCGCTGCTGCCGCCCAGTGTCGGCGCCAGGTCGGGACAAGTGGCCGGCCGCGAACGGGATGGGCGTCGCGTAGGAAGGCCCCTCACCGGCAGGCAGCCCACGGAGAAACCGGACCGCGACCCGGAACCCGCCGGCCGCTCGACCGGAGGGCGCTGACGGAGGCGCGATGGCCCGAATCCCGCGCGGCGGACTCGGCGACTGGCGTTGGCGATCGGGATCGGGTGGTTATCCGTGCTGGCCGGGCTGGTAGTCGCCGGCGGGCGTCTGGACGATGACGTTCCCGCGGTTGAAGGCGTTGATGACGGCGATCTGGGTCACCAGGGCGGCGAGCTGGTCCTCGTCGTAGTGCTTGGCGGCGTTCGCCCAGACCTCGTCCGAGACACCGCCGGCCGCGTCCGCGATACGAGTGCCCTCCTCCGTCAGCTCCAGGGCGGCGCGTTCGGCATCGGTGAAGACGGTGGCTTCCCGCCAGGCCGCCACCAAGTGGAGGCGCACCGGGGACTCACCGGCGGCAGCGGCGTCTTTGGTGTGCATGTCGATGCATCCGGCGCAGCCGTTGATCTGGCTGGCGCGGAGCATGACCAGTTCGCGCGTCGCGGACGGCAGCGTCGAGTCCCCGAGCGCCTTGCTCGCCGCGATGATGTGCTTCCACGCCTTGACTGCGACCGGGCTGGCGAAGAGGTTCAACCGAGCATTCATCGTGCACTCCTGTGTCGTTGTTCGCTGTCGCCCCTCTAAGACAGGGCACCCCGGCAAGCTGTGACAGCGGCGAATGTGACGTGAGTCTCCCCTCTGAGGTGCCGACGACGTGCTGACGGCCGGGCGACGTGCTGATGGCCGTGCGACGTACTGACGGCCGGGCCGGGCGCCTCGGATACCCTGCTGGACGCCGTGTGGATCTTGGACGACACGGCGAAGCAGCGAGCTCGGCTGAGCGCCGCAGTAAGTGAGTTGGGGAGGGGTTCCGTGCCAAGCTCAACGGGTGTGACGGACGAGGCGGGCTACCGGCCACTGATGTTCTCCATCGCCTACGGGATGACCGGATCGGTGGGCGACGCCGAGGACATCGTGCAGGACGCGTTCCTCGGTCTGACCCGGGCGTACCAGGCAGGTACTGCGATCGCCGCTCCGAAGGCGTATCTGACCACGGCGGTGACACGGCTGGGAATCAACTACCTGAGTTCGGCGCGGGTGCGGCGGGAGACCTACGTGGGGAACTGGCTACCCGAGCCGGTCGTCGTGTCCACCGACCGGCCGGGGCCGGCCGAGCACGCCGAGCTGGCCGACTCCCTGTCGATGGCGTTTCTCGTACTCCTTGAGGCCCTCTCCCCGGTGGAGCGGGCGGTGTTCATGCTGCGCGAGGCGTTCGGGTACGGCTACCCGGACGTGGCGAGGGCCATCGGCAAGTCCGAGGCCAACTGCCGACAGATCTTCGCCCGCGCCAGAAAGCGCATCGCCGCCGCAGGCCAGGACGCCGACAGCGCGCCGCCCCCGGCGCGGCGGGCGGAGGGCGAGGAGCTCGCCCGTAGGTTCTTCGAGGCCGCCGAGGGCGGAGACATGGACGCTCTGCTCGGCATGCTCGCGCCCGAGGTGGTCTTCCACGGGGACGGCGGCGGCAAGGCGCGGGCGACCAGGAACCCGGTGGCCGAGCCGCAGCGCGTCGGCCAACTGTTCGTCGGCGGGATCCGCCGACTCCGGAAGCTTGGCGCCGACCTCCGGCCGGCCTGGGTCAACGGCCGCCCGGGCGTCGTGACATACGACGCCGAAGGGCGCGTGGTCAACGTGGTCGAGCTCGACATCGCCGACGGCATGATCCAGGCGATCCGCTCCGTGTCCAACCCTGACAAGCTCGGCCATCTCGGATCAGTTTCTGATTTGGCGCGGCTGCCGGTGAAATAGTCCACCCGCCCCCCGGGGCAGCGACAGTCCGGCTCTGAGGAACATCGATACAGCTCTTGGTGCCTTGGAGTTCCTCACAGGGGGAGTCCCAGTGCTCGCACCTGAACTCCAGTGCTCGCACTGGAACTCCAGTGCTGTAGCCGGCCTCGCCGCTACCCCAGTGCTCGCCTCCGCAACGGCACAGAACAATGGGGGCGTTGTCCGTACCCACACCGGCCTCGGCGCCCTCGGGTTCCCCGGTGGTAATGGAGCCAATGGCGTGGGGAGCAACGGTGGGCTCGGTGGCCGGGGCGGCACCGGCGGCGCGGCCGGCGCCGACGGCAACGGATGCACTGGAGGGTTCGGTGGCGCCGCCACACTCAATGGCACCGGTGGCAAGGGCGGCGTAGGCGGCGTGAGCGACGCCGGGACCGGCGATCCAGCACCCTGCCTGACAGGCAAGGACGGACCGCTGCTCCTGTCAATGAGTCCGCTCCTCGGAGAGTCTGGCACCATGCAGCGACATCGCAGTCTGGGACATTGTCGACCCAAGGAAGCAGGCAGTCGAAGATGAGCGATCCTGGCGGTACGAGGCAGCATCATCCAGTCGTCGTCGCGCACCGAACCCACCGCGCCGGCGACACCCAGTTGCGCATCGCCGATGCGATCACCAAGTTCGCCGGCTCCATGAAGTTCGTCTATCTTCATGCGGTCGGTTTCGGGCTCTGGATGCTGTTCGTGGAGTCGAACCCATGGCCCATGCTGACCCTCGTCGTATCCCTTGAGGCGATCTTCCTTTCGACGTTCGTCATGATCGGCCAGAACCGGCAGGCCGAGTTCCAGCAGGCGAAAGCCGATCACGACTTCGTCGAGCAGGAACTGGAGCTCAAGACGAACACCGAGCTGACCCGAGCCATCCACACGATGACCGCGGAACTCCACCGCCGGTTGCTGACCACCCCCGAGAAGCAGTAAGCCGCCGCAGCCTCACTTCCCTCGTGACCCGCGCCACCGACCCCGTGCCCCTGGCCCCCGCGCCGCTGGCCCCCGCGCCTGCCGGAAGCAGACCGCGGGTCAAGACGTCGACAGGTACGCGGGAGCAGCCCACGCGACGTCGTCGACCGCCAGCCACGGCGCAGCCGCGACGGCCGTCGGCGTCACACCGGCGAAGGCCATGACGTCCCGATGGAGGTGGGACTGATCGACGTAGCCTACCTCCGCCGCCACCCGTGACGCAGTGTGACCCGCGGCCAGACGGTGTGCCGCATGGTCGAAACGGACGAGCTGAGCGGCGCGCTTGGGGTGGAGACCGATCTGGGCCCGGAACCGGGACCACAGACGCTTACGGCTCCAGCCGACCTCGGCCGCAAGCGGCTCGATCCGGACCCCTCCCAGGTTCGTCACCATCTGCCCCCACACGAAGGCGACTTCAGGTTCGACCGCCCGTCCGGCCTCGTAGCGCCGTACGAGTGCGGCCTCCGCTATCGCGAACCGGTCGTCCCATGACCCGGCGGCGCGCAGCTGCTCCTGGGTGCGCGCGGCGGCGCGGCCCCAGAGGTCTTCGAGGGATACCACCGTGGTGCTCAACTCTGCACAAGGGCCCAGCACCGCGTGCGCGACCGGCGGCGACAGCCGCATCTGCAGGCACTCGATGCCCCGGCCGCGCCCGCGAACGCCGCCGGACGCGAGCCCTACGACGACGCTGCCGCTTCGCTGCCCGCCGCTGAAGTCGTCGACGACGATCGGCTCGTCACCGAGGTCGACGGCCACCGTGACGGCCGGGTACGGGACCACGCCCAGGTCGACGAGGTCGGTCGTACGGGCCCGGAATCCGGCCATGCTGACCCCCGGCAGCCGACCGCGTCGCGACGGGGTGGTGATGTCCCACATGGACGCGGCGTCATGGGCTCGCTCGGCAGGTCGCATGGCAGGTCGCACAGCGGGTCGCATGGCGCCAAGCTACGCGAACATTCATCCAAGACGCCACGTCCGGGCCGCGCCGACACTGATGGCTCCTGCAAGTCCCGTATCAGGAAGGACCGTTTGTGACGCGCTCACCGATCGACCCGTTCACGCCCGCCGTCGAACTCGCCGCGGCAATCCGCCGGAAGGAGGTGAGTCCGGTCGAGGTGGCCGACTGCTTTCTCGAGCGGATGGACCAACTCGACCCCAAGCTGAACGCCTTCTGCCACCGGGCCGACGACGACGTCCGCAAAGCCGCGTCCGTGGCGGCCGACGCGGTGGCGCGGGCCACGTCGACCGACGACCTCCCGCCGTTCCACGGCGTTCCGCTGCCGGTCAAGGACCTCGTCGACGTCGCCGGATGGCCCACCACCCATGGGTCGGCCGGCGCCGGGCAGGCACCGGCCGGGGCGTCGGACCCGGTTGTACGACGGTTCGTGGACGCGGGCTTCGTCCTGCTCGGCAAGACCACCACCTCCGAGTTCGGCAGCCTGCCCTTCACCGAGAGCGACGCCCTGGGCGTCTCGCGCAACCCGTGGGACCCGGACCGTACGCCCGGCGGGTCGTCGAGCGGCGCGGGCGCTGCCGTCGCCGCCGGGATGGCGCCCATCGCCCATGCGGAGGACGGCGGTGGGTCGATACGGATCCCCGCGTCGTGCAACGGCGTCGTCGGCCTCAAACCCACCCGCGGTCTGGTCACCAACGCCACCGTGGAGGTGGAGGGTCTCGGCACCAGTGGCGTGGTCACCCGCTCGGTGGCGGACACCGCGGCGGCCCTCGATGTGCTGGCGCGTCATGATCCGGCCGCGTGGTGGTCGCCTCCGACGCCGCGTACGTCCTTCGCCGCCGCGATCGGGACGGACATGCCGACCGGGCTGCGCGTCGGTGCGCTCACCGACTCCCCGATCGACGGGATACGTGTGCACCCGGCGTGTATGGCGGCCGTCGATGTCGTACTCCGGACCCTCGAATCGGCCGGTCAACACGTCGTCGACACACCCCTTCCACTGCCGTCGACCGACGAACTGGTCGCGGCGTTCACGGCCCTGTGGAACGTCGGCGGCGCCGGAATCGTCCTCGCGGAGCCGGACCGTGTCGAGCCGCACAATCGCGCCCTGCGTGAGGCGGCGCGAGGGATCGACTCCTGGGCGTACGCGGAAGGGGCGAGGAAGGCCCAGCAGTTGTCGCGGCGCATCGTCGAAGGCTTCCTCGCCGGATTCGACCTCCTCGTCACGCCGACGATGGCCTGCCTTCCGCCACTCGTGGGTGCCTGGCGGCCAGGCACCCACGACGATCCCCTGAGGGCGCTGGTGAACAGTTACCCGATGGGGGTGTTCACATCGGTGTTCAACGTGACCGGCCAGCCCGCGATCTCCCTCCCGATCCACCACGACGAGGCCACCGGCCTGCCCGTCGGCGTCCAGATCGTGGCGGCACCCTGGCGGGAAGACCTCCTGCTCCAGGTGTCCCGCACCCTCGAACTCGCCCACCCCTGGACCGGTCGCCGCCCGCCTGTCAGCTGAGTACGGAGGCTCTCCCCGACGTCCTACTTCCCGCAGACGCGGGGACCATGGCGAGGAGGGAGCCATGGCGAGGAGGGCGCCATCGCGAGGAGGGGGCCATCGCGAGGAGGGCGCCTCGGAACACGACGCCCACTCATCGAGCTGCAGCCCGGTTCACCCACCGAGTGTTTCCGCCATGCGGTCCAGGTCGGTGAGAAGGGAGGCGAGGCGTCTCGGCGGGACGGCGTCGGTCAGCTGCTGGTCGATGGTGTAGACGGCAGAGCGTGCCGCGGCGAGGCGGCGGTGGCCCTCCTCGGTGAGGTGCGCGGGCAGGGCGCGGCCATGGTCGGTCGTGGTCGCGCGGGTGATGAGGCCGGCGTCCTGCAGTGCGCGCAGGACGACGTTCATGGACTGCCGGGTGACGAAGGTGCCGCGGGCCAGTTCGGCGTTGGACAGCCCGGGGCGCTGGTCGAGGAGTTCGAGGCAGGCGTACTGCGGCACGGTCAGGCCGTGCTCACGCAAGGCCCTGTCCATCGCGCCACGCAGGGCGGCCGCCGCCCGCTTCAGGCGGTAGCCCAGTCGCTCAGTGACGTCGGCGGGCGGGGTCGGGTCGGTGGTCGTCCCATCACTCATGTCAGGAGTTTGACATAGCTGAGCGGAAACGCCTACCGTCGCATATGTCAAAGTCCTGACATTGAGCACGTCTGAGGAGCAGGAGCACCCATGACCACCACCGTTTCCGTCGCCGGGCCCGACTTCATCGCACTGCAGGTACGCGACGTCGACACGGCCGCTGCCTTCTTCGAGACGCAGCTCGGGCTGCGCCGGGCGCCCGCCTCGCCCCCCGGCGCCGTGGTGTTCACCACTGAGCCGATCGCGTTCGCCGTCCGCGAGCCCCTGCCGGGCGTGGACCTCGACAGCGTGCAGCGGCCCGGCCTCGGCGTCGCCCTGTGGTTCAAGACCAGCGACGCCGACGCCCTCCACGACCGCCTCCAGGCCGCCGGGACCCCCATCGTCAGGGAGCCGGAGGACGGCCCGTTCGGTAGGATGTTCACCTTCCTCGGCCCCGAGGGGTACGCCATCACCGCCCACGGGAACTGACCGCGCCCGCGAGGGGCAGGCCAGGACAGCCAAAGAGAACGCCCCGTTCCGGCTTTCCCCCGGCGTAGCAGACCTCGGCCCGGCCGGACCAGCGCGTCCAGGGTTTCGGCCGGCACCGCGAGGCGCTCGTCCTCGGGGCGGGCGCCTGCGTGGATCCGGGCTCGGTCCGCAGCCGTGGGGGGCGGCTTCAGCACCAGCCTGGCGTCGTGGCGCTGTACTCGGGCGAGCTCGCCGGCCCGGCGCTCCGTTCCCACCTGCGGTGGTACCGGTTGGCGCGGTGCGGTCCGGCTCTCCAGCCGGGTCTGTGTGGTCGAAGACGCTCCCTGCTGGGGAGGGATCAAGCGTGAACAGGCAACCGGTTCACTGGCTTCGCGTCGGCCGGACACCGGACGGGTCCGGCGCGGTGGCCGTGGCCGTGGCCGCGGCTGTGATCGACACCCGGAAGACCGCGCCCTCGCCCGGGGCCGTCTCCAGCTCCACCCGGCCCCCGTGGGCCTGGACCAGTGCCGAGGCGATGGCCAGACCCAGGCCGGCGCCGCCGCCGGTCTGCCGACTGCGTGAGGCGTCCACGCGGTAGAACCGTTCGAAGACCCGGGCTGCCTGCTCGGGCGCGAGACCGGGGCCCGAGTCGGCGACCTCGATGATGCCGTGGCCGTCCGCGGTGCCCACCCCGATGCGTACCGGAGAGCCCGGTGGTGTGTGCGCGACGGCGTTGCCGACGAGGTTCGCGACCACCTGGCGCAGCCGCGCCTCGTCGCCGAGTACCGGGGCGGGCCCGGGCGCGCCCGTGCCGCCCGGCCCGGTCAGTGTGACGGAACGCGTCGGGTCGAGGGCCCTCGAGTCGTGCAGGGCGTCGACGGCCAGGGTGCGCAGGTCCATGGGGGCGAGCTGGAGCGGCCGCTGCTCGTCCATGCGTACCAGGGTGAGCAGGTCCTCGACCAGACCGCCCAGGCGCACCGCCTCGCTCTCGATGCGGGCCATCGTGCGCTTCACATCGGCCTCGTCGGGCAGGGCGCCCATCCGGTACAGCTCGGCGAAGCCCCGGATGCCGGCCAGCGGGGTGCGCAGTTCGTGGCTGGCGTCCGCGACGAAGCGCCGCATCTGCTCCTCCGACTCGGCGCGCGCCGCGAACGCCGACTCCAGCTGCGCCAGCATTCCGTTGAGCGCGCTGGTCAGCCGGCCCGCCTCGGTACGCGGTGAGGCGTCCGGCATCCGGTGCGAGAGCGGGCGTCCCGCGGCGATCTCCGCCGCGGTGGCCTCGATACGGCGCAGCGGGCGCAGCCCCGCCCGTACCGCGAACCAGCCCGCCACCCCGAGCAGCAGCGCCACGACGACACCGATGAGCTGGAACGCGGTGGCCAGGTGGTCGACCGTCGACGAGACCTCTTCCAGGGGTGCCGCCACGACCACTCCGGCAGGCAGCGCCGGGTCGCCGCCGGACACCGGCATGGACACCGGCACGATCAACATCCGCCAGCTGCCGCCGCCGTGGTCGCTGGGTACCTCGAAGGGTTTGCCGAGGCGGGTCTGGAGCGCCTTCGCGTCCATCACCGGCCACAGCGGCCGGGGGTCGCCCGCGGCGACGGGCTGGCGGAACTGGTCGGTGATCTTGCCGTCGTCGGCCGCGAACGCGATCACGTACTGGCTGGGCAGCCAGGCCCGGCCGCCGCCCGCTCGGGCCGCGTGCGGCGCCGGGGTGCCCTCGACGCCGACCCGGCGCGCCACCGAGTCGCCGAACCGGCTCAGTTGCTGGTCCACCCGTTGCACGAGCTGGCCGCGGACCGAGTTCAGGACGACGGTGTCACTCACCGTCAGTCCGAGCGCCACCATGGCCATGGCCAGCAGTACGAGCCGGGAGCGCAGCGACAGCGCGGAGACGCGGCGCGGCAGCCACCCGAGCCGCGCGCGGAGGTATCTCAGCATCGCGCGGCCACCTCAGGACTGCGGGCGGCGCAGCACGTAGCCGATGCCGCGCACGGTGTGGATGAGCTTGGGTGCGCCGTCGGCCCCGGAGTCCACCTTGCGGCGCACGTACGAGATGTACGACTCGACGATGCTGAGGTCGCCGCCGAAGTCGTACGCCCACACGTGGTCGAGGATCTGCGGCTTGGACACCACCCGGTCGGCGTTGGTCATCAGGTAGGCGAGCAGTTTGAACTCGGTGGGGGAGAGCGAGACGGGCCGCCCCGCGCGCAGGACCTGGTGGCCCAGCGGGTCGAGTTCGAGATCGCCGGCCACCAGGCGGCCCTCGCTGCTCGGGCCGCCGGTGCGGCGCAGGATCGCGCGGATCCGGGCAATCAGCTCCTCCAGGCTGAACGGCTTGGTGACGTAGTCGTCGCCGCCCGCCGTCAGCCCACTGATCTTGTCGTCGACGCCGTCCTTGGCGGTGAGGAAGAGCACCGGCAGATGGTCGGGGCCCGGGCCGCCGCCGGCTTCCTCGCGGAGTCTGCGCACGACGGCGAATCCGGTCATGTCGGGCAGCATCACATCGAGCACCACCAGGTCCGGGCGCTCCTTGGCGACGGCCGCGAGCGCGTCGGCCCCGGTGGCCGCCGAGACGACCTTGAAGCCGACGAAGCGCAGCGAGGCCGAGAGCAACTCCCTGATGTTGGGCTCGTCGTCGACGACGAGCAGGCTCGCCTCGGCCGTGGCCGTGTCCGTCGGGGCCATCGGGTTCCTCCTCGTGGCGGCGTGGGCGGTGGGCGCGCGGTCAGCCCCGGCCACCGCCGAAGCCGCTCGCGCCGCCCTGGGTGACGGTGGTCGCCGCGACGTCCCCGGAGGCATTCTGACTGCCGCGCACGGTCACTGTCTGACCCGGCTGCAGATCGGACACCTTGCCGCTCTTGGCCTCGGTGACCTGGGTGCTGCCGACCGTGGTGACCTTGACGACGTTGCCCTGGGTGTCGGTGACGTAGATGGTTGTGCCGTCGACGAGCTTCACCGTACCGATGGTGAGACCGCCCGCCGCGCCCGGGCCGGTGCCGTCGCCCTGGCGCTGGCCGCCCTGCCCGGAGCCGAAGCCCGGACGCTGCCCGCCCTGCCCGGCGCCGAAGCCCTGGCGCTGGCCGCCCTGCGCGGAGCCGCCACGTGCCCCGGCCGCGGACGGTGTGCGCTGGGTGGCCGACGACGAGCCCTGGTTCTGGTTCTTCTCCACCAGGGCGCCCGCGGTGAAGGCGAGTCCCGCCACCAGGCCGCCGGAGAGCAGCAGCGTCAGCCACGGCAGCCGCGGCCGGGGCGGCGCGTTCAGCTCGGCCGAGATGTCCCGGGCGTCGGGTGGTTCGGCGAGGATGTCCTCGGGGCTGGCGGTCTGCGTCGGGCTGCCGGTCTGCGCGGGGCTGTCGGCTTGCGTGGGGCTGCCGGTCTGCGTCGGGCTGCCGGTCTGCGCGGGGCTGCCGGTCTCCGTAGGGCCGGCGCTCTCCAAGGTCTCGGCGTTGCCGAACATGTCAGCTTCTCCCTGTCCGTACATCCGTGTCCGTACATCCGTGTTCGTCGTGTCCGTACATCCATGCTCGTCACATCCGTGCATGGGGGTCACTCGTGCCGCAGGGCTTCGATGGGCCGCAGGCTCGCGGCCCGGTTGGCCGGGTAGCCGCCGAAGAACAGCCCGATGGCCACGGCGATGGCGAACGCGCCGACGACCGATTCGGGGATGATCACCGGCTTGATGCCGACGATCGTGAAGTGCGAGCCGATGAGGCCCGCCGCGACGCCGAGCCCGCCGCCGATGAGCGAGAGCAGTGTCGACTCGGCGAGGAACTGCCCGAGGATGACGCCCCGTGGTGCTCCGATCGCCTTGCGGATGCCGATCTCCCGGGTCCGCTCGGTCACCGTGACGAGCATGATGTTGGTGATGCCGATCCCGCCGACGAGCAGGGAGATCGCCGCCACCGCGCCGAGCAGCACCGTGAACGTCTTGTTGGTGTCCGCCTGCGTGGTGAGCAGGGAGGCCTGGCTGCTGACCCGGAAGTCGAGCGCGTTCGGGTCCTTGATGCCGTGCCGGCCCATCAGGACGGTCGTGATCTCGTTCTGCGCCGGCGTCGTCGCGTCGGCCGACTTGGCCTCGACGAGGATCTGGCCGATCGCGCCGAAGCCGGTGAACGCGTTCTGCACGGTGGGCAGCGGTGCGACCACCACGTCGTCCGGGTCCTGGAACCCGGTGCCGCCCTTGGTGGCGAGGACCCCGACCACTGTGAACGGGGTGCCGCCGAGCGTCATCTTCTTGCCGACGGGGTCGGCCGTGCCGAAGACATCGGTCGCCGTGGTCGAGCCGATCACGGCCACCTTGCGCGAGCCGAGTACGTCGTCCGAGCTGAAGTAGTCGCCCTTGGACACCTTGCTGTTGGACGCTTTGAAGTACGCGGGGTAGGTGCCCACCACCTGGCTGACGGTGTGTGAGGTGCCCTCGTACAGCGCGGTCTGTGAGGTGGTGGTCTCGGGGGCGACCGACTCGATGTGCGGCGCGGACGCGGGGTCGGCGAGCGCGCGTGCGTCGTCCACGGTCAGCGGCTTGGTGGCGGTGGCGCCGGAGGAGCGCGAGCCGCCGAAGCCGCCGCCCGACGACACCGTGAGGGCGTTGGTGCCGAGCTTCTCGATCGAGTCCTTCACGGCTTGCGAGGAGCCGTTGCCGACGGCGAGCAGCACGATGACCGCGGCCACACCGATCAGCACCCCGAGCATGGTCAGGGCGGAGCGCACTTTGTTCGCCGCGAGTCCGCCGAAGGCGAAGCGCAGTGTCTGGAACGGGTTCACCGGCCGCCTCCGACCAGGGAGTTGCTGTCGTGCAGGGCAGGTGCTGAGTCGTCCTTGCGCAGGGCGGGCGGCGGGCCGTCCACGGGTGCCTGGCGCACGTCGTCGACGATCCTTCCGTCGACGAGCCGGATGACCCGCTTGGCGTGGCGGGCGACTTCGTTCTCGTGGGTGATGAGGACGACGGTGCGCCCGGCCGCGTTCAGCCGGTCGACGACGGCGAGCACCTCCTCGGTGCTGTGGCTGTCGAGGTTGCCGGTCGGTTCGTCGGCGAGGAGCATCGCGGGTGCGGTGACCAGGGCGCGGGCGACGGCGACGCGCTGCTGCTGGCCGCCGGAGAGTTCGTTGGGGCGGTGGTCCATCCGGTCGGCGAGTCCGACGAGGGTGAGCGCCGCCTCGGCCCGTCGGCGCCGCTCGGCGGGCTTCACACCCGCGTACGCCAGCGGCAGCTCGACCTGGGCCAGCGCGGGGGTACGCGGCACCAGGTTGAACGACTGGAAGACGAAACCGATCTTGCGGTTACGGACGAGGGAGAGCTGGTGCTCGTCGAGGCCGCCGACGTGGATTCCGTCGAGCAGATACCGGCCGGAGGTGGGTACGTCGAGGCAGCCCAGGATGTTCATCAGGGTCGACTTGCCGGAGCCGGAGCTGCCCATGACGGCGACGAAGTCGCCCTGCTGGACGACGAGTTCGACGCCCAGGGCCCGGCCGCTCACCGGGTCGACGGGGCCGCTGAGGGCGTGAACGGCTGCGTCGCCGTGCCCGTACGTCTTGATCAGTGAGCGCACCTCGATGACGGGCGCAGGGTCCCAGGGCCCGTTGTCGGTGTTGGATTCGGATGGCGCCTCGGGCAGGGCCGGGGTTCTACGTGGCCACAGGGATGACGCTGCGATTTTGCGCGTCCACGGGGTCGGCGTCGCGGCTTTGCGTGGCCACGGGGGTGGCGTCATCCGCGGCCACCTCCGCCGCCACCGGTGCGGAAGCCGCCGCCCGCGCCGCCGCTGCCGCCACGGGTACGTCCGGCACCGCCGCCGAGGCCGCCGGGGAAGGTGCCGCTCGGGAAGCCGCCGTTGCCCGTCGCGGACACGCTGGCCAGCTGCACCTTCTGGCCCTCGCTCAGGCCGCTGAGGATCTGGTCGGCGCTGTCGCCTTCCAGGCCCACGGTGACCGGGGTACGTGACGTGCTGCCGTCTTCGTTGACCACGGTGACCGTGCGGTTGGCGCCGGTGCCGCTGACTGCGACGGTCGGCACCGACAGGGCGCCGGACGCCTCGCCCGTGACGACCTGGATGCTCGCGCTGAGCCCCGTACGCAGGTTTGAGGTGGGGCTCGTGATGGTGAGGGTGGCCGCGTACTGGACGGCGCTGCCGGAGCCGCTGTTGCCGCCTCCACCTCCGCCTCCGCTGGAGCCGGCGCCGCTGCTGACGGGCAGCGAACTGACCGACAAGACCTTGGCGTTGAGGGTGGTGCCGGACTGGGCGTTGAGGGTGACGGTGGCGGCCTGGCCGGGCTTGAGCTTGAGTGCGTCGGCCTCGGAGAAGTTCGCCGTGACCTGCATGCCGGACGGGTTGGTGAGTACGACGAAGCCCGACAGGATGGAGGATGAACTGGCGCTCGTAGAGCTGGAGTTGGAGCCGTTGCCGGAGCTGCCGCCGCCGTTGCCCGCGCTGGTGCCATTGCCGCCGGTTCCGGAGACCGTGTCGCCGGGCTTCGCCGATACGGAGGCGACGGTCCCGGCCGCCGGGGCCCTGAGCGTGGTGCCGTCCACGGCACGCTGCGCCGCGTCCACCGCGTTCTGGGCCTGGGTGAGCTGGGCCTCGGCCTGCGCGAGCTGCGCGGGGTCGACGGTCGGGTAGGCGGTGGGGGCGGGGGCGGTGTTGGCGGAGCCGCGCGTCGAGGGGGAGCCGCCGGACCCGGACCCGGACCCGGACCCGGACCCGGTGCTCGAACTCGGCTGGCCTTCCTGCACCTTGGTGAGGTTGGCCTGGGCGGCAGTCAGCGACGCCTCGTCCTGGGCGAGGGTCTCCTTGGCGGCGGTGGCGTCCACCTTGCCGAGGAGCTGACCCCGGGTGACCTTGTCGCCCGGCTTGACGTCGACCTCGGTGAGTTTGCCGCCGGTGGTGAAGTTCACCCCGGCGTCGCTCGGCGAGGACAGCGAACCGGAGCCGGACACCGTGGCGAGGACCGTGCTCTTGGTGACCGTGACGGTTCTCGCGTCGGCCCGTCCCGGAGTGTCGCTGTGGCTGGTCACCGCGGAGTAGGCGCCGCCGGCACCCGCGAGGACGGCCACACCGAGCACCGAGTTGATCAGGACGGCTTTGCGCCGTCGGGGGAGCACCTTCATGAAGGCGGATCCTGGCGGCCCGCACTTTGGAAGACCTGGGAGCTTTCTGGGAGTTTCCTGGGAGCGCGAATACCCAAGAGGCTTCGCATTCCGGTGGTTAAGGGCGATAGCGGACCACCATGCATGCCCCGGGGGTATGTGCGGGCCCGGACGTCCAGGAAACTCCCAGCTGTTCCCCCGGAGGCGCCCACCCGGGTGCGGTTCAGTCGTGGGTCGCCGACGGCGTACCCGTACAACTCATGCAGGCGAGGCCGTCGTCAGTCCAACGCACCGAGGAGACACCGGACATGACCTGGACCAAGCACCGGCCGGCGACCGTGCGCACCGCCATCGCCGCGCGCACCGCCTTCGCCGTGCGGGCCGCCGTCGTCGTGCGGGCCGCCGTCTCGGCCGGCGCCGTCGCGGCGTGCGGCCTGCTGCTCGCGGCCTGTTCGTCCTCGGACGCGGCATCCAGCGCGGAGGCGAAGCCCGCGGCTTCCGCTTCCGCCTCCGCTTCCGGCGGGGCGAAGGGCATGGACGCCTACCGGCAGTGCCTGGCGCAGCACGGCGTCACGTTGCCGCCCCGGCCGAGCGGCAGCGGCCGCCCGAAGGGGGCCGGCCGGGCGAGCGGCGGCACGAGGCCCCCCGGTGGGTTCGGCGGGTTCGGGGGCTTCGGGGGCGGGGCGTCCGCCGATCCGGCCCAGCGGGAGGCCGCACAGGCCTGCGCGAGCGAGCGCCCGCAGTTCAACGGCCGGGGCGGTGGTGCCAACAGCACCGCGATGAAGGCCTTCACGAGCTGCCTCAAGGACCACGGAGTCGTCCTTCCCTCGGCCTCCCCGGGGGCCGGAGGCGGCCTGCGCGGCCTCAACACCTCGGACCCCAAGTCCGCGCAGGCCTTCCAGGTCTGCAAGGCCCTGCTCCCGCAGCGCCGCTCGGGATCCCCGTCGTCTTCAGCGTCCCCTTCCGCGTCCCCTTCTGCGAGCCCGACGGCCTGAGGGGGCGAGCCTCCTCCGCCTGGCTGTGTGCGGTCCGCCTAGATGAATGAGTCCGATGCCGACGCACATCGACCCCGTGCTCAAGGGGGGTGCGCATGAGGTGGGACGCAGGCACGGAGGTGGGACGCAGGCACGGTATGCGCGAACTGTGCGACGTCGAACATCAGATGGGCGGACAGCACGGACACCCCTACGGGCGATGCGTACTGGAAGGTCGCGACGGACGGCATCTACGGCGATCGCTGGGGAACCATTCAGACCAGGTGGTCCGGAACCGGCAAGGAGACCATCGACCTGGGCTGGTCGATCACTGCCACCGTGGACGCCGGAGGAAACCCCGCCACAGCCGACTTCGGCAGCAGCGGCATACACGCCGTTCGCGAGCTGGCTCCGCGCTGCGACGACATACCCAAGGGCATCGGGCCCGGCTGCGTGCTGCCGTACTTCAGCCCGACGTACACCGTCGACACCAACCTGTACCCGGCGGCCGGTGCGTACTACTGGCTGATGCAGCAGAAGATGCCCTACCACGAGGGTTCGGTTCGGTGGGACTCCCTGCTCAGCTACCTCGGCACGGACACCACGGTCAAGAACCCCAAAACCGGCCAGCCGTGGACCAAGGATGACAGCCGCGGAGTGGTATGCCCGGACAAATGGGCCAAGCGTCCGGCCGACGCGTCGCTGGGGACTCTGTCCTGCGACGAATACGCCATGGCCACCACCCACGAAAGCGGCGGCTTTCCAGGCCGTAACCAGGTGACATCAGGCGACCAGTGCGCCCAGCTGTTCGCCGACAAGGTAGACGGCACCGGAAACTTCGGCATTTGGGCCGACACGAGGACCGCAACGAACGGGCCCAGCGGCAAGGAACCCTGCGGGAGGGCATCGATACCCGACAAGCAGAACTCGGGCGCGTTCAGCAACAGCTATCCGGCGCCATCATGGCGCATGCTGGACGGCGATAAGTTCTTCGTCTCCAATCCCGGATTCGATCACTGCACAAGCGTCCACACCACCTGCGCCTGGCGCAAGATCGGCTGACACGACGCGAATGCCTGTGGGGGACCAGACCGCGGTCTGGTCCCCCACACGCGTCTGCGGCCGGACAGGTCAGCCGGTGTACTCCACCCACGGACGGTCCGGATCGGGAACGTTCGGTGCCCCCCACACCAGAGCCCCGCCCGCAATACCCGGTTTGCCGTGTGTAGACAGGGACGGCACTTCAAGGCTGTCGGCGATCTCTTCCAAGTAGGTGACCAGCGTTTCACGCTTTTCCTCGTCCCGGTACGGGTAGTGGTCTTCCCGGGACCAGGGGTACATGTAGCCGGTGTCGGTTTCGAGGTAAAGGCCGTAGGCGGTGTCGTCGGCTCCGAAGGAGCACACGGGTATCCACGTCCTCTTCCACACCGTGGTCTCCTCTTCGTCCCTTCCTGCTGCCCGCCGGATGGCGCCAAGGGTGTCCGATTGCTGCTGGATATCCATTTTCATCCGGTAGAGGTAGACCACCCTGTCCAGGTCCATCAGAGCCCAGCCGTCCAGGAGAAACCCCGCGCCGTACACGTGGCGGACACCCGCATGCAGGGACCACAGCGCCTTCAGGGGTGCGGGGACCGGCACGCCGAGTGTTTCTTCGAGCGCAGCGATCTCCTCCCGTGAGGCGCCCGGCTTGAGGGATGCGTACGACGCGGGAGCATGGGCGCGCAGCCATGTTTCGATACGGTGCCACGCGTCGGTCACCTGCCGTACCGCTATCTCTTCCGGCTGCGGTTCTGGTGCCGGGGGCTGGTCCTTGGGGAGCGCGAAGGGGGGCTGGCTGGCGAGGAACTCCGCGAATGCCGCCGACTGCTTCGGGTCCATGTATCCCTGGCGTCCTTGGCGCGCCCGCTCTTCCAGCCAGGCAAGATCACGAGCAGAGCGCATCTCGGCCACGATTACCCGGTCCCGTGTGAGCGTCATGCGCAGCCCGTCCGCGTGTACGTACCGGGTGTACGGGCCCTGCTGTTCCGGTCCCGGAACGCTTTCCGGCGATGCGTCCGGAACGGGCAGCGGGTCTCCGGAGCCCCGCTGTGCCCAGTGCTTCAGCTCGGCCAGCTCGGCCGCCGGAAGGACCACACCCACCAACTCGCCACCAGCGGTGATACTCACGCGCTCGCCGGCCTCCTCGACCATGGAGGCCAGGCGCTCGAAGTCCTCGACCGCATCTGCCAGTTCAACGCTCCTCAGCGGCGTGCCGTCCGGCGTCACGTTCACTTCCCTTCTGCGGGCGGGCCATCTCGCGTGTCGTACGACACTAGCGTCGGCCCATGTCATAGGAGTGCGAGAGGAACCGGCGCTGTGACGTCCTCACCTCCTTTGCCGTTTCGCTTGGGTACGGCTGTGAGTGGGCCGGAATCGGAAAATACCCTTCCTGACCGGGCGCGATGGGGCACCTGATGTACGGGCAGCGCGTGCGGGGTGTGGAAGTCATGCCGAGCCCCCGCCCAGGCGGGGGACCACCGCCGTCGAGTCCGGGCGGGGGGACACGGCTACCCAGGTGCTCGCCGAAGACCCGGCCGGCGCCGGGGCGGTGAAAAAGCTGGTGTGCGGGCTCGACGGAACCGGGTAAGGTCTTTGTCATGTTCTTCCAGACGCTGATTTACGAGTGAGAGCGTGACGGGCCCCTGCTGACGTCCTTCGACGTCGCCGCCCGTCCCCCATCGATGAATCCGTAGATCACTTCGCATCATTACCGGGAGAACCCGTGACCGTGAGCAAGAACATCAACAACCCCGTGGGCCAAGGCGGCGGCCAGCGCAAGAAGCAGTCCCGCGCCGAACGACAGAACAACGGTCCGCACCGCAACCGCGACCGTCAGAGTGCAGCCGAGCAGAAGGCGGAGCTGGTGCGCAAGATGCGCGAGAAGGCAGCCGCAGCCGCAGCTGAGGGCGCCGCGCAGGCGGGCGACGACACCGCACAGAGCTGACGCACCGCCGCCGCAGGGCGGCACCGCATGGGGCAGGGTCCGGACCACGACGCGCGGTCCGGGCCCTGCTGTTTGCCGGAGTAGTTCCGTCGGTCTGCCTTTCCGGCGCGACGCTGGCTGCGGATGAGAGTGCCGTCGATCAGGACGACCTCCCCGCCCCGTGTGGCGACCATCTTCAGGGCGCGGTCCAGGCGTGGAGCCTGCGCGGCGAGCAGGGTGATCAGCTCGTCGCGCCAACGGCGGAGGTGGACTCAGACACGTTGTTGCCGCCGGCCATGTCGGCCAGGCGCTGGGCGTGCCGCAACACCGCAACACGGCCAGGACGATCACCACGATCCTTCCAGGCGGCAGGATCACCACCTGGACCGGATCACCTTCAGATGGCGTCGCAGCAGACCGGCGAGGTGGCTGACGGGGCGCGTGGACAGCGGTAAACGGCACTGGTAGGCAAGTGCGCCGGATTTCTCGGCAGGCCCTTCAGTTTCCGTCACACAGCCTCAAAAACGGCAGCCGGAGGAACCCCAGTTACGCCACATCTCACCGGCTCCGACGTGGGAGGGTGGTCTTTGATCCTCGTCCCGGTGTCTGCTGAAGCCGTTGCACAAGAGGCGGAGCACGGTTGGAGGCGTGAGTGAAAGGCCCTGACATGTCCCGCGGTGCTCGTCTGGCCGCCCACGGCGCAGTTTCCACATCGCTGGCGCTGCGCAGTGACCACAGTCTGCGCGAGTTCGTGGACGCCGGCACACCGCTGGGGTCAGGCATCGGTGGGAAGACGGTCCTGCTCGAGGTCGAGGGAACCCAGGTCTTCGTCAAGCAGGTACGGCTGACCGATCTGGAGCGACGGCCGGAGCATGTTCACTCCACCGCGAATCTGTTCGGTCTCCCGGCCTTCTGTCACTACGGCATCGGTACCATCGGCGCCCCGGGGTTCGGGGCCTGGAGGGAGCTGGCCGCCCACACCATGACGACGAACTGGGTGGTCGCGGGAGACTACGAGGGCTTCCCCCTGATGTACCACTGGCGGGTGATCCCGGACTCTGGTCAGCCGCTCCCCGAGGAACTGGCCGATGTGGATCGAGCTGTCGCCTACTGGGGAGGCGGATCAGCGGTACGCCGGCGGATCGCAGCTCTCCAGCAGTCCACGGCAAGCCTTGTGCTGTTCCTGGAGTACATCCCGCAGAACCTGCACGACTGGTTGGGCGTCCAGGTCGGGGCCGGCGACGAGGCGGCCGAGCGGGCCTGCGCCATGGTCGACGACGAGCTGAAAGCCGGCATCTCGTTCATGAACGCCGGCGGGCTTCTGCACTTCGACGCCCACTTCGAGAACATCCTCACCGATGGCCGACAGCTCTTCTTCACCGACTACGGCCTCGCGATCTCCTCACGCTTCGACCTCACACGGGACGAGGCCGACTTCTTCGACCAGCACCGCACCTACGACCAGTGCTACGCCGTCACCCACTTGGTGAACTGGCTGGCCGTCGCTCTCTACGGATACACATTGGAAGAACGGAAGGCATTCGTGAATGCTTGCGCCCAAGGGGTGCCCCCGGAGGGGGTTCCCGCGTCGGTCGCGGCGTTCCTTGTCCGTTACGCACCGATCGCCGCGGTGATGGGCAACTTCTATTGCGAGTTTCAGCAGGAGAGCCGAGCAGCTCCCCATCCGCTGGCAACCATCTGTCGTATAGGGCTAAGTGCGTGATCAGCAGCAGCCGGGTCACAGGCGGGTGGTGAACCGGCCGTCGGGTAGCTTCCGCAGCCAGCCGCGGTCGACAAGTCTGACCAGCTTCCCGCGTATCGGTTCCAGCTTGCCCGGACGTTGACGTCCAGGTGCGCGACTCCCAGCAACTCGCCGACCTGCCGAACCATCACCGGTCCGGCGGCCTGCTGCGCGCCGGCGAGAATGCGCTGGTAGTCCGGCGGAAGCACGCTCTCCTCCACATCGGAGGTGCGGTGGGATCAGCATGACCGCCCGTCCACCCACCTGCGCGGCGACCACTTACGCGCACGTTGTGACGAAGGACGGGGAGTCGGGACCGCGCCCGCGTGCGCGGGGACCACAGCCGCGGTCTGCGGCTGGTCGAGCAACGGAAGGGACCACCCCCGCGTGCGCGGGGCCACGGCTCGGGCATCGTCATCAGCAAAGACGCCGCGGTACCACCCCCGCGTGCGCGGGGACCACAGGCCGTGACCTGAGCCTTCACGTGGCTGTCGTACGGATTTTGCTCACTTCTTCAGATTCCGGCATTCCGATCAAAATGCGTGTAATCGGTGGCTAGTTGTGGGGGTCGAACTCCCCCCCCAACAGGCTACTGGGAGGGGCCGCCAGGGGGAGACGAAAAGGCGTCGCGCTCACCATCCCGATCGAACCGCCCCTCCACGCCCATGGAATTCGCCTTGTCCTGAACAGAGCACCGATAGCTTGCCCGTTTCCTCCTCTGCCCGTTATTCGCACTCCGGGCCGTACTGGGCATCAGCACCGCACCACACCGGTGAGCCAGTCGGACCAACAGCTCAACCGGCGTTCCCAGTTGTATCGAGTTCACCGTCCGCCGCATGGTGTCGCGGGCGGCGTCCCACCCTTCTCAAGGAGTCGCCAGGGAGCCGCGAAGGACGCTGGCTCCCCGCCCCGCACACCCCCTACCTCACCGCCCCCGATCCAACGTGCTCCGCATCGCATCCATGATGTCCTGGCGCGCCCCACGGAACGCGCGGCGGGCCTCCGCGCACTCGGCGGTCTCGTACGTGGACCCCGCCATCACCACATCCCGGTAGTCGCCCAGCGCCCTCGTGGCCGCCCGCGCCTTGGTGACGACCTCCGCAGGAGCGACGAGTTCCAGCTCGTACTGGCGTGCGTACACCGCGTTGTCCTGGATCGCCGGCCTAGCCTGCTCGGCCCGTGCCTCCGGCGCGACCGCCAGAGAACGGCTCGCCAGCGATATCGCATCCCTGGCGAGCGTCGCCGCATCGAGATAGCGCGCGTACGCCGTACGTAACTCGCTCCGCTCCTGCTCGCCCAAGCTCCGTCTCCAGCGAACCCGCTCGCCCAGAAGCGTGCTGCCCATGCCGATCACCGCGCCCATGGCCGTCCCCACCACCGTCGCCCACTCCATGGCCGGAGGATAGGGAACGCTTCCCTGTGAACACAGCCGTCTGCCGGTTTCCGTCTCTCCGGCCGGCCGGAGAGACGGGTCAAAGGACGTCACAGGACGGCCGCCCCGCCCCTTACCCCATCGGCCCAACCCCCCGCGCGCCCGCCCCACCCCCCACGTTCCAATAAACAAGTGACCGTCGGACAGCTCACCGCGCCGCTGCCGCCCCCCGACGCCGCGGCGCCCCACGACTGTCTCGCGCGCAACGAATGGATCTGCGGGGAGTACCTCTCCTCGCGCCGCTCGATCCTTTGGGACGCCGTCGTCCAGCACCTTCAGCTGACCGTCGTCTCCGTCGCTATCGGGCTGGCCGTCGCCCTGCCGCTCGCCGTCGCCGCGCGGCGGTGGCGGTGGGCCGCCGGGCCCGTTCTCGGGGTCACCACCGTCCTCTACACCATCCCCTCCCTCGCGATGTTCTCGCTGCTCCTGCCCGTGTACGGGCTCTCAGCGACCCTCGTCGTGGCGGGAATGGTGCTCTACTCGCTCACCCTCCTCGTACGGAACATCCTCGCCGGGCTGCGCGCCGTACCCGACGAGACGCGGCAGGCCGCGCGCGGCATGGGATACGGGCCCGTACGGCTGCTGCTCGCCGTCGAGCTGCCGCTCGCCCTGCCCGCAGCCATGGCCGGCCTGCGCATCGCGACCGTCTCCGCCGTCTCCCTCGTCACCGTCGGCGCCATCGTCGGCTACGGCGGGCTCGGCAACCTCATCTACTCCGGCATGAACACCTACTTCAAGGCCCAGGTCCTCACCGCATCCGTCCTCTGCGTCGTCATCGCCATCGTCGCCGACCTGGTTCTCCTCCTCGCCCAGCGGTTGCTCACCCCGTGGACCCGGGCGGTACGCGCATGACCCCGCGCCCCCGGCCCGCGGTGGTACGACGCCCATGACCCCGCGCCCCCGGCCCGCGGTGGTACGACGCCCATGACCCCGCGCCCCCGGCCCGCGGTGGTACAACGCCCATGACCACCCTCTCCCACGCCTGGTCCTGGCTCACCACCTCCACCCACTGGCACGGCGAGAACGGCATCTGGCACCGGCTCGGCGAACACCTCTGGCTCACCGCCCTCTGCCTCGTCCTCAGCTGCCTCATCGCGCTGCCCGTCGCCCTCGTACTCGGCCACCTGGGCAAAGGCGGCGCCCTCGCCGTCAACCTCTCCAACATCGGCCGGGCCGTGCCCACGTTCGCCGTACTCGTTCTGCTGCTCCTCACCCCGCTCGGCAGGCACGGGGAAGCGCCCACCATCGTCGCGCTCATCCTCTTCGCCGTACCCCCGCTCCTCACCAACGCCTACGTCGGTATGCGCGAGGTCGACCGTGACGTCGTCCGGGCCGCCCGGGGCATGGGCATGACCGGCAGCCAGATGCTCTGGCGTGTGGAGCTGCCGCTGGCGCTCCCGCTGCTCCTCACCGGCGTACGCATCGCCGCCGTCCAGCTCGTCGCCACCGCGACCCTCGCCGCGCTCGCGGGCGGCGGCGGGCTAGGGCGGATCATCTCGGCCGGGTTCAACCTCGCCTCGACCCCGCAGGTGGTCGCGGGCGCCGTCCTCGTCGCCGTCTTCGCCCTGCTCGTGGAGGCGATCTTCGAGGTCGTGCAGCGCCTCGGGCCCGCCTGGGCGAGGGGCGGTCCCTCATGAAAGCCCGACACGCGCTGAAGGCCCGACACGCCCTCCCGTTCCTCAGCGCGCTCCTCGCCGCCCTCACCCTCACCGCCTGCACAACCGGCCCCGCCCTCGAAGCCCAAGGCGCCGTCGCCGCAGCCCCCGGCGACAGCAAACACCTCACCATCGGCACCGCCGGGTTCACCGAAAGCGACCTGCTCGCCCAGATGTACGCCCTGCTCCTCGCCAAAGCCGGTTACCGCACCAAGATCCTCTCCGTCACCAACCGCGAGCTCTACGAACCCGCCCTGGAAGCGGGGCAGATCGACGTCGTCCCCGAATACACCGCCACCTTCGCCGACTGGCTCAACGCCCAAGTCAACGGGGCCGACGCGCCGCCTGTCGGCTCGCCCGACCTCGCCACCACCATGACCGCCCTACGCCGCCTCACCGTCCCCCGCGGCCTCACCGTCCTCGACCCCGGCAAGGCCGTCGACCAGAACGCCTTCGCCGTGACCGCCGCCTACGCCCGGCAGCACAAACTGCACACCCTCAGCGACCTCGGCGCCGCCAAACTGCCCGTACGGCTCGCCGCCGGTGACGAGTGCGTCCAACGCCCGTACTGTGAACCCGGGTTGAAGAAGACGTACGGCATCGACATCACCGCCGTCGACCCCAAGGGCGTAGGCACCACCCAGTCCAAGCAGGCCGTGCAGAACGGGCAGGACCAGATGGTCCTCACCACTACGACGGACGCCACCCTGGACGCCTTCGGGCTCGTCCTGCTCGCCGACGACAAACACCTCCAGAACGCCGACTGCATCGTGCCCGTCGTCAACCGTTCGCGGGCGGGCAGCAAGGGGGTCACCCATGCACTGGGCTCCCTCAACACCGTATTGACCACCGCTGACCTGGCCGGCCTCAACCAGCAGGTGGACAGCTGGCGGCGGCTGCCGAAAGACGTGGCCCAGGCCTACCTGGTATCGAAGGGATTGCTGCGGTCCAGAGGTCCCTGACGTCCCTGATCGCCCTGACGTCCCTGATCGCCCTGACGTCCCACGCGTGCCTAACCCTGTCCCACGCGTTCCTACCGGTCCTGACGCCCCTGACGCCCCGGAATCCTGTCCCGCAACCGGTCCTTGCCGCGCCGGTGCAGCCGCCGCTGGACACGCCCGAGCGCGCGGTCCGGCGGCACCTCGTCCACCAGGTCGTCGGCGCTTTCCTGTACGGACACATGGACGTGCACGTCGTGCCAGCCGTCCGCGTGCAACTGGGCGCTGCGGCGGGTGCTCTCGGGGACGAAACCCGACTTCAGGGCCACCTGGCAGGCCGCGTGGTTCGCCATCGGATGCGCGATCTCGATCCGGTGCAGCCCCACCGTGTCCAGCGCCCACGAGGCGAGCGCGGCCACCGCCGCGGGCGCGACCCCCTGACCGCGGACCGAGGGCAGGATCCAGTACCGGCACTCGGAGCGGCCGACCGCCAGGTCCAGGCAGCACAGGGCCACCCACCCGACCAGCGCGCCGTCGGACGAGCGCACCACCGCCCAGTGCGCGTCCGTCTCGGCGCGCCAGCCCTGCCGCCAGCGCGCGATCCACTCCCGGGTCTCGATCTCGCAGTCCGCGCGCCGCCGCGTCCAGTGCTGGATCGCCGGATCCTGGTACGCCTCGTAAACGAACGGCGCGTCGTC
The DNA here is from genome assembly GCF_040639555.1 of Streptomyces sp. NPDC023838. Lineage (NCBI taxonomy): Bacteria > Bacillati > Actinomycetota > Actinomycetes > Kitasatosporales > Streptomycetaceae > Streptomyces > Streptomyces sp. NPDC023838. Next base: position 76,975 of record NZ_JBFAAD010000024.1, read on the forward strand.
GAGTTCCCAGGGTCGCAAGAACAGACCGGCGGATACCGCGAGGGCCGGTTGGTCAGACCGTCCGAGGCGGCCTGCCGGGACTACGGCAGGGACCAGCTGGGGCATGGGTCCATCATGGCAGTGGAGCGCCGCCGGAGGGAGCCGGTCCAGGGGACCGCCCCACCCGGTTTTTCACGTTCGGCTTTCACGTCTGCCTTTCAACTTCGTCCTTCGCGTCCCCCTTCGCGTCCCCCTTCGCGTCCCCCTTCGCGTTCGCGCTTCGCGTTCGCCTTTCGCGTTCGCCTTTCGCGTTCGCCTTTCGCGTTCGTACGGGACTTGTGAGACCACGCCACCGACTCGACCCCGACAATGGAGCCAACAGGAAGTACGAGGAAGAGCGGGCGAGAGGGACACGAAGGTATGGATCACGACGAGCTCCGCAGCCGGTTCGCGACACTCACCACCGCGCACATGGCGGACGCCTGCCTCCGCGCGCGCGTGCCGGTACGGTGCGCGCCGTCCGCCATGTATCCCGTGGTGGACGGCGGACGCGTCGCCGGACGGGTGGCACCCGCGCGACACGTCGGCAGTGTCGACGTCTTCCTGGAGGCGTACGAGGAGGCCGCGCCCGGCGACGTACTGGTCGTCGACAACGGCGGACGGCTCGACGAGGCCTGTGTGGGGGACCTCGCCGTCCTGGAGGCGCAGGACGCCGGGCTCACAGGTGTCGTCATCTGGGGTCTGCACCGCGACACGGCCGACATCCGGGCGATCGGGCTGCCCGTCTTCAGCATGGGTGCGACCCCCACCGGGCCGCAGCGGCTGGACGGCCGCCCCAAGGACGCGCTGGAGGCGGCCACCGTGGGGGACTGGATGGTGAGCCGCGAGGACGTGGTGTTCGGGGACGACGACGGCGTGATCTTCGTACCCGCCGACCGGGCGGCCGAACTCCTCACCGTGGCCGAAACCATCCGCGACACCGAACGCCGCCAGGCGGAACGGATCCGTGAGGGCAACTCCCTGCGCGAGCAGGTGCAGTTCGCCCGCTACCTGACCGACCGCCGCGGCAACCCCGCCCTCACGTTCCGTGAGCACCTGCGCGCTGTGGGTGGGGCGATCGAGGAATAGGATGGCGTGTGTGCGGAGGGTGCGCCTCGCCGTATGACCTCACCACCCCCCATACGCGATGCCCCCTTGGCGGAAGGGACCGGTATCACCATGTCCACACTGCTCATCGACGCCCACGAGCCGCTGGCCGTCGAGGCCACGGCGGCGATCCGCTCGGGGGACCTGCCGGCCCTCCGAGGGCTCCTCGCCGCACACCCCGGTCTCGCGGCGGCCCGGCTGGGCGACGAGCTGGTGAACCGAACCCTGCTGCATGTGGCCACGGACTGGCCGGGCCACTTCCCCAACGGCCCGGCCATCGTGACCGCGCTCGTCGAGGCGGGCGCGGACGTGGGTGCACGGTTCACCGGCCCGCATACGGAGACCGCACTCCACTGGGCGGCCAGCTGCGACGACGTGGACGTCCTGGACGCGCTGCTCGACCTCGGCGCGGACATCGAGGTCGACGGCTCGGTCATCGCGGGCGGCACGGCGATCGCGGACGCGGTCGCATTCGGCCAGTGGGGGGCCGCCCGCCGCCTGCTCGAACGCGGCGCCCGTACGACCCTGTGGCAGGCGGCCGGGCTCGGCGAACTCGACCGCGTCGCCGCCTACTTCGCCCCCGGCGCCACCCCACCGCCCGCCATCGAGATCACGGAGGCGCTGTGGTGCGCCTGCCACGGCGGCCAGCAGCCGACGGCCGCGTACTTGCGCGAACGTGGCGGCGACATCAACTGGGTCGGCTACGACGAGCTGACCCCGCTGGACGCGGCCGCCCGGGCGGGCCACGGCGAAGTGGTCGCCTGGCTGCGGAAGTTGGGGGCGAGGTCGGCGAAGGAGCGGGCGTAAGGCGCGGGCGACGCGGTCAGGGTCAGGGGCACGTCAGGGGCGCCATCAGACGCCGGCCGGCATGCGTCGTGTACTCACCCGAGGCGTTCGAGCAGAGCTGATGACGGCGGCGGAGGAGTGGTCAGACCGCCTGGTGGACGGCGCCGTTCGCCTTCGGGCCCGGCGCCTGGTCGGCCTTGGCGAGGTCGACCGGCTCGGGTGCCGGTGCGGGGGCCAGTGCCGGCGCGGCGGCCGCGGACTCCCTGCTGAGGAAGGCACCCAGTTCACCGATGGTGCTCATCAGCGGCGCGGGGAAGACGACGGTGGTGTTCTTGTCGACACCTATCTCCACGAGGCTTTGCAGGTTGCGGAGTTGGAGGGCGAGGGGGTGGGCCATCATGGTGTCCGAGGCGTCCCCCAGCGCCGCCGCGGCGAGCGATTCGCCTTCCGCGTTGATGATTTTGGCGCGCTTCTCGCGCTCGGCCTCGGCCTGACGGGCCATCGCACGCTTCATGCTGTCGGGCAGCTGGATGTCCTTGAGCTCGACCAGGGTGACCTCCACGCCCCACTCGGCGGTGCTGACGTCGAGGATCTCGCGGATGTCCAGATTGATGCGGTCGGTCTCCGACAGCGTCTCGTCCAGGGTGTGCTGGCCGACCACCTTGCGCAGGGTGGTCTGGGCGATCTGGTTGATCGCGGCGTGCACGTTCTCGATGGCGATGACCGACTTCACGGCGTCCACGACGCGGAAGTACGCCACGGCCGACACGTCGACGCTGACGTTGTCGCGGGTGATGATGCCCTGCGACTGGATCGGCATCGTGACGATGCGCAGCGACACCCGGTGCAGGACGTCGACGATCGGGATGATGGTCCGCAGGCCGGGAGGCCGGGTGCCGACCAGGCGTCCGAGCCGGAAGAGGACCCCTTCCTCGTACTGCTTGACGATCTTGAGGGCCATGGCCAGCGCCAGCAGCGCGAGGAGGCCGACGACGACGATGAGGACGATCAGAAGCTGCATGTGCCGCTCCCTTCGATGAGGACCCGTGCGGATCCCGAGTGGATCCCGGCTCGTGTGCTCCGGATCAGTGTCCGTGCTCGTGTGTGCGCTGGATCAGTGTCCGTGCTCGTGCCGGATCCGGCGCCGGGGGCGCAGACGTCCTCGGCCCCCGTCCCGCTGGTCGCGGCGGACGGGGGTGGCGGGCGGCTCGGAGTTCCCGGGGGCCGGCTCTGCGGCCTTGCCGGAGACCGGCTGCGGGATGGTGCTGCGGTCGTCCCGGCGGCCGGGCGCGAACCGGCTGTAGTGGTGCAGGACGATCCGCTCGGCGTGCTGGCCGTTGAGCCGGTGGATCAGGGCTGCCGCGCCGATGATCAGGAGGACCATGACGAGGATGGTCAGGGCCGTGGCCATGGCGGTCACATCCCCACCAGGAGGCGGCTGGGCCGGGCCGGCACGCCGACGCGGATCGACGGGGCGCCGCCCTCGTACTCCCACGATTCCTCGGGGTCTTGCGGCCGGTCGGCCGACAGTTGGCCGTGGCGGGATTCCTCGGCGGCCATGAGCGCGCTCGCGGTCAGCGGCGGCCCGGTGTCCGCGGTCGCGGCGGCCATCAGCCGTGCGGCGGCGGCCGCGTCGGTCTGCGGCGGGATCACCAGCAGATCCCAGCGTCCCACGGCGTAGGACAGCAGGAGCAGCTTGTGCGGATCCACCTCGGGCGTGAACCAGCCCGCCTTCACCACATGCCCGTGCACGGGGATCTTGTGCGGGATGACGGGCCAGTACTGAGGATTGACGGCGATATGGGTGATCCGGGCCCACGCGGGGTCCAGTACGTCGATCAGAGCCGGAAGTTCACTCAGCAGGTCACGCGAACGGGGCCACCACGCTCCGTCCAGAAGTCCACGGGCGGCGCCCGCGGCCTTCAGCGCCAGGCGGGCGGTGGGTGCCAGGTCTACGGGGCTCTCGCTCCGCAACCCGGGAAAGTCGATGGTCGCGGACATCACGCGAACCCGTCTCCAGGTCGCCGCCCGTGGACAGCGGCCTGGTGTCATTACTCGCCGAGAACGACGCCGACACGGAGGCCGGGGTACGAAGTGCTCTCGGTACCTCCAGCGTACTCCTCGGCGAAGCCGGACGGGGGGTACGGGAGAGGAAGAAGCGGCTGCCGGGCACCATCCGGAGTATCTTGGAACGACGACGTGTCTTGAAACGGCAGCGTCGATTTATCGTCGATTTACCCCTCAGGAACACACCGATGTTCGTACCGGCGCGGGGCGACGTGTCGGCACGCCGGCAGGACACGCGCAGGCAGGCGAACCATCATGGCAGAATCCGACACCCCCACCCCTCCGGGACTCCTTCCGGACACCGTCCACCAGGACACCATCCACCAAGCGGTGAAACCCGGAACGGCGCTGCTCAGGCTGGAGACGACCCGGTCCCGCGCAGGGGTGCTCGACGGCGCGTGGTGGCCCCGGTCCCGTGACATCGCGGAGGAACTGCCCGCTCTGATCACCGCGCTGACCGAGCATGTCGGCCCCATCACGCGGGTCGGCCTCGACGCCACCGCCTGGCGGGGGATCCCGACGCGTCTGGTGATCGACGACCGCGTCGTGCACCTCGACTCCTTCCCGGTGGGTGACGACACGGTCCTTGTCACGCGCGGCGAAAACGACCACTTCTCGCTGCTGGTGGTCCCTCCGGACACGTCCGCCGACGCCGCGCGCACCGCGATGGCCCGAGCGGTCCACGCCGACAACGTCACTCAGGCCGCACAGATCCTCATAGCGAACGTCCCCGAGTGAGGGCCCACGGAGGATGCGGCGAGCGGATAGGCGAGCGGATAGAGGACGCAGGTCAGCCGCCAAGACCCTTGAGCGGCTCCGAGTCGTCGATGAACGCGCGGGCAAGATCGGACAGCCGGCGGTTGTGGGAGCGGGCGTAGCCGCGCAGGGCGGTGAAGGCCTGCTCCATGTCGATGCCCTGGCGCTCGGCGAGCTTTCCCTTGGCCTGCTCGATCAGCACCCGGCTGTTCAGGGCGGTTTGCAGCTGCTCGTTGAGGGCGGTACTGCGCTGGGCGGTGCGGTGCTGGAGGAGGCTGATGGTGGCGACGTCGGCCAGTGCCTGGGTGATGGGGGTGGCCGCCGGGTCGAAGGGGCCGAGGGCGGTACGGAAGAGGTTGAGCGCGCCCACGACGTCGTCGCGCAGGCGCATCGGCAGGGCCTGGACAGCCGAGAAGCCGCTCTGCCGGGCCAACGCGGTGAAGCGCGGCCAGCGAGTCGTCTCGCTGCCGAGGTCGGGCACGGTGACGGGGGCGCCGCTGCGGAAGCATTCCAGACAGGGGCCCTCGTCGTTCTGGATCTGGAAGAGCTCCAGCAGGCGTACGCGTTCGTCGGAGGCCGCCATCACGCGGAGTTCGCCGTCGCGGTCCGCCAGCAGCACGCCGGCGGCGCTCACGTCGAGCAGCCCGACGCACCGGTCCGTCAGCAGACGCAGGAAGTCGATGAGGTCGAAGTCGGCGACCAGGTTGTCCGCCAGCTCGACGAAGGTCTTGGCCAGGAGCTGCTCATGCATGGCGACACCCTTGGTTGGGGCTGGTTTCACCGGGAGGGAAGTGGTCGGCGGGGCAGCGCGGTTGGACGCCTGCCGGAGTCTCAGTCCTCGTCATCGCGCGGCTCCTCGCCGGAGTCGGAGCCGGAGCCGGAGTGGGAGCCGGAGCCGGAGTCGAAATCGGAATCGTCGCCGGAATCGGCATCAGCGCCGGAATCGGAATCGAGGGAGAGGCGGAGCCGATGGGCCACCACGTCGGCGGCCACGTCGGCGAGGCGCACTCCCGTGGCGTACGCATGGGCGCGGAGGCGCACGAAGGCGACGTCGATGCCGACGCCGAGCTGCACCGTGAGGATGCCGGTGGCCTGGTCGATCTCGGCCGGGTAGCTGCCGAGGTCCTCCTGCCGTCCGTCGGGGGACAGGGTATCCCGTCGATCTCCCGGTCTGTCGATCTGCGTGTCGAGGAGTACCAGCGTCGTGAAGTCGGCGAAGGCCAAGGCGTCGGCCAGCTGTTCCACATCCAGCTCGACGGGCATGCTGGAGTACAGATCCAGGACTCCCGGACTGATCGCCCCGATCTGGAGGGGGAACGCGAAGACCGCGCGTATTCCGGCTTCCAGGGCGGCGTCGGCGAACACCGGCCAGTGGTACGAGAGTTGACTGGACCGCAGGTCGGGTGTCAGGACCGCGGATCCGTGCGCGAAGGCGTCGACACATGGCCCCTCGCCCACCGTGAGCTGTAGTTCTTCGAGCCGTTCGCTGACGTCGTCGGTGCTGCACAGCGGATGGCCGGCCGTGCATGGGGACATCGCCGACACCCCGGCCCCACCGACGGGCAGGGCTGCCACGGCCGCGGTGCAGACATCCACCAGGCCGACCCGGGCGCCCCGCAGCGCCGCCTGCTCCGCCACTCGGAGCCGGATCCGCGCCGACCGGTTACCCGTCATGCGACGCACCGTCCGTCCGATGAGTGGTCTTCCAATCGCGTGGTGTTCAAATGAGTGGCGTTCCCATGAGTGGCGTTCACATCGTGCGGCTGAGTGGCGTTCACATCGTGCGGCAGCGTCCATCGGAGCCGGTCCATGGAAGGATCACGCCAGGGCCGGGCCTTCGGTCGGAAGAAGGGAGTTCCTGAATTCCGCGGGGTCCCGGCGAAACGGGAAGAGGATGCCCGCCCCAACGATCCAGAGCGGCATGGCCCTACGCCGTACCCGCCAGTCAACTCCCGGCGATCTCCCCTGTCAACGCCGCGGTGGTCGCGGCGAGCAGGAGGAAGGGGCGCGTGAGCGGGCAACAGCGGCGGCCGCGATGCTCCGGGGCGCGCTCCCGAAGAGTGCGGTGACTGCCCGGCGCTGCCAGGGGCCTGGGGACGCTCCGCGTACGCCAGTGCGGTCCGCGCTCTCCGAACAGTCACCCAGGCGTTATCTGCGCCCTTTGTTACGGAACGGCTCGGCGGAGCGTATCCGCACTCCTCCTGCGGGACTACGCTGTCGGGTGAGGCCCCAGCCCCCGGTTGCGATGATCCGACCCACGCCCGGAGGCCCGCCATGATCGTGCTGCTCGTTCTTCTCGTCATGGCCCTGTTCGGGCTCGGCTTCCTGAACGGCATGTGGTGGGTGGTCGCGGCCGTGGTGGTGTTCGCTCTCTTCCAGTACGGGCGGGGCGGCGGGTACGACGACTGGGGCCGCGGTGACGATTCCGGGTTCCGCAACTACCGGGACTACCGGGACCGCGTGGACCGTTGGGACCGTCGCTACAGCCGTCAGCGCCGAGGCCGGTGGGCTCGCCAGGACCGCCGGGACCGCGAGCGACACGGGTGAACCCCACCAGAGGTGGACGCCATGTGGTGGACGCCATGGGTAAGACGCTCACCGTCGATGACGAGCGCGGGGCTCCGGCAGAAGCGGCCACCACGCGGGATGCGCGTCTGGCGTCGCGGTGCGTCGAACTGCTCGCGGAGAACGAGCAGTTGCGCCGGGCGATGGAGAGCCGCGCGGTGATCGACCAGGCGCGCGGCATGGTGATGGTCCTCGCGCCGTGCTCGCGCGGCGAGGCCTGGGCCCTGCTGGTGGATGTCTCGCAGCACTGCAATTCCAAGCTTCGCGAAGTGGCCCGCGCCCTCGTCGGCACCACGGACGGTGAGCCGCTGCCGGCCACGATGCGACGCGCGCTCCACCACGCACTGCGCCGTCATCACGCGGCGAAGCGACGATGAGGGCCGCACCTGCCCGGCGACGCCGGGGGCTGTCTCTCCAACCCGCCGGGGCCCTTCGTCCCGGCATGCCCGTCGGGCTCCGCGGCGAGTAACCCGGCCCCCGGACCCCAAACTCCGGCCCGACCGGTTGTCCCGATGTCTGTATTTAACCATTTCTGGCCAGTAGGCCGGTTCTTCGAATTTTATTCGGATGTTTGGTGAAGTGGGATGGGGGGACTCGGGCAACAGCAGTCGAACGAAGGGGAATTCCCCCCTCTGTTCAGCTGGAAAATCAATGGAGGAGCACTTTATGAGTGACATGTGGGGCTACCCGCAAACCGCCGGACATCAGGCGGGAAATGATCTGACCGGATACAAGGTGGAGGCGACCGACGGCGCCATCGGCAAGGTCGACAAGTGTTCCGACGAGGTCGGCTCCGCGTATCTCGTGGTCGATACCGGTATCTGGATCTTCGGCAAGCACGTGCTGCTGCCCGCCGGCACGGTCAAGAGCATCGACGTGTCCGCGCGCAAGGTGTACGTGTCCCGGACGAAGGAAGAGATCAAGGACGCTCCGGAGTTCGACAAGGAGAAGCACCTCGGCGATGCGGACTACCACCAGAGCCTTGGCGCGTACTACCAGACCCCGCGCAACATGCCCCGATAGTAGGGGGCTTCCAGGGTGGCGGCCGACCGGGATTCCGGTCGGCCGCCACCTGCGCGATCCGGGGCCATGCCGCTGGGGCGGGCCGGAGGCTGGTTTCGATTTCCCCCTCCCGGCTACCCGGCGGGCATGTCCAGACGCTATGGCGGAAACCCCGCCGCGACGATCATCCTCATCATCGCGGACATCACCGCGCTGATCCTGATCCTGTGGATCGCCTTCTTCCTGTTGGACGCCAACACCGCGAACGACCTGGTGTCCTGGGTCCACCACTCGGCGAACTGGCTCTCGGGCTGGTCCCGCGACATGTTCAACGTCAAGTCCGACGACTGGCGCACGATCCTCAACTACGGGCTGCCCGCGGTGGTCTACCTGCTGATCGGCCACGCGGTGGCGGGTCGGGTCAACCGCTCGTAACACCCCTGCGGCCGCCGATCACCCCGCCCGCCCGTCCGCCATGTCCGCCCGTCGGGCCCCTCACCGCCCGGCCTCACCTCACCGGCCGTCGCCGACCGCGACGCGACCAGCGCACGGCGAAGAAGGCGATGTCGACCACCAGGACGACGACGCCGATGGCCAGCAGGTAGCCCAAGCCGTGCGCGACCGCGCCGATCAGCCCCAGGACGACGGCCACGAGGACGAGGAACAGGAAGATCGCCATGATGCGGTTGTCTCCTTCGTGCGGGGGAGGGCTGCCCGACGGCTACCTGCGTGCCAGCTGGCGTTCGCCGGCGGTGCCGGGGCGGTACTCCAGGCCGTAGTGCTGGAAGATCGACTCCTCCTGGTCGGCGGGCAGCACGTCATCCGTTCCGATGGAGGGGGCCTGTCGGACCTGGCTCCTGGGGTACGGGACCTTGACGTAGCGGGGACCGAGGACCGCCTCGTCGAGAGGGACGAACACCAGGCGGCGGCGGGTCGGCAGGCCGGTCAGGACAGTGGCCATGGCGGGCTCGTCGGTGCTCGTGTCCACGTACACCGCTTCGAGCACCCCGATCCTGTGCCCTTTCGGATCCACCACGTCCTGGTTGCGCCACTCGCGGACGTCGGCTGAGGTGATCATGCTCGTTTCCCTCCGGTTGAGTCCCGCATCGGCAGGTCTCCGCCCTTCCAGCCTGCCCCCGATCGCGTACGACCACCACGCCGACCACGCCGGGATGTCACCCCAGCCGCATCAGTTTCGGGCCGAAGGACGGTTCGCGAAGATCCTTTACGGCGATCACCTTGAGGTCCTGGGCGGCCACTGTCGGTGTCCAGCTGCCGAGGCTGCCGTTCACGCACATCCCGGGCGTGACGGGCGCCCCGCCCCCTACGCGTCCGCCACCGACTCGAACTCCACCTCGCCCCGCCCCACCCCCTGCGCATCCGCGTCCACCGACCGCCGCAGGGCCTCATGGAGCTTCGCGGGGGTCAGGACGCCCGCGAAGTGGGAGCCGTCCAGGACCGCCACCCAGCCCGCGTCGTACTGGAGCATCTCGCTGAACGCCTGCTTCAGCGGGGCGCCCAGCGGGACCCAGGCCTCCATGCGGCGGGCCAGGTCCGCCACCTTGGCCGGGGTTCCCGCCAGGGAGAGCTCTTCCGTCGCGACCCAGCCGTGCAGCTCGCCGGAGGCGTTGAGGACCACCGCCCAGCGCGCATCCGCCTCGCGCAGCCGCGCCGCCGCGACGTCGGCCGGCTCGTCGAGGCGGGCCAGCGGGGGCTGCTCCAGGTCGGCCTCCTCCACTGTGGTGACCGAGAGGCGCTTCAGGCCCCGGTCCGCGCCGACGAACTGGGCCACGTACGGGGTCGCCGGGGCGCCCAGGACCGCCGCCGGGGTGTCGAACTGTTCGATGCGGCCCTCTCCGTACACCGCCATCCGGTCGCCCATCCGTACCGCCTCCTCGATGTCGTGCGTGACCAGGAGGACGGTCTTGCGCACGGTCGCCTGGAGACTCAGGAACTCGTTCTGGAGCCGCTCGCGCACCACCGGGTCCACCGCGCCGAACGGCTCGTCCATGAGCAGGACGGGCGGATCGGCGGCCAGCGCCCGGGCGACCCCGACGCGTTGGCGCTGGCCGCCCGAGAGCTGGGCCGGGTAGCGGGAGCCGAACGTCTTCGGGTCGAGGCCGACCAGGTCCAGGAGCTCCGCCGCCCGCGCCCGCGCCTTCGCCCTCTTCCAGCCGACCAGCGCCGGAACGGTCGCCGTGTTGTCCAGGACCGTGCGGTGCGGGAACAGGCCGACCTGCTGGATCACGTAGCCGATCCGGCGGCGCAGTTTCACCGGGTCGACCGAGGCGATGTCCTCGCCGTCCACCAGGATCCGGCCCGACGTCGGCTCGATCAGGCGGTTCACCATCATCATGGTCGTGGTCTTGCCGCAGCCCGAAGGGCCGACCAGGGTGACCAGTTCTCCCTCGTCCACCTCGAAGGACAGGCCGTCGACGGCGCTCGTGCCGTCCGGATACACCTTGCTGACCTGCTCGAACCTGATCACGGATCCACGCTAGGGCCTGTCGTCAAATTCCCGTCTGTCGGTCGGCCGGATGGCGACGGGCGGGGGACGCTCGGTCCGGCCCATGTGATCCACTGGGCCGGACCGGACGTACGACCGAGACCAGGAGCCCGCCCCCTTGACCCCCGCCGCAACCAGCACCACCGCGCCCGCCTACCGCCAGCCCGGGACCGTCCTGGTCGACCACCGCTTCGCCGTACCGCTCGACCACGCCCGCCCCGACGGCGAGCAGATCGAGCTCTACGCGCGCGAGGTCGTCGCCGCCGACCGCGCCGCCGACCGGGAGCGGCTGCCCTGGCTGCTCTATCTGGAGGGCGGCCCCGGCTTCGGCGCCCGGCGGTTCATCGGGCAGCAGGCCTGGCTCGGGCGCGCCCTGCGCGACTTCCGGGTGCTCCTGCTCGACCAGCGCGGCACGGGCCTGTCCACCCCGGCCAACCGCCAGACCCTCCCGCTGCGCGGCGGCCCCCACGAACAGGCCGACTACCTCGCCCACTTCCGCGCCGACTCCATCGTCAAGGACTGCGAGCTCATCCGCCTCCGGCTCACCGGCGGCGCGCCCTGGACCGTCCTCGGCCAGAGCTTCGGCGGCTTCTGCGCCACCCACTACCTCTCCACCGCGCCCGAGGGCCTCGCCGCCGCCCTGATCACCGGCGGACTGCCGTCCCTGGACGCCCACGCGGACGACGTGTACCGGGCCGCCTTCCCCCGCATCGAGCGCAAGAACGCCGCGTACTACGCCCGCTATCCGCAGGACGTCGAGCGGGTGCGCCGTATCGTCGAGCGGCTGGCCTCCGAACGCACGGTCCTGACCAGCGGTTACGTGCTGACCCCGGCGGCCTTCCAGTCGCTCGGCATCCTCCTGGGCGGCGGCGACGGCGCCCACCAGCTGCACTACCTCCTCGAAGACGCCTTCGTGCGCACGGCCGCCGGCCCGGCGCTCTCCGACGCCTTCCAGGAAGGCGTGCACGCGGCTCTCTCCTTCGCCGCCCATCCCCTCTATGCCGTCCTCCACGAGGCGATCTACGCCCAGGATTCCCGCCCCACCGACTGGTCGGCCGACCGGGTCCGTACGGAATTCCCCCAGTTCTCGGCAGAGAAGGCGCTCGCCGGAGACGGGCCCGTCCTCTTCACCGGCGAATCCGTGCACCCCTGGCACTTCGAGACCGACCCCGCGCTGCACAGCCTGCGCGAGACCGCCGAGCTGCTCGCCGCCCGCACCGACTGGACCCCGCTGTACGACCCGGCCGCGCTCGCCGTCAACGAGGTGCCCGTGGCGGCCGCCGTCTACCACGACGACATGTACGTCGACACCGCGCACTCGCTGGCCACCGCCCGCGCCGTGCGGGGGCTGCGCACCTGGGTCACCGACGAGTACGAGCACGACGGCGTGAGGGCGGGCGGCGCGCGCGTACTGGACCGGCTTCTCGCCCTCGTACGAGGTGAGTTGTAGACAGGGCGGACGTGACACCCGGCGCGCGGCGGGCGCCCCGTCCCGCCTCGTAAGCTGCGGTTATGACAGAGCAGTTGAAGCAGTTGGAAGAGATGCCCGACGACTGGCAGCGCGCCCTCGCGGTCGTCGCCCACCCGGACGACCTGGAGTACGGGTGCGCCGCCGCGATCGCCGGCTGGACGGACGCGGGCCGTGAGGTCACGTATGTGCTCGCCAGCCGTGGCGAGGCGGGCATCGACGGCCTGGAGCCCGCCAAGTGCGGGCCGCTGCGCGAACAGGAGCAGCGGGCGAGCGCGGCCGTCGTCGGCGTCTCGGCGGTGGAGTTCCTGGACCACAAGGACGGTGTGATCGAGTACGGGACCGGACTGCGCCGGGACATCGCGGCGGCCATCCGCCGGTACCGCCCCGAACTGGTCATCACGCTCAACCACCGGGACACCTGGGGCGGCGTCATCTGGAACACGCCCGACCACCGGGCCGTCGGCCGGGCCACCCTCGACGCCGCCGGGGACGCCGGCAACCGCTGGATCTTCCCCGAGCTCATCGAGCAGGGCCTGGAGCCCTGGAACGGCGTGCGCTGGGTGGCCGTGGCCGGTTCCACGTCCCCGACCCACGCCGTCGACGCGACCGCCGGGCTCGAGCGGTCGGTGGACTCGCTCATGGAGCACCGCACCTACATCGAGGGCCTCACGGACGAGGAGCCGGAGACGTACTGCCGCACCTTCTTGACCGCCAACGCCGAGCGCGCGGCCGCCCGCTTCGGGGGCCGCCCGGCGGTGGCGTTCGAGCTGTTCCCCCGGTAGGGCACGGCAGGGTCGGCACCCAGGGCCGGACGGGTTTCCCCGCTCGGGCCCGACGCCCAGTATTCTGACGTACCGTCAATTAACCAGTCCGGTACGGGAATGGGGGCTCATCGCGATGATCGACACCCTCGACCGGGAGATCCGGGACGGTGAGGAGCGGATGCGCCTCGACGTCACCGCGCAAGGGCTCGGCATCCTCACCCTCTGCCGCCCTGAGAAGCTGAACGGCTGGAGCTGGGAGTCCAGCCGTCAGCTCGGCCTCCTCGCCGACCGGATCCGCTTCGACGACGCGATCCGCGCCGTACTGCTGCGGGCCGACGGCCGGGCCTTCTGCGCCGGTATCGACGTCACCGCCCCCGGCGGCGCCATCACCGGCCGCTCCCCGGCCGAGCGCACCCACCGCTACTACGAGGGCATCCGCTGGGTCCACGAGCGCTTCGCCGCGTTCGCCCGGCTGCCTCAGCCCGTGGTCGCGGCCGTACAGGGGTACTGCCTCGGCTTCGGCTTCGAGCTCGCGCTGATGGCCGACATCCGGGTCGCCGCCGAGGACGCCGTCTTCGCGCTCCCCGAGACCGGGATCGGAGTCGCCGTGGACGCGGGCGGCGACCTGCGGATCGCCCGGGACGCGGGCGCGGGCTGGGCGAAGCTCCTGGCGCTCACCGGCCGCCGTATCGACGCGCCCACTGCCGAACGGCTCGGCATCGTCCAACAGGTGGTCCCCGGCCCGGAGTTGGAGAGGAAGGCGCGAGCGCTGGCCGGGGAGATCGCTGCCAACGCCCCGCTCGCCGTACGGGCGGTCAAGCGCGACATCGACGCCTTCGCCGACGCCGGGCTGGCCGCCGCCCTCGACCGTACGGCGATGGCCGCCGCCCTCACCCTCACCTCGGAGGACGCCCGCGAGGGTTACGCGGCCAAGGCGGACCGCCGCCCGCCGAGCTTCGACGGCAAGTAGTGCCCGGCCCCGGTTCACCCCATAAACGGCCCCCGCCCCAGCTGCTCCCGAACCGGTGTCACCGGCGCGGCGACCACGGTGCGGCGCTGCCAGTTCGCGCCGTCGACCACCAGGGTGTGGCCGCTGATGAAGCGGGCGTACGGGGAGGCCAGGAAGGTCGCCGCCCAGCCGAGCTCGCGGGGCTCGCCCACCCGTAACGCGGGCTGCCGGGCGTCGAGTTCGCCCCGCGCCGCCGCCGTTTCAAGGCCCGACCGGATGGCGTCAGGCATGTCCGGGTGCGGGAAGAGCCCCGGCACGAGCCCGTTGACCTGGATGCCGTACGGACCCCACTCCACCGCCAGTGTCTCCACCAGGTTCCGCACCCCGGCCTTCGCGGCCGCCGAAGGGGCGTATCCAGGACCGCCCGTCCAGGCGTACGACGCCCCCACGTTGATCACCGACCCGGGCGTCCCGGCCGCGAGATGGCGGCGGCCGAACTCACGGGTCGTGAACCAGGTCCCCGTCAGCGTGATGTCCACGACGGCGCGCCAGGCATTGGGGGACAAGTCCTCCGCCGGGCACGGGAAGTTGGCGGCGGCGCTGTTGACGAGCACCCCCGGCAGCCCGGCCTCCCGTACGGCCAGGTCGAAGGCCGCACCGACCTGCTCCGGATCCCGGACGTCGCACACGGCCACCACCACCCGCCCGCCCAGTCCCGCCAGCTCCTCCCGGGCCGCCTCCAGCCGCTCCTCGCCGCGTCCCACGATCACCAAGTCCGCCCCCAACCCGGCGAATTCGGCTGCCATCGCCTTGCCGAGCCCGGAGCCGCCGCCGGTCACCAGGACCACGGTCCCGTCGTACGTCCCCGGCGGCAGTGCGCGGGCGCCGGGCGGGGGAGGGGCGGGCAGGCCCGGGAGCGGGGTGTCCAGGGGTGAGGTGTCCAGAGGTGAGGTGTCGTCCGTCATGGCGGCAATCCCTACCGCCAACACCCCGAATCCGCCAGACACGGCTACTGAGAAGGCGTCAAAATCCCTGTGTGGCAGTGACTCAGGACGAATCGGCGATCGCGGCGGTCTGGGGGCAGCAGCACATCTGGTCGCGGAGTGCGGACCGGCTGAAGAAGGCCGTCGAGGAGGCGCGCAGCAAGGCCCTGCTGCTCGCGATCCTCGCGGCAGTGCTCGGGACCGGGTCGGCCCAGGCGATGGGCCGCAACGAGGGCGTCGGCAAGGCGCTCGCCTTCGCCGCCGCCCTGGCGGCGGGGGCGGCACCGCTGTTCGCCCAGCGTGGCGGGGCGGCCCGGCTCAGCGACTGGATCCGGGTGCGCGCCGTGTCCGAGGCGCTGAAGGCCGAGGTGTACACCTGCCTTGCGCAGGTCGGGCCTTACCGGGACCTGGCGGGCGCGGGTGCGCTGCTGGCCGAGCGCGGGCGCGCGTACCGGACGGACGGCGGCGACCTGATCCGGTACACCGCCGGGATCACCGCCCTCCCGAGGCCGCTGCCGCCGGTGACCGACCTCGACTCGTACGTCGAACATCGTCTGCGGCGCCAGATCGAGACGTACTACCGGCCCAAGGCCGAGTGGATGCGGGGCAAGGTTGTCCTGGCGGGCCGGGTGGAGCTGGCCCTCGGCGGGCTCGCCGCCGTACTGGCGGCGGCCGCCGGCGTGTTCTCCGTCGGTGGGCTCGCCGCGTGGGTGCCGGTGGTGGCGTCGGTCTCGGTGGCGCTGACCGCACACGCGATCGCCCAGCGGTACGCGTATCAGCAGCTCGAATTCCTGCGTACGGCCGAGGAGTTGGAGCGGTTGCTGGCGCGGTGGGAGGGGGCGGCCGGGGGTGTGGGGACGCCCGAAGCGGCTGAGGCGTTCGTGGCCGAGTGCGAGCATGTCATCTCGATCCAGAACGAGGCGTGGATGATCCGCTGGACGGTCGGCTGATGGAACGCTCCGCCGAGCCGCTGTCGGATGCGGCGTTCGAGAACCGGTACCTCGACTTCGTGGCCAAGAGGTACGACCGGGTTGAGCTCTTCGGTGTCGACCTCCGGCCGAGACACTCCAAGAAGGGCTGGCCGCTGCGCGACCTGTACACCGATCTCAGGATCTTCAGCGCTGCCGGGGAGTCCACGGCGGTCAAACCGGGGAGTGTGCTGGCCGGAGGCCGCCGGATGCTGGTGCGCGGTGCCCCGGGTTCCGGAAAGACGACGCTGCTGTGGTGGACGGCCGTCTCGGCCGCTCGCGGGCAGCGGAGCACCGACGACCACCTGCACGAACACCTCCCCTTCGTCTTGCCCGTGCGGAGTCTCGGGCAGCGCCGTGGGCTTCCGCGCCCCGCGGAGTTCCTCGCCGCGGCGGGTCTGGTGATCGCGGACGAGCAGCCGGTGGGCTGGGTGGAGCGCGTACTCGCGGCGGGGCGTGGCCTCCTGCTCATCGACGGCGTCGACGAGGTGGCGGAGTCCGAGCGGGCCGACATTCGCTCCTGGCTGGGCGAGCTGCTCACGGCGTATCCACTCTGTTCGTACGTGGTGACGACGCGGACCGAGGCCGTGCCCGAATCATGGCTGGCGGAATGGGAGTTCGCCTCCATCGAACTGGCCCCGCTGAATTCCGAGGGCATTCAGGAACTCATCACCCGTTGGTACGCCGTCACCTCGGCGGACGCCGCCGAATCGGTGGAGGGGGCGCGACTGCGGGAACGCCGGGACGACCTGCTGGCTACTGTCACCGGACGGCCCGACCTGAGCGAGCTGGCGAGCAACCCCCTGATGTGTTCGTTGCTGTGCGCCGTCCACAACGAGCGGAGAGGCCGGCTGCCCCACACCCGCTTGGATCTCTATCGCACCGTTCTCTCGATGATGCTGGTACGACGGGATGCGGAGCGGGGCGTCTCGGCGCCCGGCATGACGGAAATCGGAGAAGAACCCCAGACCCAGTTGCTGCAACACCTCGCCTACTGGTTGCAGCGCAACGGCCGGACCGAGGTGGACCTTCGCAGAGCCCACGGGCTGATCGCCGGGCTACTGCCGTCGCTTCCCGCCGTCGCCGCGCGAGAGACGCCCGAGTCGGTCCTCGCGTATCTCCGGGAGCGCAGCGGCATGCTCCAGTCGGCCGCCCCCGACCGCATCGGTTTCGCTTCCCGGAGCTTCCAGTCCTACCTCGCGGCGAAAGCGGCCGTAGAGCAGGGGGACTTGGGGCTGCTGGTCGCCAGGGCGGACGACCCGAACTGGCAGGACGTCGTTCTCTTGGCGTTCGGCCATGCCCGGTCGAGCGAGTGCACGGAGCTGTTCCGGGGACTGCTGGACCGTGCCGGGCGCGACCCGCGGAGCCGCGTCCGCCTCCATGTGCTGGTGGGGGCGGGGTTGGGGTACGCCGTCCAAGTCGACCCCGCGCTCCGTGAACAGATCGTCGACCGACTGAGGCAGTTGATTCCGCCCCGCACGGCCGACGAGGCGGACGCGCTGGCCGAAGTGGGCGAACTGGTGCTGGAGTTGCTGCCGGATCCCGACGGCCTCGACCCCGACGGACCCGAAGCACGCATGACCGTGCGCACCGCCCAGCGGATCGGAGGTCCAGCCGCCCATGAGCTGGTCCGCCGTTTCGTCGCCGCCCGCAGGGTGCGCGCCGCCCGCGTCCAGCGCCCGCCCGCCCGGCCCGAGCCCGAGGCCGTCCGGGTCGAGACATGGACCACCGCGCCACGGCGCGTGGCCGCCGGTCCAGGGACGCTGGAGCTCACCGGCACCGACGTCCCGACGGACCTCGACCGGCTCGCCGCCACCGTCCACCACGTGGTCTGGCGCGGCGCCACGCCCCCGTACACCGTCCTGAGCCGAATGCCGTTGCTGCGCATGCTGGTCCTCGCGGACAGCCCCGGCCTGACGGACCTCGGCGGTCTCGCCCCGCTGCGCCGGTTGCGTACGCTGCGGATCACCGGGTGTCCGGCCCTCACGGACCTCACGGCGCTCTCCCGCACCGGCGTGGTGTTCCTCGACGTGTCACCGAACCCCGGGGCCGCCGTGCTCGCCACGGTGGCGCGGGCGGAGCGGTTGCGGGTCCTCGGATTCCCCGTGCCCGCGGGGGAGTTCGACCTGGAGGGGCTGCGGCGCAGCCTGCCGGGAGTGGAGCTCGTGCCGCGTTCCGGCGTCCGCGCATGAGGCGGCACCCGGACGTGCAGAATGACTTCCGGACGCACCGTTGAGGGAGGGCCGCGTGCTGCGGTACGACAAGGAGTTCGACCCGAAGGCCCACGGTCCTGAGAGCGACGGCGCCGATGGCCCCGCTCCCGGCCCGGGGCGGTACGCCGCCGACGACGAGGTGTACGTCTTCGACGACGACGAAGTCGTCCTCGCGGTCAACGTCGCGCTCAAGACGGGACGCCCCCTGCTCCTGTTCGGCCCGCCCGGCTCCGGCAAGTCCACCCTCGCCCCCAACGTGGCCAGGATCAAGCGCTGGGAGTACTACGCGCACGTCGTCACGGCCCGCACCGAGCCGGAGGACCTGCTGTGGCGGTTCGACGCCATGCAGCGGCTCAACGACGCCCAGGCGCAGAAGCTCGTCGACGACAAGGGGCACTACTACACCAAGGGCCCACTGTGGCGGGCCTTCGAGGCGTCCGGCGAGCGGTCGGTCGTCCTCATCGACGAGATCGACAAGGCGGACCCGGATCTGCCCAACAGCCTGCTCGGGCCGCTGGGTTCGCTCTCGTTCCCCGTACCGTGGGACCACGAGCAGTCGGTCTCCGTACCGCCGGAGCGAGCGCCGTTCGTGGTGATCACGACCAATGACGAGCGCGAGCTTCCCCGGCCGTTCCTGCGCCGTTGCATCGTGTTCGAGCTGCGGGCCCCCAGCACGAAACACCTGTTGAGGGTGGCGGCCTCGCATCTCGGGGAGCGGTACGAACCGGAGCTCGCGGAGAAGGTCGCCACGCACATCCTGGACGTACGCAGAACGCTGGAGGATCCGGGGGCCGGGCCCAGCACTGCCGAGTATCTGGACGCGCTCAAAGCCAGCCAGCAGCTCGGGGTGGTGCCGGGCACGCCGGAGTGGACCGCCCTTGAGGCGGTGACCCTGCGCAAACGACGCGACGGAACGGAGCCGAGCGCGTGAGCGGGGGCGTGGCCGGGCACGGGGTGGGAGCCGGAGCCGGAGCCGGGCGCGGGGTGGGGGCCGGGGTCGGGCGCGGTGAACTCTTCCTCGGTGATCTGGTGCGCGCCATGGCCGAACTGAAGCCCGCCGACCTGGCCACCCTCGCCGCCATGGCCGCGCTGCTGGGGCAGAGCGGCCGCGTGCCCACGGCGGTTCCGCAGAGCCATGCGGTCCGGGCCGCCGGTCGCGGCAGCGGGAGCGGCGACGCCAGGGCCGTGCGTACCGAGCCGGTATCCGGCCCGCCCCTGCGCCGCACGCCCGCGCGGCCTCCCTTGGCCGTCGCCGCCGAGCGGGCGCCGCGCGCGGACCGGCCGGACCTCTCCGGGCCGCCGGAGGACGAGCACGGGGGTGCGGAGCGGGCGGTCCTGCTGGCCGACAGGCCGGTGGACTTCTCGCTCACCGCGATCGGCGGACCCGCGCCGCAAGCCACCGTGGCGGACGAGGTGGCTTCCGGCGCCGAGCTGCCGGCGCGCAGGACGAACGCCACCCCGCTCTCCCACGAACCGCCCTGGAAGGGGGACTGGGCCCGGGGCATCATGTTCGCGGTGGCGGCCACCCCGGTGGCGAGCAGGGAGCTCGACCAGCGGGCGCTGCTGCGCGGCGTCGCGGGCGGCCAGGCGCTGCGCGCCGTGCCGCGCCGACGGCGCTTCAGCACCCGGCGCGGTGCGCAACTGCTGCTCGATCACGGTCCGGGCATGGCGCCGTTCCGCGACGACGGGGTGTGGCTGCGCGACCTGGTGGGCAGCATCGCCGGACGCGACCGGGTCGAGGTGCTGAGGTTCCGTGGCGCGCCGGGACGCGGCGTGGTGCGCCAGGATCCCCTCACGATCGACCCGTACCGGCCACCGCCGCCCGGCACACCGGTGATCCTCTTCTCCGACCTCGGCCGGATGCGGCCGCCGTTCGCGGGGCGGGGCGTCGCGGGTCCACTGGAGTGGCGCGCGTTCGTCCACGCCGTGGCGCACTCCGGCTGCCCCGTCATCTGTCTCACTCCGTACGAGAGCGCCGACTATCCGGCCGTGCTGCGCAAGAAGGTGGCGTTCGTCCCCCTCGACCGTCGTGTCTCGCTGCGGCACGCACGGGAGGCGACGGCGCGGGCGCGCGGGTGGCTGGAGAGCCCATGACGAGCCACCCCGAGGCGCCGCAGGCGCATCTGCCGTCACGGTCCGGTCGCTCCGACCGCTCCGACCACTCCGAACGCACCATGGAGGAGTACATCCCCCAGCTCGCGCGGAGCCGGCCCCAGCTCGTCCGGCTCGCCGAGTGCCTGTCGCTCGCCGCCGGAGTGGAGCGACCGCTGTTGCGACGCGTCCGGCTGCGCTTCCTGCCCCGCTCGACGGCGGGCCTTGAGGCCGAGCTGTGGTTCTCCCCGCTGGTGGAGGCGGCGAGCGATTCCTCCCTGCTGCTCGACCCGGCCGCGGCGGCCGTCCTGCGGCGGCGCCTGGCCCGGCGGCCCCGCCAATTCATCCAGGACGTACGGGACTTGATGGTCGAGGCGCATCTGGGGGCGCAGCCCATCGCCCGCTGGTTCGAGGATCTGCTGTGGGCCGATCTCTTTCCGGCCACCTCGACACCCCAGTACATCGGCGAGCAGCTGCGGCGCGTCCTGCACGCGGTCACGGCGACGGGCCACGCCGGCGACGAGATCGGTCGCTGGGCCCTGCACTACATGCCGCGCCTGCCGAGCGGGGTGCGACAGTACGACGACGCCTGGCGCATCCAGGTGGCGTCGTCCGAACGCCTCGGCCTGGCACCGCCGGAGGACCTCTTCTCCCGTCCGCCCGGCACGACCGCCGCCGCACGTGCCCTCGTACAGCGGGACATTCCCGTCGGCGTGGTGGCCCGCTCCGACGGCCTGGTGCTCAGCCGCCCGCCCGCCGACGGGGCTCGTCACGTGATGGCGACGGGGGTGCGTACGGCGCGGGTCGAGGCGGCGAGTGTGCTCGCACCCCAATCGGCTCCGGTGCAGCTGGAGTTGATGGAGGATCAGAGCGTCCTCCTCCCGTTCACCGTGGTGCAGCGGCTGTCGGTGAGTGGCGAGCCCGTCCTGGGCCTGGCGCACGCCGGGGCGGCTTACGAGGTGGCGGTCGCCTCTCGTACGGAGGTGGGTGCGCGGTACGCCGTACTGCTGGCGGACTACACGATCGTGCTGCACGCGGACGACGGCACGGAGATGGGGCGCATCCCCGCCGAGGACGGCGGCCCGCCACGGAAGTCCCTCAGCCTGTCGGCGGACGGGGCGGACCTGGCCTGGATCGAGGGGGGACGGGAGATCGAGTACGAACTCAGCACGGGAGAGTACTCGTCTGAGGGGCCTGCTGAAGGGGGCACGGCTCTCCTTGTGCGGTTTCCGGGAGACCGTGAAGGGGGCCTGGAGCGGCTCAGAGGCCACGGCGACGAGTTCTTCCTGGCCGGGCCGTTGGGGGTGCAGCATCTCGGCGGCGAAGGCGCTCCGCCGCGGGCTTTGTGGCTGTTGGACGAGGTGTTTCGCTTCGTAGTGGTCGACAGATGGGGCGGGCTGACGTTGTATGACGACGGGGTGTCGCGGAGGCTCAGGGGTCGTGAGGTCACCGCCGTGGCCGCAACGCGGCACGGGGCGCACCTTGTCTGGGCGCGTGCGGACGGACAGATTGAAGGGTGCGTCGTCGGCGACCCCGACGACAACGACGAGATGCGGATCGACTTCGGCTCCGCGCCCTGGCAGATCACCTCTCTGGCCATGAGCGAGGACGGCCGCTGGGTCGCGGCCGTGGGCGGTGACTCCAGGCTCCTGCTGTGGGACCTCACCGCAGGGGCGTTCGTACGCCACGTACGGCGGCTGGGCTTCTGCGCCGACCGCGTCTTCGCGCTGCCCGGCGGCGAATGGGCGGTCTCCGGCACGGGCGGACCGGTCGAGCTCACCACCGACGACGGTCGGCAGTACGTCGTCACACCGGACACGGAAGCCGTGTCCAACCCGGTGGACGTGCCCGCCTGGATCCGGGGCGAGGTGATCGCCGAGGTGCGCGCGGGCCGGGACGCGGTCTCGTTCGTCGACCTGGCGGAGTCGATGGCATCGGTCCGGGCCGCGGGCGTCACCTGCCTGGCCGTCGGACCGATCACCCCGACTGGCCGGGGTGAAGTGGAGGGAATCCCCCACGAAGAGGAAATCCCCGACTCCCAGGGCAACTTCGGAGACTTCGTGTCCCTGCTCATGTCCGCCCACCACCATGGCGTTCGGATCGTCGTCGACATGGACCTGACGGCAATGGACGACGCGCCGGTCGGCCGGATCCTCAACTCGATGCGCCAATGGCTGGACCACGACGTCGACGGTCTGCGCCTGCTCGACGACCGCCGCCTCGACGCGGACGTACTGCGCGATGTGCGCCATCTGCTGGACGGCTACGACGACCGGGTGCTCATCGGTACGCACACCCCTGGGCTTCCCGCCATGGCGGTCTCCGACCTCGGCGCCACTGGCGCCCTGAACGCGGCCTGCGATGTCGTGGTGAAGGCCGTGCAGGGGGAGCTGATCATTGGCGTGACAGAAGGCGCCCTGGTCAGGAGCGCACTGATCGACGCCCAGTTACCCCTGGCCACGGCCAGGCCCGGAGCGCAGTGGGGCCATCTGCTGCCCGACGACCTGACCGCACCCGGGCGGACGGCGTTGCCCCTGCGAGTGCTGCTCGGTCTGCCAGGATGTCCCATCGCTCCGCTGTCTCTCCTCCAGAGCCAGAACCCGGAGGTGTCGAGGATGCTGGAGCTGCGCCGGGACCACCTTGCCCTGTCCCGAGGTGACGTCCATGAACTCCCCTTCGCGCCAGTGGACTTGCACGGGGTCGTACGGCGCCACGGTGACGAGATCGTGCTGTGCGTCACCAACGCCGGGGTGGACCGCGAGACGCTCCACATCACCCCGGACGACCTGGGCGGAGACGGCGACGCACGGCTCCTGGACCTGTTCGACGGAACCGTCGTCCCGTGCACCGACGACACCCCCGCGACCGTGGCCGTCGACGGCGGCGCCGTCCGCTGGTACCGGCTGCTCCCGATACCGCGCACCGCCGCCTCCGGCGCCGGGGAGTAGTGGCATGGCACGTCCCCGGATCTTCCTCAGCCACAGTTCGCAGTGCACCCCCGAGTCCGGGTGCGACTGCCGGTCCTACCTGCTCGCGCTCGAAGCGCATCTCGTCGACCTGGGCTGTGAACCGATCGTCGACAAGGGCATCCTGAACGGCGGCGACCTCTGGTACGGCAAAGTGCTCACCGAGATCAAGAAGTGCCACGGCATGATCCTCCTGCTGTCGCCGCACGCGCTCGACTCGTACTACGTGATGGTGGAGGCGATCGTCGCCGACGCCGAGCGGGCCTGGACCGACGACGCCTTCGTGGTGCTGCCTGTGACGCTGCCCGGAGTCCGGCGGCGCCAGCTTCCCGACAGCGGGCTCGGCAAGCTGAACCTCGGCCGGTTCGACATGGTGGACTGGAGGCGGCAGTACGGTCCCGACCGGCCCCCGGCGAAGATCGCCAGGACACTGCGGCCGCTGGTCGAACGCCAGGGCGCGCTCCCGTATCCGGAGGTCACCGACTTCCTCGTGGGGCGGATCTCCGACCTCTCGGACGCGGCCCTGGAGCATACGGCGGAGATCCTGGGAGTCGCCACCTTCGCCTATGCGCGTGCCCACTCGCGGTATGCGGTGGTGCAGGGGCTGCTGGCGGAGCGGCCGGTCGAGAACGTCGGTGACAGCTGCGCGATGCGCAAGGCGGTCAAGCACTTCCTGCCCAAGGTGAAGAGCCGGGAGCACCGGCAGGAGATCGTGGACCTGGTCGTGCCGTTCGCCCGGGTCCCCAAGAAGGCGGCCGATCAGCTGCGGCTGGTCGGGGAGGGCGCGGGCGACCGGGTGGCGCTGCTGGGGTCGACGCTCAAGGAGACGCCGGACATGTACGTGCGCAGGGCGAGTGAGACCCCGGACTCGTGGATGGTGCGAAAACCCGCTCCGCGCCACGACGCGGCGGACTTCGTCGAGGGCGTGATCGCCGAGGTGCGCGCCTGCGTACTGGACTCGATCGGGTTCGGTATGGAGCACGACGACGAGACCCTACGGCGGCTGCTCGCCCGCCATGAGGCGGAGTCGGGGCCGTTCACGATCGTGCTGTACCAACCCCCCGACGCCGAACTCCTCGACCGCCTGCTCGTCGCGTTTCCCCGGCTGCTGTTCGTCTTCGCCCACGAACAGGCGGCCACCGCGCGAGGGTGCAGGAGCTCCGCCCGGATCGCCGGGCTGACGCCGGGCCAGGAGCAGGACATGGTGATCACGCACAGGGAGTTCCGGAAGCTGGCGGGGGCGCGGGAGTAGCAACCGAGGGGCCCGCGTGGCGTGGCCGGAACAGTGGGGTGCTGGGGGCGGGGAGGGGTGATGTCTCGCCTCGTCCGCCCTGTGCCTGTTCCCTCTCGGGCAAGCGACCGCTTAGTATGCCCACGAGCAAGGGTACGCAGCCGTACCGCCTACAGCGCGTGGAGGCCCCGAATGCAGGCATGGCGAGTGCACGAGAACGGCGAGCCGGGCGAGGTGATGCGGCTCGAAGAGGTCGACCGCCCCACCCCGGGCCCGGGGCAGGTGCTGCTGAAGGTGCGCGCCGCGAACATCAACTTCCCGGACGCGCTGCTGTGCCGGGGGCAGTACCAGATCAAGCCGCCGCTGCCGTTCACGCCCGGGGTGGAGATCTGCGGCGAGACCGAGGACGGGCGGCGAGTCATCGCCAACCCCGTGCTGCCGTTCGGCGGGCTCGCGGACCACGTGATCGCGGACGAGCGCGCACTGCTGCCCGCGCCGGACGCGCTGGACGACGCCGAGGCCGCCGCCCTGCACATCGGCTACCAGACCGGCATGTTCGGGCTGCACCGCAGGGCCAACCTCCGGGCGGGCGAGACGCTGCTCGTGCACGCCGCCGCCGGAGGGGTGGGCAGTGCGGCCGTGCAGCTCGGCAAGGCGGCCGGGGCCAAGGTCATCGGGGTGGTCGGCGGGGCCGAGAAGGCAGAGATCGCCCGCCGGCTGGGGTGTGACCTCGTCATCGACCGGCGCACCGACGACATCGTGGCCGCCGTGAAGGAGGCCACCGGCGGCCGCGGCGCGGACGTCATCTACGACCCGGTGGGCGGCGACGCGTACGCCAAGTCCGCCAAGTGCGTCGCCTTCGAGGGCCGCATCCTCGTCGTCGGCTTCGCCAGCGGCAGCATCCCCACCCCCGCCCTCAACCACGCGCTGGTGAAGAACTATTCGATCGTCGGCCTGCACTGGGGGCTGTACGCGCAGAAGGACCCCGCGTCGATCCTGCGCTGCCACGAGCAGCTCACCGAGCTCGCCGCTCAGGGGGCTGTCAAGCCGCTGATCAGCGAGCGCGTGCCGATGAAGGACGCCGCCGCCGCCGTTCAGCGCGTCGCCGACGGCACCACCACCGGCCGTGTGGTCGTCCTCCCGGAAGGAGCGCGGTGATGAGCGTCGACGCCGCCCAACTGATCGCCCGTACACGCGAGTTGCTCGCCGCCCACCCGCCCGCGGCCACCGACGCCCTCGACTTCCTCAAGGCCCGTTTCGACGCCGGGCTCGCCTGGGTGCACTACCCCGTGGGCCTCGGCGGGCTCGGGGCGCCGCGCTCGCTCCAGCCGGTCGTCGACGCCGAACTGGCGGCGGCCGGCGCGCCCGACAACGACCCGCGCCGGATCGGGATCGGGCTCGGCATGGCCGCGCCCACCGTGCTCACCTACGGCACCGACGAGCAGAAGCAGCGGTTCCTGCGGCCGCTGTGGGTCGGCGAGGAGGTGTGGTGCCAGCTGTTCAGCGAGCCGGGCGCCGGGTCCGACCTCGCCGCGCTCGGGACCCGGGCCGTTCGCGACGGCGACCACTGGGTGGTCACCGGACAGAAGGTGTGGACCTCCAGCGCCCATCTCGCCCGCTGGGCCATCCTGATCGCCCGCACCGACCCCGACCTGCCCAAGCACCAGGGCATCACCTATTTCATCTGCGACATGACGGACCCCGGCGTCGAGGTGCGGCCGCTGCGCCAGATCACCGGGGAGGCCGAGTTCAACGAGGTCTTCCTCACCGACGTCCGCATCCCCGACACCCACCGCCTCGGCGCGGTCGGCGACGGCTGGAAGGTCGCGCAGACCACCCTGATGAACGAGCGGGTCTCCATCGGCGGGATGCGCCAGCCCCGCGAGGGCGGGATGATCGGCTCCGTCGCGCGCACCTGGCGCGAACGCCCCGAACTGCGCACCCACGACCTGCACCAGCGCCTGCTCACCCTCTGGGTCGAGGCCGAGGTCGCCCGCCTCACCGGCGAGCGGCTGCGCCAGCAGCTCGCGGCGGGCCAGCCCGGCTACGAGGGCTCCGGCATGAAGCTCTCCTTCGCCCGGTTGAACCAGGAGATCAGCGGCCTGGAGGTCGAACTCCTCGGTCAGGAGGGGCTGTTGTACTCGGACTGGACCATGCGCCGGCCCGAGCTCGTCGACTTCACCGGCCGGGACGCCGGATACCGGTATCTGCGCTCGAAGGGCAACTCCATCGAGGGCGGCACCAGCGAGGTACTCCTGAACATCGTCGCCGAGCGCGTCCTCGGGCTGCCCGCCGAGCCGCGCAACGACAAGGACATCGCCTGGAAGGACCTGGCCCGATGACCGAGACCGCCCCCGACCTGCTGTACTCCGAGGCCGAGGAAGACCTCCGGGCCGCCGTGCGCTCCCTGCTGGCCGCCCGCACCGACACCCCGTCCGCGCTGGCCCGCGCCGAGTCCGACACCCCCTACGACCCCCGGCTGTGGCAGGCGCTCGGCGCCGAGATGGGGCTCGCGGGGCTGCTGGTGCCGGAGAAGCTGGGCGGCCAGGGCGCGGGGCACCGCGAGGCCGCGGTGGTCCTGGAGGAGATCGGCCGGAGCGTCGCCCCCGTTCCGTACCTCACCAGCTCCGTCATCGCCACCGAGACACTGCTCGGGCTCGACACCACGGTCGCCGAAGTCGCCGCGCTTCTGGGCGAGTTGGCCTCCGGGCGCAAGACCGCCGTGCTGGCCGTGCCGTTCTCGTACGGGCCCGACTCCGCGCGGCCGCGCGGCGGGCTCGACGGGATCGTGCGGACCGTGGCGGACGCCGCCACCGCCGACGTGCTGCTCGTGCCGACCGGGCAGGGGCTCTACGCGGTCGAGGCGGGCGAGGCGGCCATCACCCCGCTCATCCCGCTCGACCTCACCCGCCCCCTGGCCGACGTCGTCCTCGACGGTGTGCGCGGCACGCTGCTGGCCGACGCGGAGACCGGCCGGGCCGCCGTCCGGCGCGGTCTGCTCGCCGGGGCCGGGCTGCTCGCCTCCGAGCAACTGGGCGTCGCGGAGTGGTGCCTGACCGAGACCGTCGCGTACACCCGGGACCGCAAGCAGTTCAACCGGCCCGTCGGCTCCTTCCAGGCGCTCAAGCACCGGATGGCGCAGCTGTGGCTGGAGGTGGTGTCGGCGCGGGCCGCCGCGCGCAACGCGGCCGACGCGCTGGCGACCGGGAGCCCGGAGGCGCCGCTCGCGGTGGCGGTCGCGCAGGCGTACTGCTCGCGGGTCGCGGTGCACGCGGCCGAGGAGTGCGTCCAGTTGCACGGCGGCATCGGGATGACGTGGGAGCACCCCGCGCACCTCTACCTCAAGCGGGCCAAGTCGGCGCAGGGAGCGCTGGGTTCGGCCGGTGAGCACCGGGCGGCGGTCGCGGAGATCGTGGGGCTGCCCGGACCGGCATAGTCCGCGTCGAGTGTCCCGATTTTGACCACCCCTTTGCGTGCTGTTTAAATTGCGAGCTGTTGCGAACAGTTCGCAATAACGGTCGATCTTCAATAAGGGGTGTGGGGCATGGTCGCCCGTTCGATCCATGGGGCGATACGGGGAGCGGGCGCCGCGGCGCTGGCCGGAGCACTGGCCCTCACCGCGGCCGCCTGCTCGAACAAGTGAGCCGCCGCCTCCCCTGGGGGCCGATGGCACGGATGGCGGGGCGGCGGGCCCTGTTCGCCGCCCCCGTCCTGCTGGTGGTGACCTTCGGTGTCTTCGCCGTGGCCGCCGCCTCCCCCTTCGACCCGGTCAAGGCCTACGCGGGCACCGCCGGGCTCACCGCCTCGCAGGGCGACCTCGACCAGCTGCGCGCCAACCTCGGCGTCGACCAGCCGCTGGTCACCCGCTGGTGGGACTGGCTGACCGCCGCCCTCACCGGGGACCTCGGCGACTCCAGCGTGCTGCGCCAGCCCGTCGCCGACGTCATCGGCGAACGGCTCGGCTGGTCGGTCCTGCTCGCCGCCACCGCCTTCCTGGTCGCGATCGTCCTCGGCACCGGCCTCGGTGTGCTCGCCGCGCGCCGTACCGGCGGATGGCTCGACCGGTGCGTGAGCTCCGCCGCGTACACCCTGGAAGCCGCGCCGGCCTTCTGGCTCGGGCTGCTCGCCATCTGGTTCTTCGCGCTCAAGCTGGACGTGCTGCCCGCCGGCGGACTGACCGACGCGGCGAGCGACACGGTCACCTTCGGCCAGGTGGCGAGCCACCTCGTGCTGCCCGCCGCCGTCCTCGGCGTCTCCCAACTGCCCTGGTTCTACCTGTACGTACGCCAGGGCGTCGCGGACGCCCTGGAGGAGGACCCGGTGCGCGGGGCACGCGCGCGCGGGCTGAGCGAGCGGACCGTCCTGCTCGGCCACGCCCTGCGCTCGGGCATGCTGCCGATGCTCACCCTCGTCGGCTCGCGCGTGCCCGAACTCATCACCGGCGCCCTGCTCGTGGAGACCGTCTTCAGCTGGCCCGGCATCGCCGCCGCCACCGTGCAGGCCGCGACCTCCGTGGACTTCCCGCTGCCGGCCGCGCTGACCGTGCTCGCCACGGCCGCCGTGCTGCTCGGCAACCTGCTGTCCGACCTGCTCTACGGCCTCGCGGACCCGAGGGTGGGATTCGATGGCTGACACCCCCGACACCGGATGGCGTGCGCGCGGACGCGCACGCCGCTCCACCCGGACGCTGCGGGTCCGCGCCTGCGCCGTGATCCTCGCGGCCGCGCTCCTCGCCGTGCTCCTCGTACCGCCGCTGGCCCACCTCGACCAGCAGGCCGTCGACCTCTCGCGCAAGCTCCTCGCGCCGTCCCGGGAGCACCCGTTCGGCACCGACGACGTCGGCCGCGACCTGCTTCTGCGCTGTGTGTACGGGCTGCGGATCTCGCTCCTCGTCGGTGTCGTGGCAGCCCTCGTCGCCACCGTCGTCGGTACGGTCGTGGGCGCGGCGGCCGCAGCCCTCGGCGGCTGGACCGACCGGCTGGTGATGCGGCTCGTGGACGTGTTCTCCTCGGTGCCGCACCTGCTGCTCGGCATCTTCGTGGTCGCCATGTTCCGTCCCGGGGTGTGGCCGGTGATCGCCTCGGTCGCCGTGACGCACTGGCTGTCGACGGCCCGTATCGTGCGCGCCGAAGTGCTGTCCCTGCGCGCGCGCCCCTACATCGACGCGGCCGTCTCCGGCGGGGCCTCCCGACTACGGGTGACGCTCCGTCATCTGCTGCCCGGCGTGCTGCCGCAGGCCGGGCTCGCGGCGGTGCTGATGGTGCCGCACGCCATGTGGCACGAGTCGGCGCTCTCCTTCCTCGGCCTCGGCCTGCCCAGCCACCAGGCCAGCCTCGGCAACCTCGTCCAGTCCGCACGCGGCTCGCTCCTCGCGGGCCACTGGTGGCCGACGCTCTTCCCCGGCCTGCTGCTCATCGCCGTGACCCTCGCCGTCGCGGGCCTGGCCGGCGCCGGGCGCGAACGCCTGGACCCGCGCCGCCGATCGGAGCTGATGCTGTGACCAAGGCTGCTGTGACCACGGTCCTTTCGGTACGCGGTCTCTCCGTGCGCTTCCGGATGCGCGGCGGACGCCACATCGCCGCCGTCACCGACGTCTCCTTCGACCTGGCGGCGGGGGAGTGCCTGGCGCTGGTCGGCGAGAGCGGCTGCGGCAAGTCCTTCCTCGCCTCGGCCCTGCTCAGCCTGCTGCCCGGGAACGCCGAGACGGCGGGGAGCGCGGTGCTGCACGGCGGTGGCGACCCCGTCGACCTGCTCGCCGCCGACGAGCGCACACTCGCCCGTACGGTACGGGGACGCCGCATCGGTTTCGTACCGCAGAGCCCGGCCGCCCACCTCACGCCTGGGCGGACCTACGCGCGCAGCTCGCGGAGACGCTGCGCGAGCTCACCCGCACACCCAGGCGCGAGCTGCGCGCGGCGACCGAGGCGGCGGCCGAGCGGGCCGCGTTCCCGCTCGGGCACCTCGACCGCCATCCGCACGAACTCTCCGGCGGCCTCGCGCAGTGGGCCGCGACCGCGCTCGCCCTGGTCGGGGACGTGCCGCTGCTGCTCGCGGACGAGCCGACGACCGGGCTCGACCGCGACCTGGTGGACCGCACGGCCGACGAGCTGCGCCGCACCGCCGACGAAGGCCGGGCGCTGCTGATGATCACCCACGATCTGGCGGCCGCCGAGCGGATCGCCGACCGGGTCGCCGTGATGTACGCCGGGCGTGTCGTCGAACTCGCCGACGCAACCTCGTATTTCGGCGGGACCGGACCCCGTCACCCGTATGCTCGGGGCCTGCTCGACGCGCTCCCGGAGCGGGCCTTCACGCCCATCCCCGGGATGCCGCCCGAGCTGGGCGATCTGCCGGAGGGCTGCGCGTTCGCGCCCCGCTGCGAACGGGCCACCGGCCAGTGCGGCACCCTGCCGCCGTTCGACGGCCGGGTCGCCTGTCACCACCTGGAGGAGCCCGGCCGTGCTTGACCTGAAGAACATCACCGCCGGGTACGAGCTCGGCAGCCCCGTGGTCCGCGAGGCGAGCCTCACCGTCGCCCCCGGCGAGGCGGTCGGCCTGCTCGGTCCCAGCGGCTGCGGCAAGTCCACCCTGGCCCGGGTCGCCGCGCTGCTGCACCGGCCGGACGGCGGCACGGTCACCCTCGACGGGGCCCTGGTCACCGAGTGGCGCCACCGCGCCCCGCGCGCGCGGCGCACCACGGTCGGGGTCGTCTTCCAGTCGCCCCGGCTCGCCGCCGACCCCCGGCTGCGGCTGCGCGAGCTCGTCGCCGAACCGCTGCGGGCGACCGGCCGCCAGATCGAGGTCCGCGAGCGCGTCGACGAACTGGCGGACCTGGTCGGCCTCGGCGGCGACCTGCTCAACCGCCGCCCCCACGAGGTCAGCGACGGCCAGCTCCAGCGCGCCTGCCTGGCCCGCGCCCTGGTCCTGCGGCCGCGCCTCCTGGTGTGCGACGAGATGACGGCGATGCTGGACGCGTCGACGACGGCGGCGCTGGTGGCGGTGGTCGAGCGCTACCGCACACAGACGAGCGCGTCCCTCCTCGCGGTGGGCCACGACCGCACGCTCCTGTCGCGCTGGTGCGACCGGGCGGCGGAGTGGGGCGAGCTGTCGCAGTAACCTGCCTGCGACAGGGCGGGACCAGGGCGGACCCGCCGCCCGCCCCCCGGGCCCCCGGGTGACCGGACGGCGAAGGACCGGCCAACTCTGCGCAGCGGCCTGCCCGTCGGGGCCGGAGCGACCGCATACTCGTTCGCGTCCGCCCGTCCCACCGCCCCGGGAGCACCCCATGGCTCGACTGACCCGCCGCAGCGCCGTCGCCGCCCTCGCCGCGGCCGCCGCCTCCGCCGCCATCGCGCCCGCCGCCGCGGCCGAGCGCGCTCACCCGACCGGGCCCAGACCGCTGCGCCGGACCCACGCGCACAACGACTTCGAGCATCCGCACCCCCTCTTCGACGCCCTGGCGCACGGGTTCACCAGCGTCGAGGCCGACGTCTTCCTGGTCGACGGAGAGCTCCTGGTGGCTCATGACCCGACCCAGCTCGACCCGACCCGTACGCTCGAAACGCTCTACCTCGACCCGCTGATGGCCCGCGTCCGGGCCAACCACGGCTCGGCGTACCGGGGTTACCACCGCCCCGTACAGCTCCTGGTCGACATCAAGACCGACGGCGCCGCCGCCTACCTGGAGCTCGACCGGCGGCTGCGGCCGTACCGCCGGATGCTCAGCGGCTACGCGCACGGCCGCGTCTCGACCGGCGCCGTCACGCCCGTCGTCTCCGGCGACCGCGCGGCCCGCG
The DNA here is from genome assembly GCF_040639555.1 of Streptomyces sp. NPDC023838. Classification (NCBI taxonomy): domain Bacteria; kingdom Bacillati; phylum Actinomycetota; class Actinomycetes; order Kitasatosporales; family Streptomycetaceae; genus Streptomyces; species Streptomyces sp. NPDC023838. The sequence goes on from NZ_JBFAAD010000024.1 coordinate 109,214, forward strand.
TGCCCATGGAGGCGCAGAAGGTGCGCCACGCGTTCTACGACGGCCGCCTGGAGGACCTCGGCACCGCCGCCACCGCCGGCTTCATCCCCCTCATCAGCAGCAACTGGACGACGAGCTTCAGCTGGCTCGGCGCCGGGCCGTTCCCGGCCGCCGAGCGCCAGAAGCTGCGCGCGATCGTCGGGCAGGCCCACGCGCACCGGCAGCGGGTGCGGTTCTGGGCCACCCCCGACCTCGCCGGGCCCGAGCGGGACGCCGTGTGGCGCGAACTCCTCGCCGCCGACGTCGACTACATCAACACCGACGACCTGGCGGGTCTGGAGACCTTCCTCCGCGCGCACGGAGAACAGTACGGAGAGTAGTCCCGGGCGCCCACCTGACGTGACACGCGTCCCACGCCTCACGGGCCGTCACCCGCAGTCAACACCCGTACGGCGGACACGCCACGCGCCCGACCGGCCCGCCTCCTCCGCCACACTGGCCGCCGAATGCCGCAATTCCGGCGCGGTGGAGGAGGTTGGCCATGGCCATTTCGATCTCGGTGGTGCTGTTGCTCGTGGTGCTGGCGGTGATCTTCCTGCGCAGCGGCGGACTCAAGATCTCGCACGCGATGGTCTGTGTCCTGCTCGGCTTCTTCCTCGCCGGTACGAGCATGGCCCCCACCATCCAGGACGGTCTGAACGCCACCGCGAGCGTGGTCGGTAGCCTCAGGCCATGACCCCGGCCCGCCAGAAGATCACCGCCGAGGCGCGGCGCGCCCGCCTCGGCCCCCGCCACCTCCTCACCCCGGCCACCCGCGCGGCCACCCCCGAGGCGGTGGCGGAGGCGCTGGTGGCGCTGCACGCCACCGACCCCGCCACGGTGTATCTGGCGGTCGCCGCGCGCGCGACGGCCGCGTCGGTGGGCGAGCTTGAACGCGCGCTGTACGAGGACCACTCACTCGTACGGATGCTCTGCATGCGCCGCACCATGTTCGTGCTGCCCACGGCGCTCGCCCCGGTGGCCGACGCCGCGGCCGCCCGGACCGTCGCCCTCCGTGAGCGTGCGGGCCTCGCGAAGGTGATCGAGGAGCAACTCGGCTTCGACGCGAAGTGGTTCGCGGCCACGCAGGAGGCGGTCCTGGCCGCCCTCGCGGCACGCGGCGAGGCGACAGCGGCCCAACTGGCCGACGACGTGCCGGACCTGAAGGTGCAGATCGTCCAGGCCCCCGGCAAGCCGTACGAGGCGAGGCCCCGCATCACCAGCCGCTTCCTCGGCGTCCTGGCCGCCGAAGGGCGCATCCGGCGCGGCCGTCCGCTCGGCACCTGGGCGTCCAGCCAGTTCCGCTGGACGGTCGCGGAGCCGCACCCCGAACTCGCGGCCGACGAGGCCAGGGCCGAGCTCGTCGCCCGCTACCTGGAAGCCTTCGGCCCCGCCACCACCGAGGACGTCAAGTGGTGGACCGGCTGGACCCTCACCGACACCCGCAAGGCGCTGGCCGGAACCGGTGCCGTCGACGTCGACCTCGACGAGGGCCCGGGCCACGCCCTGCCCGACCAGCTGGCCGCGCCGCCCGACCCCGAGCCCTGGGCCGCCCTGCTGCCGGGCCTCGACCCGACACCGATGGGCTGGCGCCACCGCGACTGGTACCTCGACACCGGCCACAAGGCCGAACTCTTCGACAACACCGGCAACATCGGCCCCTCGGTGTGGTGGAACGGCCGCATCGTCGGCGGCTGGGCCCAGCGCCCGGACGGCGAGATCGTCACGCACGTGTTCGCGGACCAGGGCCGTGAGGCGAGCGCCGCGATCGAGGCGGAGGCGGCCCGCCTCGCGGCCTTCTTCGGCGACGTACGGATCCGGCCGAGCTTCCGCACCCCGCTCGAACGGCGCCTCTCCGCCTGAGCCTTGCCCGGCCCGGAAGGGCGGGTCCGCGCACTGGCCTTGGCGCTGACCGTCAGATGAGGCGCGAGCGGATGAGGAAGCGCACGCCCTCCGGTGCCTCCAGGGAGAAGCCGCTGCCGCGCCCCTCGACGACGTCGACGATCAGCCGGGTGTGCCGCCACACCTCGTGCTGACTGACCGACATCCAGAACGGGACGGGCTCCTCGACCCCGTCGACGACGAGCCGTTCGAGGAGCACGTCCGACCCTCCCGTACGGAACTCGCCGTCCGGGTAGCACATGGGCGCGCTACCGTCACAGCAGCCGCCCGACTGATGGAACATCAGAGGGCCGTGCACTGCGCGCAGTTGCCGGATCAGAGCCGCTGCTGCCGGGGTGAGCTCGACGCGTGCGTGGGTGGATGCCTCGTGCGGCTCGTCCATGACGACCACGGCCCTTCGGATACGTGCGGTACCGGCCCGGGCCAGGAAAGCACGGGCCGGGTTGCGGCGACGTTGCGGGCGGCTACCCCTGGAGGCGCTGGTGCGGCACCGGCACCGGCGCGGGCACCGTCGGCGGGGGCGCGGGCTCGTCGTGGTGGAGCGAGACCGTCCGGGTGGGGGCGGGGATCGAGATGCCCTCCGCCCGGTAGCGCTGGTGCAGGCGCTTGATGAACTCGTGCTTGATCCGGTACTGGTCGCTGAACTCGCCCACGCCCAGGATCACCGTGAAGTTGATCCGCGAGTCCGCGAAGGTGTGGAAGCGGACGGCCGCCTCGTGGTGGGGGAGCGCGCCGGTGATGTCGACCATCACGCTGTCGATGACTTCGAGGGTCACCCGCTCGACGTGCTCCAGGTCGCTCTCGTACCCCACCCCCACCTGGACGAGGATCGACAGCTCCTGCTCCGGGCGGCTGTAGTTGGTCATGTTCGTCCGCGCGAGACGGGCGTTGGGGATGATGACCAGGTTGTTCGACAGGTTGCGCACCACGGTGTTGCGCCAGTTGATGTCGACGACATACCCCTCCTCGCCGCTGCTGAGCCGCATGTAGTCACCGGGCTGCACGGTCTTGGAGGCGAGGATGTGCACGCCCGCGAAGAGGTTGGCGAGGGTGTCCTGGAGCGCCAGCGCGACCGCGAGGCCGCCCACGCCGAGGGCGGTGAGCAGCGGGGCGATGGAGATGCCGAGGGTGTCCAGGGCGATCAGCGAGCCCATCGCGACCACCACGACCCGCGTGATGTTGACGAAGATGGTGGCCGACCCGGCCACCCCGGTCCGCGAGTGTGCCACGGACTGCACCAGACCCGCGACGACACGGGCCGTGGAGAGCGTGGCGATCAGGATGAGCAGGGCGGTCAGCGAGTGGTTGACGATCGCCGCGATCCGCGTGGTGAGCGGCAACGCCGAGGCCGCCGCCGCGGTGCCCGCGATGACCGCGGCCCAGGGGGCGACCGTGCGCAGCGCGTCGACGATGATGTCGTCCCCGCTCCACCGCGTCCTGAGCGCGTGCTTGCCCAGCCACCGCAGCAGCGCGCGCAGCAGCACGGCGGCGACGAGCCCCGCGGCCACCGCGATGCCGGCGACCACCCAGTCGTGCAGCACGAGGCCCCGGGTCAACGGACACCCTCCGAGCCGCGTCGGGCCGGGGAACCGCCGAAGCGGTCCGGGGAGTCGCCGCGGGGGGCCGGGGAAACGGCGAGGCCCGCCACCGGCCGTCGTATGTGAAGTGTCGCCATCTTGTCACCTGTCAGTTCGTCTTGCGTGAAGCCGCGTTCGGGGAGCCGCGTAGGGGCCGAACGGGCGCCATCCTGCCCCATCGGCGGAGCGACGTCGCAGGTGGGCCGGGGTGAGGGCGGTGGGCCGAGGCGAGCGCGGGCGGGGCGGGGCGACACCGGGCACCGGTTCACCCGCGCGCGGTCTCGTCCCGTCCTCGGGCCGCCGGGTGTCGCGGGGTTTCGTCCCGTCCTCGGGCCGCCGGGTGCCGCGGGGTCTCGTCCCGTCCCCGGGCCGCCGGGTGCTCGGGCGCGGTGAGCCCGGCGCGCTCGGCGAGTACACCGCCCTGGAAGCGGCTTTCGGCGCCCAGCTCCTCCAGCAGGTCCGCGATGTGGCGGCGGCAGGTGCGCAGCGACATGCCCATGCGCCGGGCGATCACCTCGTCCTTGGCGCCCTCGGCGAGCAGCCCCACCAGCGCCCGCCGCAGACTGTGGCCGACCTCCTTGTACGCGGCCTCGCTGGTGCCCAGGAACGGGGTCGCGCCCGACCAGTGCTGCTCGAACACCCGGCAGAGGTAGGCGACCACGTCGGGGTCCCGGACGAGCACCGCGCCCTCGCCCGACCCGCCGCCTGCCCGCCGGGGCAGAAAGGCCACGGCCCGGTCGAACACGACGGCGCGGTCCGGCAGTTCGGCGGCGGTGCGGTATTCGGCACCCGCCTCCGCGAGCGTCTCCACATACCCTTGGGTGGACAGGCTGGAGCGGGCCGAGTGCTGGTAGAGGGTGCGCATCCGGACGCCGCGGCGGAGCATCGCCAGGTCGCGGTCGATGGCGTCCCCGAGGCGGTGGGGTGCGCGGCCGCCGCCGGGCTGGATGCTGAACACCTCCTCCCGGCAGTCCGCCGCGGCCTCGGTGAGCATCGCGGACGCGGCCGACAGGTCGGGCAGCAGGTCGATGCCCTCCCGGTGGCTCCGCCGGCGCCGGGCGGCCCGGTAGTGCGGCATGAGGGAGTGCAGGTCGTCGCGCACGGACTGGGCGTGCGCCGCGTCCCGCGCGAGCCGTTCCTCCAGCGGACCCACCACTTCCGCCGCGGCGGCGTCGGGGCTGACCGGTATGAGCTCCTCGGGCCTGCCGGGAGCGGGGCGCAGCAGCCGGAGCAGCAGCAGGGTCCGGCAGGCCGCCTCGACCTCCTCCTGGGTCAGGCCGAGTGCCGGGGGCGCGTCGGGCGTCCGGCACTTGAGGCTGCCCCGCGACAGCACGTACTCGAAGACGGCGACGGCTCTCGCGTCCAGCTGCGGCAGCCCGTCCAAGTTTGCCCCGATAGTCATGAGTTTCCCCCGCAATGCGGCCGTACGACTTCCGTGCCATGCAGGCTATTGCCAGGTCAAAGCCCTGGACCAGCGGGGCCCTCCGGGATGGACTTTGTGTGTCGGGCCGGGCAAACCCCGCCAGGCCGACATTCAGGGCCCTCGTGTGCCCGTGAGTTCTCGTGTGTCCGTGAGTCGTGACCTCCCAACCCTGGAGCCGTGCCATGCCCAGAGCTGTCCGCTGTCTTCTCGTCCTCACGGTCCTGGTGGTCGGTGGCGCGTGCGCCACCTCGGCGGGCGGCGGGCCGAGGACGGCGGTCGGAGTGCACGGCGGTACGACCGCGACGGTCGCGGCGGACATCCTGGACACGAGCTGGGGCGACGACTACGTCCGGCCCGAGCAGTAGACCCCACCCCGTCATCTCTGTTGCGAACTGTGAGGTCGAAGAGCGTGTCCACCCTGCCCGAGGCGCCGCAGCCCGCCCCGCCCCCTGCCCTGCCCGGGCCCCGGCGGGCACGCGCCGAACGTCCGGCGGACCTCGCGCTGTTGCCCGATCTGGTGCGGGCGGCCATAGCCCGTTCCACAGCCGGGGCGGAGGCGGCGCCCGGTGGCGGCGCGACGGCCACGGCGGTTTCCGCCCCGGCGGACTGGACCGTCGAGCCGGGTGACTTCTGGTGCCATGTCGTCCCCGCCGGGGCCGTCCGCCGCACCCAGGGCTGGAAGCTCCACGTCTCGGCCACCCCGCTCTCCGCGCCCGTGACCCTGGCCCGGGCCGCCGAGGTGCTGGTCGCCCACCGGGCGACCTTCAAGTTCGCGGCGAGCCCCGCCCGGGTCGCGGCCCTCGTCTCCGGACGCTACGAGCGCGGCGGGGGCGGCAAGTTCATCACCGTGTATCCGGCCGACGACGACCACTTCCGGCTGCTCGCGGAGGAGCTGCACCTCGCCACGGTCGGGCTGCCGGGCCCGGCGGTCCTCTCCGACCGCCGTTATCTGGCCGACAGTCAGGTCTACTACCGGTACGGCGTGTTCGCCGCAGCCCCCGCCCTGACCCCCGACGGCTGGCTCGCCGGCCGGCTGACCGACCCCGAGGGGCAACCGGTCACCGACGAGCGGAACGCCTGGTTCAGCCCGCCGGCCTGGGCGGGTGACCCGTTCCCCGACCGTCCCGCGGCCCCGGCCCGCAGCAAGGCCACGGCCAAGCCGGTCCTGCTGAACGACCGCTATCTCGTACGCGGCGCGATCCAGCACTCCAACAAGGGCGGCGTGTTCCGGGCCGAGGACACCACGACCGGCGCCCAGGTCGTCGTCAAGCAGGCGCGGCCCCACGTGGGCGCGGGCCTGGAAGGGCTGGACGTCCGCGATCTGCTGCGCCGGGAGGCGGCGCTGCTCGACCGCTTCGGCAGGCTCCGCCCGGACCGGGTCCCACGTGTCGTCGAGGTCTTCCAGCAGCAGGGCAGCGAGTTCCTGGCGACCGAGTCGGTACCGGGCGCGACCCTGCGGCGCACCGTCGCCGAGCGCCTGATCCAGCACGGCACCGGCTGCCCCGACGACCGTACGGCCGACTCCCTCGTCCGGCAGCTCGTCGAACTGGTCGGCACCGCGCACGAATTGGGCGTCACCCTCCACGACTTCAACCCCAACAACGTGATGGTCACCCCGGACGGCCAACTCCTCCTGATCGACCTGGAGATGGCGGCGCGGGAGGGCGAGCGCTGGGTGCTGGGCGCCACCCCCGGATACACCGCCCCCGAACTGCGCGCCCTGGACCAGGTGGCGCCCGCGTCGGCACCGGGCGTCGACCTGTACGCGCTGGGGGCGACGATCCTGCATGCGCTGAGCGGAGCGGATCCGCTCTTCGCGGCGGACCGGCCGGGCGCGGACGGAGCACGCCCGGAGGAGGAGCGCCTGGCCGGGCTGGTGGGGCTGCTGGCCCGTGACAACCCGTTGGTGGGACGCTTCGCGCCGCTGGTGCGGGGGTTGATGCGGGACGAACCCGCCGACCGCTGGACGCTGGAGCGGGCGCGGCAGTTCGTGACCGGGGCCGCTGCGGACGCCCCGCCTGAGCGGCGGGCTCCAGTGCCCACCGCCCGTACGACGGCGGACGCCGGGCCGACCGACGCCGCACGCACCCGCGCACGGCTGCTGCACGACGGGATCGCCCACCTCCTCGCCAGCATGCGCCCGCACGACACCGAACGGCTCTGGGCCTCGGAAGCGTTCGGCGAGACGTGCGACCCGGTGGCCGTGCAGCATGGTTCGGCGGGCGGGGTGAGCGTCCTGGCGCGGGCGTTGCGGCACTGGGACGACACCGGTGCCGGATCACCGCCCGTACCGGCGGGCGCCGTTGACCCCTTCCCCGTGGCAGTGGGACCCGTATCGCGGGAGGTGCTGCGCGAAGGGCTGCGCTCCGCCGCGTACTGGACGGCTGACCGGCAGGACGCCCTGTCCGCGAACCTGCCGGGCCTGTACTTCGGCCGCTCCGGCACGGCCTGGGCCCTGCTGGACGCCGCCCGGGCGCTGGACGACACGGCGCTCGCGGCACGCGCCCGAGCACTCGCCCTGGCGCTCCCCGTCGAGTGGCCCAACCCCGACGTCTGTCACGGCGCGGCCGGATCCGGCCTTGCCCAGCTGCACTTCTGGCGCGCCACCGGGGACCCGTGCTTCCTCGACCGGGCCGCTAAGGCCGCCGACGGCCTCCTCGCGGCGGCCCGGCACACCCCCGAGGGGATCTTCTGGCCGGTGCCGGAGGACTTCGCGTCCGCCCTCGCGGGAGCCTGGCACTACGGGTACGCGCACGGCGTGGCCGGCGTCGGCACCTTCCTCCTGCTCGCGGCCGACGCCACGGGGGACGAGCGCTTCCTGGGCGCTGCCGTCGAGGCGGGCGCCACGCTGGCCGCCGCGGCCCGCCGGGGGCCCGCCGGCGCCCTCTGGCCGGTCGACCGCGCCCGCCACCTCTCCAACTCGCCGGGACTCGCCCGGCACTGGTGCAGCGGCTCATCCGGAGTGGGCACGTTCCTGGTCCGGCTCTGGGCCGCCACCGGCGCCCGCGACGACGCCGTGCGCGAGCTGGTGGAGGGTGCGGCCCTCGCCGTACGGGCGGGCAGGGTGACCGACTCGACCTCGACCTGCCACGGGCTCGCGGGCAACGCCGAATTCCTGCTCGATGCGTCCGAGTTGACGGGCGAGGCGCACCACCGCGCCGGAGCGGAGCTGCTGGTCGAGCACCTGGCGGCGCAGGCGGTGCGGTACGACGGCCGGCTGCTGGTGCCCGACGAGAACCGCAAGACGGTACTGGCCGAGTACGCCACCGGGCTGGCCGGAAGCCTTTCGCTGCTGCTGCGCCTGCGGTACGGCGGCCCCCGCGCGTGGCTGCCCGAAGGCGAACGCGCCCACCCCTGAACGTCCGGCGGCCACCCGGCCGCCGGCAGTCGGACCCACCGGGCCCGGCGCACCCTCCGAACGAAGGAGCCCATCATGATGGAGCACGACATCGACGCCCTCCAGGTGCTGCCCGAGGACCTCCGCACCGAGACCCTCGGCGGCGAGGAGCACGCCGCCGCGCTGATCACCGCCTGCCGCATCCACACCAGCGGCTGCTGACGCGCCGGTGGAGGGGACCGGGCCCCCGTCCGGCCCCCTCCACCGGGTCCTGGCCGGCACCGCTCGGCGCGAGGGGATCCCGTCGCCGTTCCGTCGCCGTATCGCGGAGAAGCCTCGCCGCGCCCCCGCGCGTTGGGCTGTCCAACGCCGCCCGTCCTCTCTACGGTGGTGGTCGACCGGCCCGACGGGCGGGAGACACGAAGGGGGCTGGGTGGACGCCGAGTTGACCGCGCTCGCGGCGTCGGGCGCGACGAGTCTGGTCGGGCTCATGGTCTCGGACTCCTGGGGGCAGGCCAAGGAACGGCTGGGACGCTTCCTCGCCCGACGGCGCGCTGACCCGGACGGTCCGGATGCCATGGATGCCACGGACCGCACGGCCCCCGCACGCGGCGCTGAGGACGAGCTCCAGGCCGCCAGTGACGAGCTGGAGGCCGCGCGCGGTGCACGGGACGAGCGTGCCGTGGCGGACCTGGAGGACCGCTGGTCGCGGCGGCTCCTGGAGATCCTCCGGGAGGACCCGGGCGCGGCCGCGGAGCTGCGGCGGCTGCTCGACGAACTCGCCCCGGCCCACTCCCGGCCCTCGCCCCACCCCCACCCCGACCAGGTGCCCGCCCTCACCGTGGCGTTCGTCAACCGCACGGCCGACCTCTCGGCCCTGGACCGGTGCTTCGGGGACGTCGTGGGCCGTACCTCCGCCCCCGTCGGCATCGGCGTGCTCCACGGTCTGCCGGGCGTCGGCAAGACCGCGACGGCCTGCCACTGGGCGGACAGGTCGAGGGAGCTGTTCCCCGGCGGGCAGATGTACGTGGACTTCGCGAGCCTGCGCGGGCAGAGCGGCGGTGACGTCTCCGAGGCCGTCGCCATGTGCCTGAGATCGCTCGGGGTGAGCGACGACTGGATGCCGCGCTCGCTCGCCGAGCGCACCGCACTGTTCCGGTCGCGCTCCGCGCGGCGCCGCATGCTGGTCGTCCTCGACGACGTCAGCCACCCCGCGCAGGTCAGACCGCTCGTCCCCAAGGGCCCCGGCAGCGCCGTCCTCGTCACCAGCCACGGCAGACTCGGTGAACTGGTCGTGGACGGCGCCCGGTTGATCCCCCTGGACCCGCTGGACGCGGACGGCGGGATGCGGCTGTTGGCCGACCGCTGCGGCGAGGACGCCGTGGCCGGGGAACGGGCGGCGGCCGCGCGCCTGGTGGAGCTGTGCGGCGGGCTCCCGGTGGCGCTGCACGTGGTGGCGGCCCGGCTGCTCACCGATCGCCGCCTGACCATGGCCGGCCTGGCGCGGGAGCTCGCCGACGAGGCCGGACGGCTCGCCGGAATGTCGATGCGAGGGGAGCGCCCCGTGTCCGCCGTACTGGGCCCGTCGTACCGCATGCTGCCGCCCGACGCGGCCCGGCTCTACCGGCTTCTGGGATGGGCGCCGCTGCGTACCGTCGACGCCGCCGCGGCCGCCGTCGCGGCCGGAGTCGACACCGCGAGCGCGGCGGCCCTCCTGAACGTACTGGAGAACGCGAGCCTCCTCGAAGGCTCGGCGGACGGCCGGTACCGCATGCACGACCTGGTACGCCTGCACGCACGCGAATGCGCGGAGCGGGAGGAGACGGAGGACGAGCGGGCGGCGCTCACGCGGCGCGTCGTCGAGCACTACCTCGCCCTCACCGCCTTCGCGGACCGGGCGATCCGGGCCGATCGCCTGCGCATCGCCGACCTCTCCGAGCTGTTGGCGAGCACCGCCGACCCGTTCGCCGCGCCGGGCGGCCCGGCCCCGCTGGACTGGCTGGAGACCGAGCGCACCAACGTCCTCCAGGTCCTCCGGGCGGCCTCGCGGCAGCAACTGCACGCGTGCGTATGGCAGTTGGCCGAGGCGTTCACCGTCCTGTTCCTGCACCACCGCCACCTGTCCATGTGGCGGGAGTCCCTGGAGCTGGGCGCGGCCGCGGCGGCGGCGGATCTGATGCCGGCGGCCGAGGCGCGGCTGCGCAGCCTGCTGTCGCGGCCCCTGCTGGACCTGGGCGAGGACGACCGGGCGCGCGCGGAGCTGGAAGCGGCCGTCAGCTGCGCCGAGGTCGACGGCAATGTCGTCCTGCGGGCGTCCGTGCAGGAGTTCTTCGGCCGGTACTGGGACCGCGCCGACCCCGCTCGCGCCGTCGAGGCGTACCGGAGTTCCCTCGATCTCAACCTGAGGGCAGGAGAGGCGCGCGGCGCGGCCATCGCGGCGTACTTCCTGGGCTGCGCGCAGGACGCCCACGGCGACCACGCCGACGCCCTGACCACCCTGAGCCGGGCGCGCGAGGAGCTGCTCGGCTGCTCGGACGCGCGGATGGCGGCGCGGGCGACGGCCGCCATCGGCGCCGTCCACGACCACCTGGGCGACACCCGGGCGGCGCTGGACGCGCTGCGGGAGGCGGCCCGTACCCTCCGGGACGAGGACGCCACCCACTATGAGGCGCTGGCGCTGGTCCGGCTGGCCGACATCGTCGAGAGGACCGGAGGCCCACGCGGCGCCGCCCGCCCGTATCTCACCAGGGCCCTGGAGATCCACGAGGCGGGCGGCAGCCCGTCGGCGCAGGGGCTGCGCGAGCGGTTGGAGCGGTTGGACGGCGGCGAGGGCTCGTAAAGCGGGGCGTCGGTGGTTGTCAGTCCGGCGGCGCGTGCGCTCGCAGCCGCAGGACGGCGTCCGCGTCGCCCGGCCCGCCGACCCTCAGCGTCACCAGCGTGTCGTCCAGCGGGTGGCCCGCGCGCAGACACCCGTACACCGCGGCCGCCGCCACCCCCGCATCGAGCGCCGAGTAGCTGGCCGCCACTTCGACGACCCGCCCGTCCCGAAGCCCGATCAGCGCCCCCGCGTCACTTCCTTGTACGCCGGTCGCGGCCAGGCCGCTGCCCGGCAGACGCGCCAGCGCGTCCTGGATCCACCCCCGTGCGGCGGCCGCCGTCGCGGCCGGGCGGGCGCGGACCACGACCGAGGCGCTCTCGGCCAGCCCCGGGTCGCGCTCCTCGTCGGTGCAGGCCAGATGGACGTACGGGCCGGAGCCCTCGGCCCAGTCCTCCTGTACGGCGGCGGGGAACCGATGCACGGCGACCACCGGCTGTCCCGCGTCGGCGCGGACGGCGGTGGTGACCAGCCATGAAGTGACCGGCGCCGACGGGGGATCGGGCGGGAGCAGCGTCAGCGGGGCCGGTGGGCGAGAGGGCGGCTCGGGGAGCCGGAGCAGCTGGTACAGGGCGGTACGGAGGCGGGCCAGCGCCTGCCCCGAGTCGCTGAAGGCCCGCCCGGCCACCTCCGCGTACCGCTGCGGCGCATGGGCGTGGACGGCGTCCTCGATCTGCCGCCGCAGGTCACCGGCCGGATCGAGGCGGGGCGCGAGCCGCGCGAGATCGGCGCCCGCCGTCCCCGGCACGGCGTCGCTGCCGAACGCGGCGAGCAGGACGGGCTTGTCCAGCGCGGCTCTGTACAGCGTCACGGAACCGTGGTCGCCGATGACGACGTCGGCCGCGACCAGCGCGGGCCGCCAGCTGTGGACCGGCGGCATCAGCAGCAGCCCCGCGTCCAGCGCGGTGGCCTGCGCCGCGCGGACCTGCCAGGAGCCGTGCGCCGACCACACATTGGGGTGGACGATCGCGCCCACGCGGTACTCGTCGTACGGCAGGGCGGCGAGCAGCCGCGCGGGAAGCCCCGGCTCCCGGCCGATGAGGGAGGTACGCCCCCAGGTCGAGCTGACCATGACCAGCCGCTGCCCGGCGCCGACGCCCAGCGCCGCGCGGTACGCGTCCCGGTGCCGCGCGCTGACGACCAGCTCGTCGAAGCACGGATCCCCCACCAGCAGGGTGCGGCCGGCCGTCTTGGGGTGGCTGGCGAGCAACTGGGCTTCCTGGTCCGGGTGCGACACGGCCAGCCAGGCGCGGCCCGCCTCCAGAAGGGCGTCGGGGACCACCCCGGACAGCCGGCTGCGCCGGGCCCGGGAGTCCGGGACGAACTTCTGGAAGCCGATGCCGTGCGGGAGGACGAGGACCGGGCAGTCGCCGTCCGGTACGTCGATGTTCTCGCTGGCGGAGACGATGAGGTCGGGATCGATCTCGCTCAGCTGCCGCCAGGGCATCACCCGGCAGCCGGAGTCGTGCAGCAGCTCCAGGACGCCGTCGTTGAAGGCGGACGTCGGGTCGTACGCGAAGACGACGGAGACGCGGGTGTCGTCGCGGAGGAGGGCGGGCAGCGACTCCAGGACGCGGGCGGTCGAGGTGATCGTGCGGGCCGCGACGACGAGCGTCCGCCGGGCGTGGAAGGTGCTCCAGCGCCGGGCGTCGTGCCCTACGGGTACGCGCAGGGGCGGGCTAGGGTGCATGGCCACCCCGAGAAGCTACGCGCCAAATATCCCCTATGTCCGCGCGGCTCGCGGCTCGCGGCTCGCGGCTCGCGGCTCGCGGCTCGCGGCTCGCGGCTCGCGGCTCGCGGCTCGCGGCTCGCGGCTCGCGGCTCGCG
>NZ_JBFAAD010000025.1:0-122041 GCF_040639555.1 Streptomyces sp. NPDC023838
AGCGTGAACGCGTGACCTGCCGCAGGCGAACACCGCAACCTGAAACAGGAGACGCCTCACGTGGCGACCCACGACCTCAAAACCAGGTCACTAGGCAGCCGCAGCCGGTGCGTTGGGCGGCACCGGCGCGCAAGGGAGCGGCCCCGCACGCCTGGTGGCGCGTGCGGGGCCGCTTCTGTGTCCTGCTACGACGTACTGCTCGACCTACGACGTACTGCTCGACCTACGACGTACCGGTCGGCCTACGACCTACTACTCGACCGTGACGGACTTCGCCAGGTTGCGCGGCTTGTCGATGTCGCGGCCCATGGCGAGCGCCGTGTGGTACGCGAAGAGCTGGAGCGGGATGCCCATGAGGATCGGGTCCAGCTCGTCCTCGTTCTTCGGGACGACGATGGTGTGGTCGGCCTTCTCCTGCTCGCGGTGGGCGACCGCCAGGATCCGGCCGCTGCGGGCCTTGATCTCCTCGAGGGCCGCGCGGTTCTTCTCCAGCAGGTCGTCGTCGGGGACGATCGCGACCGTCGGCAGCGCGGGCTCGATGAGGGCCAGCGGGCCGTGCTTGAGCTCGGAGGCCGGGTAGGCCTCGGCGTGGATGTAGGAGATCTCCTTGAGCTTCAGGGAGGCCTCCAGCGCGACCGGGTAGCCCCGGACACGGCCGATGAACATCATCGACTGGGCGCCCGCGTACTCCTTGGCCAGCTTCTCGATCTCCGGCTCCATCGCCAGGATCTCGGAGATCTGCGCGGGCAGCTTGCGCAGGCCCTCGATGATCCGCTTGCCGTCGGCCACCGACAGGTCGCGGATGCGGCCCAGGTGCAGCGCGAGCAGCGCGAAGGCGACCACGGTGTTGGTGAAGCACTTGGTGGAGACGACGCAGACCTCGGGGCCGGCGTGCACGTAGGTGCCGCCGTCCGCCTCGCGGGCGATCGCCGAGCCGACGACGTTCACGACGCCGAGGACGCGGGCGCCCTTGCGCTTGAGCTCCTGGACGGCGGCGAGCACGTCGTAGGTCTCACCGGACTGCGAGACCGCGATGTACAGCGTGTCGGGGTCCACGACCGGGTTGCGGTAGCGGAACTCGGAGGCCGGCTCGGCGTCCGCGGGGATGCGGGCGAGCTCCTCGATGAGGCCCGCGCCGATGAGGCCGGCGTGGTACGAGGTGCCGCAGCCGAGGATCTTGATCCGGCGCACCCCGCGGGCCTCGCGGGCGTCCAGGTTGAGGCCGCCGAGGTGGACGGTGGAGAACCGGTCGTCGATGCGGCCGCGCAGCACGCGGTCGACGGCGTCGGCCTGCTCCGACATCTCCTTGTGCATGTACGTGTCGTGGCCGCCCATGTCGTAGGAGGCGGCCTCCCACTCGACGGTCTCGGGGGTGGGGTTGGTCAGGGTGCCCGAGGTCGTGTACGTACGGAAGTCGTCGGCCTTCAGGGTGGCCATCTCGCCGTCTTCGAGGGTGACGACCTGGCGGGTGTGGGCGATCAGCGCGGCGACGTCCGAGGCGACGAACATCTCCTTCTCGCCGATGCCGAGGACGACGGGGGAGCCGTTGCGGGCCACGACGATGCGGTCGGCGAAGTCGGCGTGCATGACGGCGATGCCGTAGGTGCCCTCGATGACCTTGAGCGCCTCGCGGACCTTCTCCTCCAGGGAGTCGGCCGGGGAGCGGGCGATCAGGTGGGTGATGACCTCGGTGTCGGTCTCCGAGACGAAGACGACGCCCTCGGCCTCAAGCTTGACGCGCAGCTCGGCGGCGTTGTCGACGATGCCGTTGTGGACGACGGCGACCTTGTTCTCGGGGTCCAGGTGCGGGTGCGAGTTGATGTCGCTCGGGGCGCCGTGGGTGGCCCAGCGGGTGTGCGCGATGCCGGTGGTGCCGGTGAAGCGCTTCGGGACGCGGGCCTCCAGGTCGCGGACGCGGCCCTTGGCCTTGACCATCTTCAGCGCGCCCGACTTGGGGCTGTTGATGACCACGCCCGCGGAGTCGTAACCCCGGTACTCCAGCCGCTGCAGGCCCTCCAGCAGCAGGGGAGCGACATCGCGCTTACCGATATAACCGACGATTCCGCACATAAAGAGTCTCTACCCCTCCATCGACAACAACGTTTCGGTGTGCTCGGCCCGAAGGCTCAGCCGTAGACGATGCGGCGCAGCTGCCGGAGTGAGAGCTCCGGCGGCGCCACGGCGCGGTGCGGCAGCTCGGCCGCGATCCGCTCGAAGATCTCCGCGTTCACCAGGCCGCCGGACTGGAGCTCACGGTGGCGGCGGCGGACGAATTCCTCGTACGTCTCGTCGAAGTACGCCAGCACGTCGAGCACGACCCGGGCCGCCTCACCGCGCTGGAGCGCGGTGCTGCGCACCAGATGGTCGATGAGGTCGTCGTGGGACGACGGGCTGCGGCGTTCGAGCACCCGTCGATACTGCGGGGAATCCCGCCCTCACGCAAGAATCCTGCCCGATATCGGGCAGGATTCTCATGATCACACTCGGCCTGGTATAGACCAGCCCGCTCCGGGGGGTCTCACACTCGTGCTCACAGCCGCTTCAGTACAGCTTGCTTGGCGAGGCTGAACTCCTCGTCGGTGAGGATCCCGGACGAGTGCAGAGCGCCGAGCTCGCGCAGCCGCCGCAGCAGGACGTCGGGGTCGTCGGCGTCGACGGCGGGCGCCGGGCCGAGCGCCTTGGGTCCCGGCGCGATCGCGGGCGCGGGCGCCGACGCGTGCGGGTGCGGCATCCGCGCCACCACGGCCGAGGCGAGCAGCGCCATCAGCGGGTCCTTCTTGAACCCGTTGAGCTCCACGGCGTGCGGATCGCGCCCGGCGGGCAGTCTCGGCGCGTTCGGCGAGCTCACGAAGCGCAGATGGCCGTCGGCCAGGCCGCGCGCGGGCAGCCACTCCACCGCGTGCAGGTCCTCCAGGGCGAGGGCGGCCGGGCCGCTGCTGGTCTTCACCTCGTCGGTGTGCCAGGTCCACTCCAGGCGGACCGTGCGCCCGTCGAAGCTGGCCGTGCCGTCGCCCGCGCCCACGGTCATCGGCAGCGAGGGGCCCGACAGCAGATAGCGGTCGACCGGTCCGGTGGGCACGGAGTCGAGCAGCAGGGCGTTGCGGACCTCGTCCACGAAGTACTCGGCTATCGCCGCCGCCTTCGTCTCGACGGTCAGGGCGTACGGGTCCGAGGCGTCGTCCAGCTTGCCGCCGGTGACCTGGAGCAGCGGGTCGGCGCCGTCACGCAGCTTCAACCGCAGCCGCCCGGTCTTGCGCCCCGGCTCGTACGCCACTCCCGCCAGTGCCAGGAGCGGCACGGTGATCTCGCCGAGGGTGCGGCGCAGCAGGCTGACGCCCTTGTCGCTGCCGGGCACGATGCGTATGCCGTCCCCGTCGAAGCTCCAGGTCCCGTCCTTCTGGATGATTTCCGCCATGAGGGTGATTCTTCCATCCGGCCTTGGAGCGCTGGGCAGTTGGGCGGCCCGGGTCCGCAGTGGCCAATACCGGCACGGACGTCGGTTTCAGCTCGCTCTCGCGCGGTTCCCCGCGCCCCCAGGAGGTACGGGCGACGGCGAAGCCGAGCCCTTGAGGGGCGCGGGGAACCGCGCGGGCAACCCGGCACGGCCCGCAGACGGACGGGCGGGGTGCAGGGGCCGCGGGCGGGGTGGGGGGAATCAGCCCGCTATCGGGTTGCGCAGCGTCCCCACCAGTTGCAGTGCCCCCGCCGGATCCGCCAGATCCACCATCTGACGGTTGTCGCGGAGCTGCAGCCGGTTCAGGCACGACAGAGCGAACTCCGGCGCGAACATGTCGTACTGCTTGAACTTGTCCGACAGCTCCGGCACGGACGCCTGGTACGACGCGACACACTCCGCCACCGCCGCCCAGAACTCCGACTCCTCCAGCACCCCCTCACTCACCAGCGTCGCGTTCAGGAAACGGAAGAAGCAGTCGAAGACGTCCGTGAAGACGGACAGCAGCTTCATGTCCTCCGGCACGTCCGCCCGGATCCGCTCCACCGCGGGCGGCAGCACCGCGTCCGGATCCATCACCACGATCTCCTCGGCGATGTCCTTGAAGATCGCCCGCACCACCGTCCCGTCCTCGGCCAGCACGAGGATCACGTTCTCGCCGTGCGGCATGTAGGCCAGGTCGTACGCGTAGAAGGAGTGCAGGACCGGGAGCAGGTACGCGTCCAGATAGCGCCGCAGCCACTCCCGCGCCCCCACCCCCGACTCCGCGATCAGCGCGCCCGCGAAGGACGCCCCGGCCCCGTCGACGTGCAGCAGCGACGCCATCGTGGCCAGCCGCTCGCCCGGCGCCAGCGACGGCACCGGGCTCTCCCGCCACAGCGCCGCCAGCATCTTGCGGTACGGCGAGTGGCGGTCGGTGGCCCGCTCGTACTGGCGGTGGTGGTAGCCGATGGCCGCCCGCTCGCGGATGATCGAGAAGCGGGCCGCCTGGAGGACGGAGTCCCGCTCGACGACCCCCGCCAGCCAGTCGTTGATCGCCGGCGTCGCCTCCATGTACGCCGCCGACAGGCCCCGCATGAAGCCCATGTTCAGGACCGACAGGGCCGTCTTCACATAGTGCTTGGCCGGATCCGTCGTGTTGAAGAAGGTGCGGATCGACTGCTGGGCGAGGTAGGCGTCGTCGCCCACCCCGAGCGGCACCAGCCTGTCCTGCGCCACCTCCGCCGCGAACGTCACCGACAGCTTGTTCCACCACTGCCAGGGGTGGACGGGCAGCAACTGGTAGTCCGCGAGGTCCAGGCCGCGCGCCGCCATCGTCGCGGCGAAGCGTTCCAGCGTCGCCGCGCCCAGCTCCTCCCCGATCAGCGTCTCGTAGCCCAGCCCCGCGCCCGAGGTGAACGTCGCCCGGTCCCGCCGCGCCGCCAGCCAGACCAGCCGGACCGGGGTGGCGGCCTCCGGCGCGTACGCCGCGTACTCGTGCACACCGAACCCGAGCCGCCCGTTGTTCGCCACGAAGCACGGGTGGCCCTCGGTCATGCCCGTCTCGATCGCCTGGAAGCCCGCCCGAGCCAGCTCGGCCGCCGGGGTCTGCTCCTTGGTGAGCTTGTACGCCGTACCGGAGAGCGTGGAGGAGATCTCCTCCAGGTACACCGGCAGGATCTCGTCGCTCAGGCCCAGCGTCTCGCGCAGCTCGATGAAGAAGTCGAGGGCGTCGAGCGGGAGCCGGCCCTCGGCGCCGTGCCGCGTGACCGACTCCGGGTCGACCTGCCAGTGGTCCAGCGCGTACCGGGCGGCGGTGAAGCGGTACTCCACCGTCCCGTCGTCGCTGCGCACGCCGTACCGGTCCTCGCCCAGCGGCCGGGGGTCGATCAGCCGCTCGTGCGCGAACTCGGCGAGCGCCTTGCGGATCAGCAGCCGGTTGGCGCGCGCCCACAGCCCGGGTGTGAGGTGGGGGACGGCGATGTCCGTGGTCGTCGTCATCGGGTGGCCTCCTCGAACGCCGCCCGCGTGCACACGCTCAGCAGCGCCGTCTTCTCCGGCTTGGTGATCTCCCCGACGACCTCGAAGCCGACGGCCGCGTTCAGCGCGTGGACGGCCTTGTTGCCCACGTCGGGCTCCACGACGACCCGCCGGGTCGTCGGGTCCGCGAACAGGTGCTCCATCACGGCGGTGATCACCGCCCGGGTGAAGCCGTGGATCGGCGTGCCGGTCGGCGCGACCAGGAAGTGCATGCCGACGTCGCCCGGCTCGGGCTCGTAGAGCCCGACCAGCTCGCGGTGGGCCGGGTCGTACTTCTCCATCAGGAAGGCGGGCGCGCCGTCGTGCAGCCCGAGCAGCGCGTGGTGGTGCTCGTCGGCCGCGATCTCCATGTACGCCCGCTCGACGTCCTCCAGCTTCACGTCCTGCATCATCCAGAAAGCGGCCTTGGGGTCGGTGACCCAGCCGTGCAGCAGCTCGGCGTCCTTGAGGGGGTCGAGGGCGCGGACCGTGAAGGTGCCGATGCCGGGGGATATGGGGGTGGTGCTCATACGGCGAACTCCTGGAAGGCGATGGACTTCTCGACCGGGTAGTACTCGCGGCCGAGCAGCTCGCCGATGATGTACGCGTTGCGGTAGGCGCCCATGCCCAGGTCGGGCGAGGTGATCGAGTGGGTGTGCACGGCGGCGTTCTGGAGGAAGATCTCGCTGCCGTTGGTGTCGATGGCGTAGTTGCGGGCCACGTCGAAGCGGCCGCGGCCGTCCCGCTTGAGCCGGTCCGCCACCGGCGCGAGGAACTCCGGCTCGGCGTACTTGTAGCCGGTGGCCAGGACCAGGCCCTCGGTGGTGAGGGTGTAGTCCCTCTCCTGCTCCTCCTGGCGCAGGCCCAGGGTGTACGTGCCGGTCGTCGTGTCGTAACTCGCCGCGTTCAGCGAGGAGTTGGTCAGCAGCCGGGTCGGGACCGGGCCCTTGAGGTTCTTCTGGTAGAGCAGGTCGAAGATCGCGTCGATGAGCTCCGAGTCGATGCCCTTGAACAGGCCCTTCTGCTGCGTCTCCAGCCGGTAGCGGGTGGCCTCGGGCAGCGCGTGGAAGTAGTCCACGTACTCCGGCGAGGTCATCTCCAGCGTCAGCTTGGTGTATTCGAGCGGGAAGAAGCGCGCCGAGCGGGTCACCCAGGTGAGCCGGTAGCCGTGGACGTCGATCTCGCTCAGCAGGTCGTAGTAGATCTCCGCGGCGGACTGCCCGCTGCCGACCAGGGTGATCGACTCCTTCTTCTGGAGCGCCTCCTTGTGGTCCAGATAGCGGGAGTTGTGCAGATAGTCGCCGCCCAGGCCCTGGCACGGCTCCGGGACGAAGGGCGGGGTGCCGGTGCCCAGGACGATCCGCCGGGCGCGGAACTCGGAGCCGTCCTCGGTGCGTACGACGTACACCTCGTCCTCGTACGTCACCGTCTTCACCGTCTGGTTGAAGCGGATCGAGGAGAGCTTGCCGGCCGCCCAGCGGCAGTAGTCGTTGTACTCGGTGCGCAGGGGATAGAAGTTCTCGCGGATGTAGAATGAGTAGAGGCGGCCCGACTCCTTCAGGTAGTTGAGGAAGGAGTACGGCGAGGTCGGGTCGGCCAGGGTGACCAGGTCCGACATGAACGGGGTCTGGAGGTGGGCGCCCTCCAGGAACATGCCCGAGTGCCACTCGAAGTCCGGCTTGGTCTCCAGGAAGAGGCCGCTGAGCTCGTCGACCGGCTCGGTCAGGCAGGCCAGGCCCAGGTTGAAGGGCCCGAGGCCGATCCCGATGAAGTCGTACGGCTCACGAGGCTGCGTGGACAAGGTTCTCTCCCAGGTACTGCTCGGCGTGGCCGGCTATCAGATCGAGGACGGCGGCGATGTCGTGGACCGTCGTCTCGGGGTTGAGCAGGGTGAATTTCAGGTACTGACGGCCGCCGGTCTTGGTGCCGGCGACGACCGCCTCGCCGGAGGCGAACAGCGCCTTGCGGGCGTAGAGGTTGGCGCGGTCGATCTCGGCGGGCGAGGTGACGGCGTCCGGGATGTAGCGGAAGACGAGAGTCGACAGGGTGGGCTCGACGACCACGTCGTAGCGCGGGTCGGCGGCGAGCAGCCGCCAGCCCTCGACGGCCAGGTCGCACACCTCGTCGAAGAGCGTGCCGACGCCTTCGGCGCCCATGGTGCGCAGCGTCATCCACAGCTTCAGGGCGTCGAAGCGGCGGGTGGTCTGGAGGGACTTGTCGACCTGGTTGGGGATGCGCTCCTCGGCGGCCCGGCGCGGGTTGAGGTAGTCCGCGTGGTACGTGGCGTGCCGCAGGGTGGCGCCGTCCTTGACCAGGATCGCGCTCGAACTCACCGGCTGGAAGAAGGACTTGTGGTAGTCCACGGTGACCGAGTCGGCGTGCTCGATGCCGTTCAGGAGGTGGCGCCGGGTCGGCGAGACGAGCAGCCCGCAGCCGTACGCGGCGTCCACGTGCATCCACGCGCCGTACTGGGCGCAGAGCTCGGCGATCTCCGGCAGCGGGTCGAGGGAGCCGAAGTCGGTGGTGCCCGCGGTGGCGACGACGGCCATCGGGACGTTGCCCTCGGCGGCGCAGCGCTCCAGGGCGCGGGCGAGGGCCACGGTCTGCATCCGCTTGTCGTGGTCGCAGGGGATCGACACGACGGCGCCGCGGCCCAGGCCCAGGAGCTGGGCGGACTTCTGGACGCTGAAGTGGCTGCACTCGGAGGAGAAGATCCGCAGCTTCGCCAGGTCGTCGGTCTTGGCCTCCTCGCGGGCGAGCAGCAGGGCCTGGAGGTTGGACTGGCTGCCGCCGCTGGTGAACACGCCGTCGGCGGCCGGGCCGTAGCCGACGCGCCCGGCAGTCCAGTCGATCAGGCGGCGCTCGATGAGGGTGCCGCCGGCGCTCTGGTCCCAGGTGTCGAGCGAGGAGTTGACCGCCGAGAGGACCGCTTCGCCGAGGACGGCGGGGATGACCACCGGGCAGTTGAGGTGGCCCAGGTAGCGGGGGTGGTGGAAGTAGACGGCGTCGCGCAGGTACACGTCCTCCAGCTCGTCCAGGACGGCGGAGGTGTCGCCCAGCGGCCGGTCGAGGTCGACGCGGTCGATGAGCGGGGCGATGTCCTCGACGCCCGCTCCGGTGAACGGGCGGCGTGTCGCGGCGAGTTTCGACGCCACCCGCTCGACTCCTTCGGTCACGGAGCGCCGGTAGCTCTCCGCCGTCGTGTCATTGAGCAGGTGCGAACGCATGAACTGTCCTCCCGGATCGGGGACTTCGTCGGGCCCTCCGGACAGAGACAGAGAAGGGGGGCGAGGACCGCGATCGAGAAGTAAGGTTAGCCTAACCTAACTTTGATCTCAACAGGCCCTCGCCCCCTGGGGAAGCGGTGCACTTGGGGGCTGCGGGCCCCCTGAGGGGCGCGGGGCTGTGACATGTGCGGCTCCGCCGCGATGGGGGTCTTCCCTGTTCGAGCGAAGCCGAGAACTTGGGGGAGCAACCGGCCCCCACCGGCTCGCAGCCCTGAGACCGGCCTACGCGGCTTCTTCCTCCCGAAGCTGGTCCTCGCTGCGCCCCCGCCGCCAGTAGCCCACGAACGTGACGTTCCTGCGGTCGACCTGACGCTCATTCACGAAGTGACGACGCAGCTCACGCATGGTGGACGCCTCCCCGGCGATCCACACGTACGGATCGAGCCCGGGCAGCTCGGCCTCCGCACGCACCGCGTCCAGCACCGAGGGCGCGCCCTCTTCCCGCACCAGCCAGGTGATGCGGGCGTCGGCGGCCGTGAGAAGCGGCATCCGGTCCCCGCTGAACGGCACTTCGATCCACACTCGCGTCGGCGTGCCGTGGGGCAGCCACTCCAGAATCGCGGAGAGCGCGGGCAGCGCCGTCTCGTCGCCCCACAGGACGACCCCGTCCGTACCGGCCGGCGGCCGGAACCGCACTGCCGTGTTGTCGGCGACCGCCGGACCGAGGACCGCCACACGGTCCCCGGGCGCGGCGCGGCCGGCCCAGCGGCACGCCGGGCCGCCGTCCTCGTGGAGCGCGAAGTCGATGTCGACCTCGTCGGGGTCGCGGCGCTGCTCGCGCAGGGTGTACGAGCGCATCACGGCCCGTACGCCGTCGGGCAGCGCGCGGTACTCCGCGAACCACGTCTCGGGGTTCTCGGCGGGCGGCAGCACGGGCGCGTCCTGGCCGGGGTGCGGCAGGAAGAGCGACAGGCTCTGGTCCCGGCCGCCGCCCTCGAAGTACGCCAACTGCTCGCCGCCGAAGGTGATCCGGACCAGCGACGGGCCGAGCCGCCGGGTCCGTATCACGCTCAGATCGAAGAGCCGGAAGGGGACGGTGGCGGTCTCGGCCGTCAGTGTCATGTCAGGCAACCTTCTCGTCAGGGTCAGGCGACATGGCCAGGCGTCGTGGTCGGACGTGGCGGTCGGGCGTCCTGGTCGGGCGTGGTGGTCAGGCGTGGTGGTCGGACGCCATGGCCGGGCATCGTGGTCAGGCGACGTTCTTCGCGTTCTCGATCGCCTGGGCGAGGGAGTCGAGGATCGGGGCGCACTTGGCGTACGAGTAGATCGGCTCGGTGGTGCGCGGGGTGACCTGGCCGGCCTTGACGGCGGGCAGGCCGGTCCAGGTCGGCTTGGACTTCAGGGCGTCCGGCTGGAGGGCCGTGGAGCGGTTGTCCATCATGATCACGTCGGCCTTGTACTTGCCGACGTTCTCCCAGCTGAGCTCCTCGAAGAAGCCCTGCGCGTTGACCTTCGGCTCGACGAACTTGACGCCCAGTTCCTGGAAGTACGCGGTGTCCGCGGACGTCTTGGCCGCGGAGACGTAGAACAGGTCGGCGCTGGCGGAGCCGATCATCACCGTGACGCCGGGGTTGGCCTTGGTGGCGGCGCGCAGCCGGGCGGCGGCCTTCTCGAAGCGGGTCTTGGCCTCGGTGACCTTGGCGGCCTTGAGATCGGCGCCGAGGGCGGCGGCGAGGTCGGCGCGGCGCTGGAGCGCGGCCGGCATGCTGAGCTGCGCGGCCCACAGCGCGACGCTGGGGGCGAGCTTGAGGATCTTGTCCTTGCTGTTGTCCGGCACGTACCAGAGGGCGTCCTTCTCCCACATGTCCGTGACGAGCAGGTCGGGCGCGAGGGCCGCGTACTTCTCGACGCTGAACTCGCCCCAGACGTTGCCGAGGATCTCGACCTTGTTGATGTCGAGGTCGCCCGCCTGGACGTCGGGCTTGCCGTCCTTGGTCTTGGTCGGGCCGAACACGGCCTTGACCTCGATGCCGTAGTCGTGGAGGGCGGCGGCGGTGCCGGTGAAGGCCACGATCGTCTTGGGGGTGGACTTCGTCTCGACGGCCTTGCCGCGGTCGTCCTTGAAAGACCAGGGGCCCGACTTCTCGGCGGCCTTCTGCGAGTCGCCCTTGTTCTTGTCGTCGCCGTCCCCGCACGCGGCCAGCGCGGCCCCGAGGCCGATGGCGCCGCCGGCGGCCAGCAGACCGCGACGGGAGAGGTGGGACGCTCGGGCAATGGGCATGACGATCCGCTTTCGTACGTGCCGGGGTCGGCCTCTGGCAGTTCCTGGGTAGGTTAGCCTAACCTCACAAGGATCTGTAGAGGCGTCACCGGGGTACGGCAAGCGCCCCCGTCACCTGCGCAGCGGGGCGTACGTGAAGCGGACTTTGTGCGACGCGGTGGGCTCGTAGAGCGTGCGGCACGCGGCGCAGTGCCAGTGCCAGTGGTCGGCGGCGCCGGGCACGGTGGTGGAGGTGTCCTTCCACAGCGGCGGGCGCGTCGGGCAGGCGGGGCAGACGGGTGGGATCACCCTGTCCAGGGTGGCGGGCGGGGGTGGCGTGCGGCGGCCGTACGCCACGGGTCCACCCCTTCGAGCGAAGTCCCCCTCCCCGCCCCTTCCCTGAACCCTCCGGGGGTGGGGGTGGGTTGAGACGATTTCCCGGGGGCTACGCCCCTGGGCCCCCGTGCGGGGCCTGCGGCCCCTGCGCCCCGCGATGGGTGCGAACAGCCCTGCGGACCGTGCTGGGTTGCTCGCGCAGTTCCCCGCGTCCCTAGGTGGTCAGGGGCGCGGGGAACTGCGCGCTCAGTCGAACACGGCCCGCAGACGAGCCCCGGGCTCAGCAGGGGCGCGGGGAACTGCGCGAGCGGCCCCAGACCCTCGCGGCCGTCAGCCCGCTCACCCGGCCGTCAGCCCGCGTCCGGGGGCGCGCCCCGCTCAGGCCGGCAGGCCCAGCTCTCGGGCGATCAGCATGCGCTGCACCTCGCTCGTGCCCTCGCCGATCTCCAGGATCTTGGAGTCGCGCCACATACGGGCCACCGGGTACTCGTTCATGAAGCCGTAGCCGCCGTGGATCTGGGTGGCGTCGCGCGCGTTGTCGACCGCTACCGTCGACGAGTACAGCTTCGCCAGGGCCGCCTCCTTCTTGAAGGACTCGCCCCGGACAAGCCGGGAGGCGGCGTCGCGCCAGCCCACCCGGGCCATGTGCGCCCGCATCTCCATGTCGGCGATCTTGAACTGGATCGCCTGGTTGTCACCGATCGGGCGGCCGAAGGCGTGGCGCTCGTGCGCGTACTTCACCGACTCGTCGACGCAGCCCTGCGCCAGGCCCGTGGCCAGCGCCGAGATGGCGACACGGCCCTCGTCGAGGATGCGCAGGAACTGCGCGTAGCCCCGGCCCTCCTCGCCAAGCAGGTTCGCGACCGGGACGCGGACGTCCGCGAAGGACAGCTCGCGGGTGTCCGACGCGTTCCACCCCACCTTCGAGTACGGCGCGGCCACCGTGAAGCCCGGCGTGCCGGACGGGACGATGATCGAGGAGATCAGCGGGCGGCCGTCAGGCTTGCGGCCGGTCACGGCCGTCACTGTCACCAGGCCCGTGATGTCCGTACCGGAGTTGGTGATGAAGCACTTGGTGCCGTTGATGACCCACTCGTCGCCGTCGCGCACCGCCGTCGTACGCGTGCCGCCCGCGTCCGAGCCGCAGTCCGGCTCGGTCAGGCCGAACGCGCCGAGCAGTTCGCCGGAGCAGAGCCGGGGCAGCCACTCCCGCTTCTGCTCCTCCGTACCGAACCGGAACACCGGCATCGCGCCGAGCGAGACCCCGGCCTCCAGGGTGATGGCCACCGACGAGTCGACCCGCGCCAGCTCCTCCAGCGCGATGCCCAGGGCGAGGTAGTCGCCGCCCATGCCCCCGTACTCCTCGGGGAAGGGCAGTCCGAACAGGCCCATGCGGCCCATCTCGCGGACGATCTCGTACGGGAACTCGTGGCGCTCGTAGTAGTCGCCGATCTTCGGGGCGACGACGTCGTGCGCGAACTCCTCGACCGTACGGCGGAGTTCTTCGTGCTCGTCTGAGAGCCGGTGGTCAAGGGACATGGGGGGTCACTCCTTGTGGGAGTCGGGGGAGAGGGCGCGGACGGTGCGGGACGGGCTCGGCCGTCCCAGCTGCTCGGCGAGCCAGACGCTGGTGGCGGTGAGCCGGCCGAGGTCGACCCCGGTGTCGATACCGAGGCCCTGGAGCATCCACACGAGGTCTTCGGTGGCGAGGTTTCCGGTGGCGGACTTGGCGTACGGACAGCCGCCGAGGCCGCCCGCCGAGGCGTCGACCGTGGCCACGCCGTGCTGGAGCGCGGCGAGGGTGTTGGCGAGCGCCTGGCCGTAGGTGTCGTGGAAGTGCACCCCGATCGCGGAGGTGGGCACGCCCTCCTCGTTCAGCGCCGCGAGCAGGCTCCGGACGTGCGCCGGGGTCGCGACCCCGATCGTGTCCCCGAGGCTCAGCTCGTCGCAGCCCTGGTCCATCAGGGCCTTGGCGACCCGGACGACCTGGTGGACGGGGACGGCTCCCTCCCACGGGTCGCCGAAGCACATCGACAGATAGCCCCGGACGTGGACCCGCTGCTCCTTGGCGCGGGCCACGACGGGCGCGAACATCTGGAGCGACTCGTCCACCGTACGGTTCAGATTGGCCTTGGCGAACGACTCCGTGGCGCTGGCGAAGACCGCGATGCGGCTCGCGCCGAGCGCGAGCGCCCGGTCCAGGCCGCGCTCGTTGGGCACCAGGACCGGCAGCGCCACGCCCTCGATGCCACTGACCATCGGGAACAGCCGCTCGGCGTCGGCCAGTTGGGGCACCCACTTGGGGTGCACGAAGCTGGTCGCCTCGATGGTGGTCAGGCCCGCGGCCGCCATACGGTGGATGAACTCGGCTTTGATCTCGGTGGGGACGACGGCCTTCTCGTTCTGGAGGCCGTCGCGGGCCCCGACCTCGTGGATCCGTACGGAGGCGGGCAGGTCCCGCGCCGGTACGACCATGGGCAGCGTCACTGGTCCTCCTCCTTCGCGGGCGCCGCGGTCTCCTTCGGGGTCACCACGGCCAGGACCTGGTCCATGGCCACGGTCGAGCCGGGGGAGACGTCCAGCTCGGTGACGGTGCCGGCGTGCGGGGCGGAGATGACGTGCTCCATCTTCATCGCCTCGACGACCAGCAGGCTCTGGCCCGCCTCGACCTCGTCCCCGACGGCCACCTTGACGACGGTGACGGTGCCGGGCATCGGCGCGGCCAGCGTGTCCACGCCGCCGCGCGCGGCGCCGGTGAGGCTCGCCGCGACGGGGTCGTGGTCCAGCACGTGCCAGCTGTCGCCGTCCCGCCCGAGCCAGGTCCCCTCCGGGGAGGGGACGGTGGTGAAGGTGTGGGTGAGGCCGTCGAGTTCGACCGAGACGTGGCCGGGGGAGACCCGCCCGAGGGCCTCGCCCCGTACTACGTGAGTGACGGGTTCGAGTCCCGGTACTCGGAACGGGAAGGCCAGCGGCGCCGGTTCGCCGCCCAGACGCCAGCCGCTCGGCACCGCGAACGGGTCCAGCCACGCACCCGTGGGCGCGGGCCGCAGCCCCTCCTGGCGCACCAGCGCCGCCGCCGCGTACACCTCCTGCGGCACCCCGTCCGGCACCAGGCCGTCGGCCTCGCGCTCGACCAGGCCCGTGTCGAGGTCGCCCGCGACCACGTCCGGATGGGCGAGCAGCCGCCGCAGGAAACCGGCGTTGGTGGGCACGCCCAGGGTGACCGTGTCGGCCAGGGCGGCCCGCAGCTTGCGCAGCGCGGTCGCGCGGTCCGGCCCGTACGCGATGACCTTGGAGAGCATCGGGTCGTAGAGGCTGCCCACCTCCGTGCCCTCGCTCAGCCCCGAGTCGGTGCGCACCCCGTCGCCCTGCGGCTCGCGCAGTGCCAGGACCGTGCCGCCCGAGGGGAGGAAGCCGCGGGAGGGGTCCTCGGCGCAGATGCGGGCCTCTATGGCGTGGCCGGTGAGGGTGATGTCCTCCTGCCCGTACGGCAGTTCCTCGCCGGCGGCGACGCGCACCTGCCACTCCACCAGGTCCAGGCCCGTGATGAGCTCGGTGACCGGGTGCTCGACCTGGAGGCGGGTGTTCATCTCCATGAAGTAGTACGAGGACGGGTCGTTGCCGGGGACGATGAACTCCACCGTGCCCGCGCCCGCGTACCCGCAGGAGCGGGCCGCCTGGACCGCCGCCTCGCCCATCGCGGCCCGGGTCCTCTCGTCGAGCAGGACCGAGGGGGCCTCCTCGATGATCTTCTGGTGGCGGCGCTGGAGGGAGCACTCGCGCTCGCCCAGGTGCACCACGTTCCCGTGGCCGTCGGCGAGGACCTGGATCTCGATGTGGCGGGGGCGGTCGATCCACCGCTCCACCAGGAGCGTGTCGTCGCCGAAGGAGGCGCGGGCTTCGCGGCGGGCGGCCGCGATCTCGTCGGCGAGCGCCGCCTCGTCGCGGACCAGCCGCATGCCCTTGCCGCCGCCGCCCGCACTGGGCTTCAGGAGCACCGGCATGCCGATCTCCCGGGCGGCGTCGGCCAGTTGGCCGTCGGTGAGGCCGCTGCCCGAGGAGCCGGGCACCACCGGGACGCCCGCCGCCTTCACGGTCTCCTTGGCCCGGATCTTGTCGCCCATCAGGGAGATCGCGTCCGCCGGAGGGCCGATGAAGACCAGGCCCGCCTCGGCGCACGCGCGCGCGAACGCCGCGTTCTCGGCGAGGAAGCCGTAGCCCGGGTGGACGGCCTGCGCGCCGCTCTTGGCGGCGGCCTCCAGGAGCCGGTCGATGGAGAGGTAGCTCTCGGACGCGGCCGCCGGGCCGATCCGCACGGCCGTGTCGGCCTCGCGCACGTGCCGGGCGTCCGCGTCCGCGTCGCTGAACACCGCGACCGAGCGCACCCCGAGGGCGCGCAGGGTGCGGATGACGCGGACCGCGATCTCGCCCCGGTTGGCGACGAGGACTGTGTCGAACATCGTCATGGTCCGCCTCACATCCGGAAGACGCCGAAGCCGGGCGCCGAGTAGTCCCGCTGGGGGAGGGGGGCGTTGGCACAGGCCGTCAGGGCGAGCCCGAGGACCTGGCGGGTCTCGATCGGGTCGATCACCCCGTCGTCCCACAGCCGGGCCGTCGCGTAGTAGGCGTTGCCCTGCTGTTCGTACTGGGCGCGGATGGGGTCCTTGAAGGACTCCTCGTCCTCGGCCGGCCAGGTCTCGCCGCGCGCCTCCAGCTGGTCGCGCTTGACCGTGGCGAGCACCGAGGCGGCCTGCTCGCCGCCCATCACCGAGATCTTGGCGTTGGGCCACATCCACAGGAAGCGCGGCGAATAGGCGCGGCCGCACATCGAGTAGTTCCCCGCCCCGTACGACCCGCCGACCACGACCGTCAGCTTGGGGACGCGGGTGCAGGCCACGGCGGTGACCATCTTGGCGCCGTGCTTGGCGATGCCGCCCGCCTCGTAGTCCCGCCCGACCATGAAGCCCGAGATGTTCTGGAGGAACACCAGCGGGATGCCGCGCTGGTCGCACAGCTCGATGAAGTGGGCGCCCTTCTGGGCGGATTCGGAGAACAGGATGCCGTTGTTGGCGACGATGCCGACCGGGTGGCCGTGGATCCGGGCGAAGCCGGTGACCAGCGTCTGGCCGAACTCGGCCTTGAACTCCTGGAAGCGCGAGCCGTCGACCACGCGCGCGATGACCTCGCGGACGTCGTACGGCGTGCGCGAGTCGACCGGCACCGCCCCGTACAGCCCGTGTGGGTCGGCCTTGGGCTCCTCCACGGGCTCCACGCTCCACGGGAGCTCACCACGCGCGGGGAGGGTGGCCACGATGTTGCGCACGATGCGCAGCGCGTGCGCGTCGTCCTCGGCGAGGTGGTCGGTGACGCCGGAGGTGCGCGAGTGGACCTCGCCGCCGCCGAGCTCCTCGGCGGTGACGACCTCGCCGGTGGCGGCCTTCACCAGCGGCGGGCCGCCCAGGAAGATCGTGCCCTGGTTGCGGACGATCACGGCCTCGTCGCTCATCGCCGGGACGTACGCCCCGCCGGCCGTGCAGGAGCCGAGGACCGCCGCGATCTGCGGGATCCCGGCGCCCGACATCCGGGCCTGGTTGTAGAAGATCCGGCCGAAGTGGTCCCGGTCGGGGAAGACCTCGTCCTGCATCGGCAGGAAGGCGCCGCCCGAGTCCACCAGGTACAGGCAGGGCAGCCGGTTCTCCAGCGCCACCTCCTGGGCGCGCAGGTGCTTCTTCACCGTCATCGGGTAGTACGTACCGCCCTTGACCGTGGCGTCGTTGGCCACGATCACGCACTCGCGGCCGCTGACCCGCCCGATCCCGGCGATGACTCCGGCGGCGGGCGCCTGGTCCCCGTACATCCCGTCGGCCGCGAGCGGCGCGAGCTCCAGGAAGGGCGAGCCGGGGTCGAGCAGGGTGTCGACCCGGTCGCGCGGCAGCAGCTTGCCGCGCGCGACATGGCGCTCGCGGGCCCGCTCGCCGCCGCCGAGCCGGGCCGCGGCCAGTCTGGCGCGCAGCTCCTCGCCGAGGGCGCGGTGCGCCTCCTCGTTGGCCCGCCACGCCTCGGACGCGGGATCAGCCGCGCTCCCCAGGACCGGTGCCTGCTGCATCGTGTCGAGCCCCCTTGCCCGTACGAAGTCTTCGGTGAGATCCGGCCGCATGTTAATGACCGTTAACTCATTTCCTCCAGGTTAACGAGCGCTAACCGCGTTGTCTAGAATGAATTCTCATGAGCACCCGGACCGATGCCCCCACCCGACGCGAGCAGATCCTGCGCGAGGCCGCGCGCCTCTTCGCCGAGCGCGGCTTCCACGGCGTGGGCGTCGACGAGATAGGCGCGGCGGTGGGCATCAGCGGCCCCGGCCTCTACCGGCACTTCGCGGGCAAGGACGCGATGCTGGCGGAGCTGCTGGTGGGGATCAGCGGGCGGCTGTACGACGGCGGCCGCAAGCGCGTCGCCGAGGCGGACGGGGGCCCCGAGGCGGTCCTCGGCTCGCTCATCGACGGCCACATCGACTTCGCCCTCGACGACCGGGCGCTGATCACCCTCCACGACCGCGAGCTCGACCGGCTGCGCGACAGCGACCGCAAGCTGGTGCGCCAGCTCCAGCGGCAGTACGTGGAGCTGTGGGTCGCGGTCGTCCGCGAGCTGTATCCGCACGGCTCCGAGGCCGAGGTCCGGGCCGCCGTCCACGCGGTCTTCGGGCTGCTCAACTCGACGCCGCACCTGGGGTCGTACGGGGCGGGGCTGCCGGGGCGCGCCGCCACGGAGGCGCTGCTGCGGCGGCTCGCGCACGGGGCGTTCACGGCGCTCGGCGGATAGCCGGGGCTCCGCCCCGGACCCCTGTTCGTCCGCGGGCCGGTGGTCCGTTGTGCCCACCCGCTCCGCCCCGCGGAACGCCTGCCCACAACGGGAGTGAGACAGGCGCCCTCGCCTTAGCGGCACCGGGCAGAATGGGGCGCATGCCGATACCCAGCCGTGCCGCTCTCGTCGACCACCTCGTCCGCACCCGTATCGCCGGAGACGTCGCCACTCCCCGCGACAACAACCTCTCCCACTACCGCAAGCTCGCCAACGGCGACCGCCACTACTGGCTGGGCCTGGAGCTGGGCGACCGCTGGACCGACGAGCAGGACGTGCTCGCCGTGATGGCCGAGCGCTGCGGCGTCGTCGACGACCCCGGCCACCGCACGGGCCAGGACACCATCGACCCCGAGCTGACCGTCGACGCCCTGGAGCGGATGGCGGCGCGGCTGCGCAAGGCCGTGGCGGGCAAGCAGCGGGTGCTGTTCGCGACCGGTCACCCCGGGGCGCTCATCGACGTGCACAGCCGGACGGCGGCCGCCCTGCGGGCCGCGGGCTGCGAGATCGTGCGCATCCCGGACGGGGTCGCCGCCGACGAGGGCTGTGTGGTGCAGTTCGCGGACGTCTCGCTGTACGAGCGCGGCGCGTCCCTGTGGCACACGCACTCGCCCGCGCCGATGGCCGCGATCCTGGACGCGCTGGAGCGTGAGGGGCGGGCCCTGCCGGACCTGGTCGTCGCGGACCACGGCTGGGCCGGCTGCGCGGCGCAGCGCGGGATCGACGCGATCGGTTACGCGGACTGCAACGATCCCGCGTTGTTCCTCGCGGAGGCGGAGGGGACGCTTCAGGTCGCCGTGCCGCTTGATGACCACGTCGTGGACCCGCGCTACTACGAGCCGATGACGGAGTATCTGCTGGGCGCGGCGGAGTTGGTCTGAGGTCGCGCCGTTGGGGCGGGGGTGGGTTCTCGTCCGCGGACCGTGGGTGGCTGGTCGCGCAGTGCCCCGCGCCCCTAAAGACAGGCGGACGAGCTCATCGCGTACGTAAAGGCAGGCCGCCTTCAGGCGCGCGGTACCCGGACCACGCCCTCCTGGATCACCGTGACCGCCAGGCGGCCGTCCTGGGTGTAGATGCGGGCCTGGCCCAGGCCCCGGCCCGCCGAGGCCGACGGGGACTCCTGGTCGTACAGGAGCCATTCGTCGGCCCGGAACGGCCGGTGGAACCACATCGCGTGGTCCAGGGACGCGCCCACCACGTCCCCGACCGCCCAGCCGCCCCGGCCGTGCGCGAGCAGCACCGAGTCGAGCAGCGTCATGTCGGAGACGTAGGTGGCGAGCACGATGTGCAGCAGCGGGTCGTCCGCCAGCTTGCCGTTCGTACGGAACCAGACCTGCGAGCGCGGCTCGCGCGGGGTGCCGACGCTGGCCCACGGCGGGGCGTCGGCGTAGCGCAGGTCGACGGCCGCGCGGGCCTCGACCAGGCGCGCGGCGACGTCCGCGGGCAGATGGCGCGGCAGCATCTCGGCGGCCGTCGGCAGCGACTCGGGGTCCGGCGCGGGCGGCATGTCCGCCTGGTGCTCAAGCCCCTCCTCGTACGTCTGGAAGGACGCGGAGAGGTGGAAGATCGGCTGCCCGTGCTGGACCGCCACCACCCTTCGGGTGGTGAAGGAGCGGCCGTCGCGGATGCGGTCGACCATGTAGACGATCGGCGCGCCCGGGTCCCCGGCGCGCAGGAAGTACGCGTGCAGGGAGTGCGCGAGGCGGTCCCCGGGGACGGTGCGGCCGGCGGCGACCAGTGCCTGCGCCGCCACCTGCCCCCCGAAGACGCGGGGTACGAGCGCCGAGCGTGAGCGGCCCCGGAAGTAGTCCCGCTCGATCTGCTCCAGGTCGAGCAGATCGAGCAGGGCATCCAGAGCCTCGGTCACAGACCCATGTCCTTGGCGATGATCGTCTTCATGATCTCGCTGGTGCCGCCGTAGATCCGGTTGACGCGGTTGTCGGCGTACAGACGGGCGATCGGGTACTCGTTCATGAAGCCGTAACCGCCGTGCAGCTGGAGGCACTTGTCGATGACGCGGTGGGCGACCTCGGTGCAGAACAGCTTGGCGGAGGCGGCCTCGGCCGGGGTCAGCTCGCCCGCGTCCAGGGCCTCCAGGGCGCGGTCGGCGACCGCCTCGGCGGCGTCCACCTCGGCCTGGCAGGCGGCCAGTTCGAACTTGGTGTTCTGGAAGTGCGCGACCGGCTTGCCGAAGACGGTGCGCTCCTGGACGTACTCCTTGGCGAACCGGACGGCGGCCTTGGCCTGCGCGTAGGCGCCGAAGGCGATGCCCCAGCGCTCGGAGGCGAGGTTGTGGCCGAGGTAGTAGAAGCCCTTGTTCTCCTCGCCGAGGAGGTCCTCGACCGGGACCTTCACGTCGACGAACGCCAGCTCGGCGGTGTCGGAGGTCTTCAGGCCGAGCTTGTCGAGCTTGCGGCCGATGGAGTAGCCCTCGGACTTGGTGTCGACGGCGAACAGCGAGATGCCGTGGCGGCGGTCCTCGGCGGTGGGGGCCGCGGTGCGGGCGCAGACGATGACGCGGTCCGCGTGGACGCCGCCGGTGATGAAGGTCTTGGCGCCGTTGAGGACGTAGTGCGTGCCGTCCTCGGAGAGCTTGGCGGTGGTCTTCATGCCCGCGAGGTCGGAGCCGGTGCCCGGCTCGGTCATCGCCAGGGCCCACATCTCCTCGCCGGAGACGAACTTCGGCAGGAAGCGCTTCTTCTGCTCGTCGCTGGCGAGCATCTTGATGTACGGCAGGCCGAGCAGTACGTGCACGCCGGAGCCGCCGAACTGGACGCCCGCGCGGGCGGTCTCCTCGTACATCACGGCTTCGAACTTGTACGACTCGATGCCGGCGCCGCCGAACTCCTCGTCGACGCGGATGCCGAAGACGCCCAGCTCGGCGAGCTTGTAGTAGAAGTCGCGCGGCGCCTGGCCGGCGGCGAACCACTCGTCGTAGACCGGGACGACCTCGGCCTCGATGAAGGCCCGGATGGTCTCCCGGAACGCCTCGTGGTCCTCGTTGAATACCGTACGGCGCACGGAGCCTCTCCTTCGACGGTGGCGGCGGCTTTGGCTAAGCGCTTGCTCAGAGCTTGAAATACGAAGTTACCCGGCGGTCACTCGCACTGTCCAGAGTGAGCCTGCGCACGTCCCGCCGCACCCCGCAGCGCCAGCCACAGCTCGGTACGGACATCCATGTCGTCCAGGTCCGCGTCGAGCAGCGCGGCGCAGCGGGCCAGGCGCTGGCGGACGGTGTTGCGGTGCACGCCGAGGGCCGCCGCCGTGCGGTCCCAGCTGCCGTGCAGCGAGAGCCAGGTGCGCAGGGTCGTGAGCAGCGGTTCGGTGAGCGGGGCGAGCAGCCGGCGGGCGTACGCGGCGGCCTCCTCCGGGTCCACCAGCGAGGCGTACCCGCCGGTGTGGTGGCGGACGAGGGGCGAGCGGGCGGCCTCGGCCCGGCGCAGCGCCCGGGCGGCCTGCGCGTCAGCCGCGGCCAGCTCCCCGGCCCCGACGGGCGCACTCGCCCCCAGGGTCCAGCCGGGGTGCGGGCCGACGGCCTGCCCGCCGGGGACGAGCACGCGCGCGTGGCCGTCGCCCGCCTCCACCAGCGGGCTGCCGAGGTCGGGCGGGGCGCCCTCACCGCGCGCGTGGACGACGGTCCAGGGCGCCTCGCCCAGCAGCGGCGCCACCTCGGCCGGGGCCGCTCCCAGCAGCAGCCGCACCAGCGCGGCGGAGCGGGCGGCCTCGTCCGCGCCCTGCCGCTCGGCGGTGAGCAGCGAGAGCAGGACGGCCGCGACCCCGGCGATGGTGTGGTCCCCGGGCTCGCGCCCCGGCGCCGCGACCCCGAGGGCGAGCCGCCGCGCCCCGGCGAGCGCGTAGGCGGCGAGCTGCTCCCCGGCGACGGCGTCGGTGGCGGTCAGCGCCTTGGGGCCGCCGGAGGCCGGACCGCTCACCACCGCCGCCAGCCGCCGCACCGCGTCCCGCACCGCGCCCGGCCGCTCGGGCCCCGAAGCGGCCAGCACCCCGCCGTCCGCGTCAAGGACCCCCGCCCAGCCCCCGAGCCGCGCCGCGAGCTGGTGCAGGACCGCCGGGACCGGGTCCGGGCGGGCGGCCGCCGCGGCGAGGCCCTGCTGGGCCTGCGAGACGCGGTGGAGCTCATGGTGGCGGGCCTCGGTCAGCAGCCCCCACACGGCCCGGGCGATCGCCGTGAACGTGGTCGGCGGCGGCACCTCCACCAGCGGCAGCCCGTGCCGCTCGCAGGCCGCCACCAGGGCCGCCGGAACCGTGTCGTACACCGGCGCGAGCCCGAAGCCGAGCGCCGCCGCGCCCGCCTCCGCGACCCGCGCCGCGTAGCGCTCCGGGTCCGTGAGCTGCACGCCCGCCGTGAGCAGCAGCTCCCCGCCCAGGAGGTACGGATACGGGTCGGCCATCTCCGAGGCGTGCACCCCGTGCACATCGGCCGTCTGCGGCCCGGCGATGTGCCGCAGCCCCAGGTCCGCGCGGGCCAGCAGCGCGGAGAGCGGGACGGGAGCGGTGGGCGGGGCCGCCGCGGGCTCGGCAGGCATGGCTACTCCGTACATCAGGGGGGCCGTAAGTGGAGGAAACGTACACTTCAGTATCGCTGGACCGCCGCCTAGGGTGGCGAGCGCGGGCTGCACCGGCCCGGAGGAACCACGGGCCGTCGGGTCCGTACGCAGGCCGATCACGAAGGGCACCCCGACATGAGCAGCAACGAAACGCCGCGCGGTCCGATCGACTCGTCCCGCGTCCCGCGGTACGCCGGGCCCGCGACCTTCGCCCGGCTGCCCCGCCTCGACGAGGTCGGCACCGCCGACGTCGCCGTCGTCGGCGTGCCCTTCGACAGCGGTGTCTCCTACCGGCCCGGCGCCCGCTTCGGCGGCAACGCCATCCGCGAGGCCTCGCGCCTGCTGCGCCCGTACAACCCGGCGCAGGACGCCTCGCCCTTCGCGCTCGCGCAGGTCGCGGACGGCGGCGACATCGCCGTGAACCCGTTCAACATCAACGAGGCCGTCGACACGATCGAGGCCGCCGCCGACGATCTGCTCGGCACCGGCGCCCGCCTCATGACGCTCGGCGGCGACCACACCATCGCGCTGCCGCTGCTGCGCTCGGTCGCCAAGAAGCACGGCCCGGTCGCGCTGCTCCACTTCGACGCGCACCTGGACACCTGGGACACCTACTTCGGCGCCGAGTACACCCACGGCACCCCGTTCCGCCGCGCGGTCGAGGAGGGCATCCTCGACACCGAGGCGCTCTCCCACGTCGGCACCCGCGGCCCGCTCTACGGCAAGCAGGACCTGACCGACGACGAGAAGATGGGCTTCGGCATCGTCACCTCGGCGGACGTCTACCGCCGCGGCGCCGACGAGATCGCCGACCAGCTGCGCCAGCGCATCGGCGACCGCCCGCTCTACATCTCGATCGACATCGACTGCCTCGACCCGGCGCACGCCCCCGGCACCGGCACCCCGGAGGCGGGCGGCATGACCTCCCGCGAGCTCCTGGAGATCCTGCGCGGGCTGGCCTCGTGCAACCTGGTCTCGGCCGACGTCGTCGAGGTCGCCCCCGCGTACGACCACGCCGAGATCACCTCGGTGGCCGCCTCCCACACCGCGTACGAGCTCACGACGATCATGTCCCGGCAGATCGCGGCGGCCCGCGCCACCGGCGCGTAGCGACCCCGGCCGAGGACGGGAGGCCGTACGCCGGCCGCCCGGCCTCGGCCCCCGGCTCCACCGAGAGGACGTGCAGTGACCCACGACCACCACGACCTGGTCCTGCGGCCCACGCCGCGTCAAGTGGAGGCGGCCCTCAACCCCCCGCCCGGCCGCATCGGCGGCGACCTCGTCGTGGAGACCCTGCGGGGGCTCGGCGCGACCACCGTCTTCGGGCTGCCCGGCCAGCACGCCCTCGGGATGTTCGACGCGCTGCGCCGCTCGTCGATGACGTACGTCGGGCTGCGCGCGGAGAACAACGCGGCCTTCGCCGCCGACGCGTACGGCCGGGTCACCGGCGAGGCGGCCCCGCTGCTACTGTCCACCGGCCCCGGCGCCCTGATGTCGCTGGCCGCCCTCCAGGAGGCGGCCGCGGCGAGCGCGCCCGTGCTGGCCATCGCCAGCCAGGTGCCGACGGCCG
Organism: Streptomyces sp. NPDC023838; assembly: GCF_040639555.1. NCBI lineage: Bacteria > Bacillati > Actinomycetota > Actinomycetes > Kitasatosporales > Streptomycetaceae > Streptomyces > Streptomyces sp. NPDC023838. Next base: position 24,269 of record NZ_JBFAAD010000025.1, read on the forward strand.
GACTCGGCGGCGGCCGCCACGGCTATCTGCACGAACTCCGCGACCAGCAGGGCTCGTTCCGGGACGTTGTGAAGTCCGTGCACACCGTCCGCGCCCAGTCCCAGATCCCGTCCGCGATCGCGGCGGCCTGGGAGTCGGCGCTGACCGCCCCGCACGGCCCGGTCTGGGTGGAGATCCCGCAGGACGTCCTGCTCGCCGAGGCCTCTCTGCCGGTCGTCACGGCCGTGGACGCCACCCCGCACGACCTGGTGCCGCGCCCCGAACTGACCGCCGTTGCGGGCGACTTGCTGACGAACGCGGCCCGCCCGGTGATCATCGCGGGCGGCGGTGTCGTACGCTCCGACGCCTCCGGCAAGCTCCGCGCGCTCGCCGAGAAGCTGGACGCGCCGGTGGTCACCACGTTCGGCGGCAAGGGCGCGTTCCCCTGGGAGCACCCGCTCTCGCTCCAGTCGTGGATGGAGGACCGGCACACCACGGACTTCCTGGAGGATGCCGACGTCCTGCTCGTGGTCGGCTCGGGCCTGGGTGAACTCTCCTCGAACTACCACACGTTCAAGCCGCGCGGCCGGGTCGTCCAGATCGAGGCGGACCTCGGCAAGCTGGAGTCCAACCACCCGGCGCTCGGCATCCACGCCGACGCCCGCACCGCGCTCTCGGCGCTCCTGGAGACCGTGGGCGAGCGCACCGACCCGGCGGCGGCCGAGTCCGTGCGGACCGTCCTCGCCAAGGTGCGCGAGCGCCTCGCGGGCCAGGACCTGGAGGCCGAGCAGCGGATCCTGGCGCAGGTGCGCGCGGCCCTGCCCGCCGACGCGCCCAGCTTCTGGGACATGACGATCCTGGCGTACTGGGCCTGGTCCGCCTGGCCGGGCGCGCTGCACTCGGCCCAGGGCGCGGGCGGCCTCGGCTACGCCTTCCCGGCGGCGATCGGGGCCGCGGCCGCCGACCCGACGCGGCCGGTGCTCGCGGTCTCCGGCGACGGCGGCGCGATGTACTCGATCGCCGAGCTCGCCACCGCGAAGCAGTACGGCGCGCCGGTGACCTGGCTGATCGTCGACGATGGCGGCTACGGCATCCTGCGCGAGTACATGACGGACGCGTTCGGCGAGGCCACCGCGACCGAGCTGGCCCGCCCGGACTTCGTCGCGCTCGCCGAGTCCTTCGGCGTCCCCGCGGTCCGTACGAGCGCGGAGTCGCTCCAGGAGGACCTGGGCAAGGCACTGGCGGCCCCCGGCCCGTCGGTGGTCGTCCTGCCCGCCGTACTGAAGATGTTCGCGCCGACGCATCTGTAGAGACGCATCTGTAGAGACGTATCTGCGGAGAGGCATCTGTGGAGACGCATCTGTAGAGCGGTTTCGGTATTGATCGCCAGTGACAGTTCTGTGACGGAGTCCGGCGACTTCGATGTACAACCTGTCCCGTCCCCGGTTGGTCAACTCAGGCGAGCGCATCAGCGAGATGCGCTCGCCTCATGACTTTCAGGGGACGGGGACGCTTTGCCCAGAACACTCCGCATATCCCGCCGCGCCCGGCACGGCGCGCTCTCCGTGGCCGTCGCGGCGGGCGTGCTCGCGCCGGTGGCGATCGCGGCCACGCCGGCTGCCGCCGCGTCAACGGTGACCTGCACCTCCGCCAAGGCCGGTCTCGCGGCCAAGCTGTCCAACGACATCACCTCGGCGCTCAAGGGCCGCTCGTCGCTGACGGCCCTGGCGGTGTACGACCGCTCGACCGGCACCAGGTGCGAGCTGCGGGCGACCGACACCTTCGACTCCGCGAGCGTGGTCAAGGCCACCGTGCTGGCGACGCTGCTGTGGGACGCGACCAAGCAGCACCGCTCGCTCACCTCGCGCGAGCGCGGCCTGGCCACCGCCATGATCACGCAGTCGGACAACGACTCGACGACGGCCCTGTGGAAGCAGCTCGGCACCGGCAAGGTGTCCGCGTTCCTCAAGGCCGCCGGGATGACCCAGACGACCCCGGGCTCCGACGGCTACTGGGGCTTGACCCGGATCACCGCCCGCGACCAGGCCAAGCTGCTCGCGCTGCTGACCTCCCGCAACTCGGTGCTCAGCGACGACGCCCGGGAGTACGAGCTCGGCCTGATGAGCCGCGTCGTCTCCGGCCAGCGCTGGGGCACGCCCGCGGGCGCCCCGGGCGGCACGACCGTCCAGCTCAAGAACGGCTGGCTGTCGCGCGCCACGCACGGCTGGCGGGTGCACAGCATCGGCGCCTTCACCGACGGCGGCCACGACTACGGCATGGCCGTCCTCACCGAGGACAACGCCACGATGAACCAGGGCATCGACACCATCGAGGCCGTCGCCCGCGCGGTCCACGCGGACCTCGGCCGTCCGGCCGAGGGCGGCAGGCCCTGGAACCCGCCGAAGTGGCAGAAGCCGGTCCTGCCGCAGGAGGCCGTCCCGCCGGTGCCCGAGGCACCCGCGGGCCGCGATCTCGTCACGGCGCTGCCGGGCCGCTAGCCCCCGTACGCCCCCAGGAAGGCCCGCCCGGTCCTACGACCAGAGGCGGGTCTTCCGCTTTCCGGGGCCCCGGAAATGTTGCCGCGGGATGAAATCCGCCGGTGACGGCGTTGCAGCCTTCCGGCGGAGCGGACCAACGGGAGGCACCAGTGACGGCGGCAGAGCAGGGGTGGGCACGGCGGCTCACCGGGTACGCCTGGAGGTACCGGCGCGATGTCGTGCTGGCGCTCGGGTCGTCGCTCGGCGGCATGGCGGTGATGGCTCTGGTCCCGCTGGTCACCAAGGTGATCATCGACGATGTGATCGGGGCCCACACCCGGTCCCTGGCGGTCTGGACGGGCCTGCTGATAGCCGCGGCGCTCGTCGTGTACGTACTGACGTACATCCGCCGCTACTACGGTGGCCGCCTCGCCCTCGACGTCCAGCACGACCTGCGCACCGAGATGTACGCGACGATCACCCGGCTCGACGGGCGGCGCCAGGACGAGCTCTCCACCGGCCAGGTCGTCGGCCGTGCCACCAGCGACCTCCAGCTCATCCAGGGCCTGCTCTTCATGTTGCCGATGACCATCGGCAACATCCTGCTCTTCCTGATCTCGCTGGCCGTGATGGCCTGGCTCTCCCCGCTGCTGACCGTGGTCGCGCTGGCCGTGGCGCCCGCGCTGTGGTTCATCGCCCGGCTCAGCCGCACCCGCCTCTTCCCCGCCACCTGGTACGCCCAGGGCCAGGCGGCGGCCGTCGCGGGCGTCGTGGACGGCGCCGTCTCGGGCGTCCGCGTGGTCAAGGGCTTCGGCCAGGAGGACCAGGAGACCGGCAAGCTCCGCGAGGTGGGCCGCAGGCTCTTCGCCGGCCGGCTGCGCACGATCAAGCTGAACTCCCGCTACACCCCGGCCCTCCAGGCCGTCCCCGCGCTCGGCCAGGTCGCCATGCTGGCGCTCGGCGGCTGGCTCGCCACCCGGGGCGAGATCACGCTGGGCACCTTCGTGGCGTTCTCCACCTATCTGGCGCAGCTCGTCGGGCCGGTGCGGATGCTGGCCATGGTGCTCACCGTGGGCCAGCAGGCCCGGGCCGGCGTCGAGCGCGTCCTGGAGCTGATCGACACCGAGCCGTCCATCGCCGACGGCACCAAGGAGCTGCCGGCCGACGCCCCGGCCACCGTCGAGTTCGACGACGTGCGCTTCGGGTACGAGGACGGGCGTCCGGTCCTGGACGGCTTCTCGCTGGAGATCCGCCCCGGCGAGACCGTCGCCGTCGTCGGCGCCTCCGGCTCCGGCAAGTCCACCGTCTCCCTGCTGCTGCCGCGCTTCTACGACGTCACCCACGGAGCCGTCCTGGTCGGCGGCCACGACGTGCGCGAGCTGACCCTGGCCTCGCTGCGCGCCGCCATCGGCCTGGTGCCGGAGGACAGCTTCCTCTTCTCCGACACCGTGCGCGCCAACATCGCGTACGGGAAGCCGGACGCCACCCAGGAGGAGATCGAGGCCGCCGCGCGCGCCGCGCAGGCGGACCGTTTCATCTCCCAGCTGCCCGAGGGCTACGACACCACGGTCGGCGAGCACGGCCTCACCCTCTCCGGCGGCCAGCGCCAGCGCGTCGCCCTGGCCCGCGCCATCCTCACCGACCCGCGCCTGCTGGTCCTGGACGACGCCACCTCGGCCGTGGACGCGCGCGTGGAGCACGAGATCCACGAGGCCCTCAAGTCGGTGATGGCCGGGCGCACCACGCTGCTCATCGCCCACCGCCGCTCCACCCTCAACCTCGCCGACCGCATCGCCGTCCTCGACGAGGGCCGCCTGGCCGCCCTCGGCACCCACGAGGAGCTCCAGCGCGACTCGGCGCTCTACCGCAGGCTGCTGACCGACCCCGACGAGCTGGGCGCGGTCTCGCCCGGTCACGTCGTGCCCGTCGAGGCGGTGGAGGACCGCACCGTACGGGACGAGCTGGACGCCGAGTTCGACGCCGAGCGGGGCATCACGCCCCCGCTGTGGATCCGCGAGGACAAGCCCGTCTCCTCCGCCCCCGGCGGCATGCCGGCCACCCCGGAACTGCTCGCCCAGGTCGAGGCGCTGCCCCCGGCCGACGACACCCCGCGCATCGACGAGGCCCGGGCCGTCCAGCCCGAGGAGTCCTACGGGCTGCGCAGGCTGCTGCGCGGCTTCGGCCGGCCGCTGGCCGTCAGCCTCGCGCTGGTCGCGGTCGACGCGGGCATGTCCCTGCTCCTTCCGGTCCTGATCCGGCACGGCATCGACCAGGGCGTCTCCAAACTGGCGCTCGGCGCCGTGTGGGCGGCCGCGGGCCTGGCCCTGCTGACCGTGGCGATCCAGTGGGCCGCGCAGTTCGGCGAGACCCGGATGACCGGGCGCACCGGCGAGCGCGTCCTCTACAGCCTGCGGCTGAAGATCTTCGCCCAGCTCCAGCGGCTCGGCCTGGACTACTACGAGCGCGAGCTCACCGGCCGGATCATGACCCGGATGACCACCGACGTCGACGCGCTGGCCACCTTCCTGCAGACCGGCCTGGTCACCGCGTTCGTCTCCGTCGTCACCTTCTTCGGCATCATGCTGGCGCTCCTGGTCATCGACCTCCAGCTCGCCCTCGTCGTGTTCGCCACCCTGCCGCCGCTGATCATCGGCACGTACTTCTTCCGCAAGCAGAGCGTGAAGGCGTACGAGCTGGCCCGCGAGCGGGTCGCGGGGGTCAACGCCGACCTCCAGGAGTCGGTGAGCGGACTGCGGATCGTGCAGGCCTTCGGCCGCGAGCGCGACGGCGCCGAGCGGTTCACCGCCCGCAGCGCCGACTACCGCAAGGCCCGCATCCGCGGCCAGTGGCTGATCTCGGTGTACTTCCCGTTCGTCCAGCTCCTGTCGTCGGTCGCGGCGGCCGCGGTGCTGATCATGGGTGCCCACCGGGTCGACGCGGGCACCCTGACGACCGGCGCGCTCGTCGCGTACCTGCTCTACATCGACCTGTTCTTCGCCCCCGTACAGCAGCTCTCGCAGGTCTTCGACGGCTACCAGCAGGCGGCCGTCTCCCTCAAGCGCATCCAGGAGCTGCTGCGCGAGCCGACCTCCACGGCGGCGGCCGAGGAGCCGCTGGACGTCCGCTCGCTCAAGGGCGACATCGCCTTCGAGGACGTCGACTTCTCGTACGGCGACGAGGAGGAGGCCCTGTCGGGCGTCACCCTGCGGATCCCGGCCGGGCAGACCGTCGCCTTCGTCGGCGAGACGGGAGCCGGCAAGTCGACGCTGGTCAAGCTGGTCGCCCGGTTCTACGACCCGACCGGCGGCCGGGTCACCGTCGACGGCACCGACCTGCGCTCGCTCGACATCACCGCCTACCGCCACCGCCTGGGCGTCGTCCCGCAGGAGGCGTACCTCTTCGCCGGGACCGTCCGGGACGCCATCGCCTACGGGCGGCCCGACGCCACGGACGCCCAGGTCGAGGCGGCGGCCCGCGCGGTCGGCGCGCACGACATGATCGCCACCCTGGACGGCGGCTACCTCCACGAGGTGGCCGAGCGCGGCCGCAACCTCTCGGCCGGTCAGCGCCAGCTGATCGCGCTGGCCCGCGCCGAGCTCGTCGACCCGGACGTGCTGCTCCTCGACGAGGCCACCGCGGCCCTGGACCTGGCCACCGAGGCGCAGGTCAACCAGGCCACCGAGCGGCTCACCGGCCGCCGCACCACGCTGGTCGTCGCCCATCGCCTCACCACGGCCGCCCGCGCGGACCGGGTGGTGGTGATGGACCATGGCCGGGTCGTCGAGGACGGCACCCACGACGAACTGCTCGCCCAGGACGGCCGGTACGCGAGCCTGTGGCGCACCTTCATCGGCGAGGACGAGCCCGCGGCGGTGTGAGCGGCTGAGTACGCGTACGTACGCGAATGAGTACCGGGGACGGTCCGCACGGCGGGCCGTCCCCGGTTGGATCGGGGCATGACCACGAAGACCGCGCCCGAGCCCGCCCTCACCCAGACCCTCTCGCTGCCCCGGCTGCGCACGGCGGCCGTGCTCTCGGCGTTCGCACTGATCCCGGCGACGGTCCTGGCGGTGATCGCGGTGGCCAGCTCGGACCGGTTCTCCCGGTGTCTGACCTACGGCGACTTCTACCCGGACTGCCGCTCCCACGGGGTGACCGACACCCAGCTGGGCTGGGCACTCGCCGTCGCCGGTCTCGCCTTCTTGTTGGTCCTGGCCGTGCCCGACCGCGCCCGGCGCGCCAAGGAGCTGCGCATGAGCGGCCTGGCCGTGCAGCTCGGCGCCGAGCTGACGTTCCTCGGGATGATCCTCAGCGCCGCCTGACCACCCGGCCCCGGGTCGGCGCAACCGCCGGTAGCCCCCGTGCGTCCGTACTCACATACGCTCATGTGACGGAAGGGGGCAAGTGTGTTCGGTGGGGGAAACCGAGGGCTGGGCGGACGGGCCGGCCCGGGTCTGACGGTGCTGGTGGCGACGGCTGCCCTGACGGTGCTCGGTCCGGGCGCGGGGAGCGCCGACGCGGTGGCTCCATGCAGTGGACGACAGGTCAAGACGGTCTCGTTCGCCACCGGCGTGCTGCGGGTCTACAAGACGCACGGGTACGCGTGCGCGGTCGCGATGGCCAAGTCGCCCGGCGCCAGACGGCAGATGTCCGTGACCATCCAGGCGCGCGGCGGCGGCCCGGTCTCCGACAGCGGCCGCTTCACCCGGCAGGCGGGCCCGGTCTCGGTGCACGCGATCAACCGCTGTGTACGGGCGTCCGGCTCGGTGGCGGGCAGCGGCGGCTCGACGGGCTGGATCCTGTGCTGAGCCGGGCCTGAACAGAGGATGACAACGCTGCCATAACGCGGCGCCGGGTCAATTGGGTCTGGTGGCGCGGGTGTTGACCCCGCTAGGTTCACGATGATCGCGTCACGTCGTGACCCCAGGGGAGAGTGCATGCGCAAGACGCTCAGATGGCTTCTTTCACTCGTCGTGCTCATAGGCACGGTGAGCGTGGTGGGAGCCACGGCAGGGGCGGCCACCGCCGCCGAGCCGGACCTCACCGCACCGGACATCAAAGACCGCATCCTGGCGATACCCGGGGTGAGTCTCATCGAGGAGAAGCCGTACCCCGGCTACCGGTACTTCGTCCTCAACTTCACCCAGCGGGTGGACCACCACAACCCGGCCGCCGGCACCTTCCAGCAGCGGATCACCCTGCTGCACAAGGACACCAGCCGCCCGACGGTCATGTACACCAGCGGCTACAGCGTGTCGACCAACCCGAGCCGCAGCGAGCCCACCCAGATCGTGGACGGCAACCAGGTCTCGGTCGAGTACCGCTACTTCACCCCGTCCCGGCCCGCCCCGGCGGACTGGAGCAAGCTGGACATCTGGCAGGCGGCCAGCGACCAGCACAGCATCTTCGAGGCCCTCAAGCCGGTGTACGCCAAGAACTGGCTGACCACCGGCGGCTCGAAGGGCGGGATGACGGCGACGTACTACAAGCGCTTCTATCCCAAGGACATGGACGGCGTGGTGGCCTACGTCGCCCCCAACGACGTCGTCAACAACGAGGACTCGGCGTACGACCGCTTCTTCCGGAACGTCGGCACCAAGGAGTGCCGCGACAAGCTGGAGGCGGTGCAGCGCGAGGCGCTGGTGCGCCGCAAGCCGCTGGAGGCCAAGTACGCGGAGTACGCGAAGGCCAACGGCTACACCTTCACCACGACCGGCTCCCTCGACAAGTCGTACGAGGCGGTCGTGCTCGACTACGTGTGGGCGTTCTGGCAGTACAGCCTGTTGTCGGACTGCGGCACCATCCCGGCGGACGCCCGGCACGCCACCGACCAGGCGATCTGGGACACGGTCGACACGATCTCCGGCTTCTCCTTCTACACGGACCAGGGCCTGGAGCCGTACACGCCGTACTACTACCAGGCGGGCACGCAGCTCGGCTCGCCGACCATCAAGCAGCCCTGGCTCGGCGGCCTGAGCCGCTACGGCTACCAGCCGCCGCGCCACTTCGTGCCGCGCTCCATCCCGATGCGCTTCCACCCGTCGGCGATGCCGCAGGTCGACGCCTGGGTCCGGCACCACGCCGACCACATGCTGTACGTGTACGGCCAGAACGACCCGTGGGGCGCGGAGCGCTTCCGCCTCGGCTCCGGGGCGCGTGACTCGTACGTGTACACGGTCGCGGGCGGCAACCACGGCTCGAAGGTGGCGGGTCTGGCGGCGGCGGAGAAGGCGGCGGCGACGTCGGCGATCCTGCGCTGGGCGGGCGTGCCCGCGACGACCGCGACCCAGGCCAGGCCCCTGGCGCGCTACGACGCGGCCCTGGACCGCCAGTCCATCGAGCGCGAGCCGACCCTGCGCCCGTAGGGGCCAGGGGTTCGTCCGCGGGCCGGCCAGGAAGGGGTGGGGTGGGGATCACAGGCGCCGCGCGCACCCCACCCCCTCCCCAGCCCCCGGCAGCTCCACATACAGGGCCGTCGACGCCGGGCAGTCCGGGCGGCGCGGCACCGCCGAAGTCACCCTGAACTCAGGGGCGTTGGCGCCCGAGCCGTCGCACGGCGTCTCCTTCACCTGCCCCACCCCCGCCCGGTACACGCAATCACCCACCACGGTGAAGGGGCCGCCACCCATCCCTGGGTCACCGGGATGCGGCGCCTCCAGGTTGCGCATACAGGCGTAACCGGAGGCCCCCTCGCCCCCGATGTACAGCACGAAGTCCGTGGACAGCGGGCACTCCACCGCCCCGCCCGCCCGCGCACCCTCCCGCCGCACCAGCACCCGCGCCACCGCCCGCTCACTGGTGCACGGCACCTCACGGAACGCCTGCCCCCGCGCCGCACAGTCCCCGCTCCCCAGGAACGTGGCGCCGTAGGACGGCGCGGCGGACGAGGCCGGGGGAGCCGGGGTGGCCGGGGCCCGCTGGCAGCCCGTCAGGAGCAGCACCCCGCCCCACCCAGCGGCCAAAACGGCCCGAACCAGCCTTGTGGCACCGTACTCGTACATGTCCGACCCCCCGCACCAGCGTGACCGCTCACGCGGAGAACACGCCAGAGGGCCCGGGGGTTATCTCTGGTACGACAGCCCGTACCCGATCGGGTACAGAACCCGGGTCGGATGGTCCCCGCGCGGCACCGCCACCGGCAGCCGCCCGGCGGGCTCGGCCCGTCCCGCCAGGACCCGTACCGCCGCCCGCAGTTCGACGTCCGTCCAGGAGTAGGTGGCGAGCGAGGCCGCGTACCCGCTGAGGTGCGCGATGTCGTACGGGTTGCGGATCGCGAGGTGCACCACCGGCACGCCGGTCGCGCCGAGCGCCGCCACCAGCCGGGCCTGCGCCCCTCCCGCCCCCGCGTTGTACGTGCCGACGACCACCGCGTCCCTGCCGCGCGCCGCCGCCACCGCCGCGTCGATCTGCGCCTGCGAGGGCAGGGTCCCGGTCGGCAGCGCGGTCGCGGTGAAGCCCAGTTCGTTCAGGGCCTTCGCCAGAACGGCCGTCGGGGGGCCGGTCGTCCCGGACGGCGACGCCGGGTCGGCGCCCACGACCAGCACGTTCCGGTGGCGCCGCCGCGACAGCGGCAACAGCCCGCCCGCGTTGGCGAGCAGCGTCGTCGTCCGCTCGGCCACCGCGTCGGCGGCGGCCAGGTGCGGCCGGGTGCCCACCACCCGGTCCACGCCGGACCGCGAGACGTACGGGTGGCTGAACAGGCCCCGCCGCTCCTTGAGTGCCAGGATCCGCAGGATCGATTCGTCGAGCCGGGCCTCGCTGATCTCGCCGCTGGTGACCGCCGCCATCACACCGTTCCAGGCCACCGCCAGGTCCGGCGGGTTGAGCAGCTGGTCGGCTCCGGCCTTCAGGGCGAGCACCGGCACCCGGTCGTCTCCGTACTTGTCCCGTACGCCCTGCATGCCGAGCGAATCGGTGACGATCACCCCGCGGTAGCCGAGCTCCTCGCGCAGGATGCCGGTGAGGATCGGGTGCGACAGCGTCGCCGGGTCGTTGGTCGCGTCCAGCGCCGGGAACTGGATGTGCGCCGTCATGACCGAGTCGATCCCGGCGGCGACCGCGGCCCGGAACGGCGGCGCGTCCAGCCGCTCCCACTCCTCGCGGGTGTGGGTGATCACCGGGATGCCGGTGTGGCTGTCGACCGTGGTGTCGCCGTGCCCGGGGAAGTGCTTGGCGGTCGCCGCGATCCCCGCCTCCTGGTAGCCGCGCACCTCGGCCGCCACCATGCGGGCGACCGCGGCCGGGTCGGCGCCGAAGGAGCGGACGCCGATGACGGGGTTGGCCGGGTTGACGTTCACATCGGCGTCGGGGGAGTAGTTCTGCCGGATCCCCAGCGCACGCAGCTCGGCCCCGGCGACGCGTCCGACCGTACGGGCGTCGCGCGCCGACCCCCCGGCGCCGAGCGCCATCGCGCCCGGGAAGAGGGTGGCCGGGTAGCCGACCCGGCAGACGATGCCGTGCTCCTGGTCGGTGGCGATGAGCAGCGGCACGGGCGTGGGCTGGGCGAGGCCGGCCCGCTGGATGCCGTTGGAGAGACCGGCGATCTGGTGCGGGTCGCGGGTGTTGTGCGCCCAGGTGAAGTAGATGATGCCGCCGACGTGGTACTTGGCGATGAGCTCGGCGGCGGTGCGCACGCCCATCTCGCTCATGTTGGCGTCGATGTCGGCCTGGTCGGGTGCGGTCGCGGAGTGTCCGTACACCCGCATCACGAAGAGCTGGCCGACCTTCTCCGCCAGGGACATCCGGGAGACGATCCGGCGCAGGCGGTCGTCGGGGGCGCGCCGGGCCTGGGCGTGCGCGGGGAGCGCGGGCCCGACGGCGGCCGCGGCGGCCGTCGCGGCGGCGGTGGCGAGGAGGGTGCGTCTGGAGGTGCTGGAGGTGCGGTGCGACACGGGCACTCCATCCCTAGGTCTGGAAGAAACTTCCAAACCGAACCGATAACCGGAAAGTTATTGCCGGTCAAGGGGGCGCGCGTCACCCGCCCGGAACGGGGCGCCGGGGCCCGAGCGTTCCGGGCGGGGCGGGAGTGGCTCAGGAGTCGAGGGGAGGCGGATGCGCCGACGGCGCCGCCCCGGCGAGCAGCGTGGCCAGCCGCTCCCGCCCCGCGCTCAGCAGCCCCGGCAGCTCCGCCGCGTCCGGGTACCAGCGCTTCTCGTACTCCCAGCACAGCCAGCCGTCGGGGCCGAGCGGCGCCAGGCAGTCCGCGAGTGGCAGCACCCCGGCCCCGAGCGGCAGCGGGGTGGTGTCCTGGGCCGAGGCGATGTCCTTGACCTGGACGTATCCCAGGTGCGGGGCGAGCGCCGCGTACGACTCGGCCGGGCTCTCGCCGCCGAGCCAGGTGTGCATCACGTCCCACAGCGCGCCAAGACCGGGCGCACCGGCCCGGTCCAGGACGCGGGCGACGGCCGCGCCCGTGCGGTGCGAGTCATGCGTTTCGAGCAGGACCCGCACCCCCCGGTCGGCGGCGAGCGCGGCCACCGACCGCAGCCGCCGCACGGCGATGCCGTCGTCGTCCGGGCCGCCCCGGCCGCCGGGGAAGACGCGTACGTACGAGGCGCCGAGGTCGTGCGCGAGCTCCACGAGCGCGTCGAGCGGCTCGGCGTCGTCGGGGTCGGCCACGCGCGCGTACCCGGCGACGGTGAGCACGCGGACGCCGTGCTCCGCGAACTCCGCCGCCACGGACGCCCGTTGGCGGGCGCCGATGCCCGGGTGCACCGGCTCCTCGGGGTGGGCGCGGAGCTCGACGCCGTCATAGCCGTGCGCGACGGCGAGGCGGACGACGTCGGGGACTGGCAGCCCCGGCACCCCGAGGGTGGAGAACGCGTACCGCACGCCGCCCCTCACCGGCCCGCCGGGTCCTGGCCGGCCAGGGCGCCCCCGGCCGTCCCGGCCCGCATCACCGCCCCGAACCGCTCCACCGTCTCCCGCACCACCTGCGCCCCCTCCCGCCCCCACAGCTCCTCGTTGAACAGCTCGACCTCCACGGGGCCCGGGTAACCCGCCGCGGCCACCCGCTCGTACCAGCCCCACAGGTCGATCACACCGCCCCCGAGCTGGCCGCGCCCGGTCAGGGCACCGGCGGGCAACGGCGTGATCCAGTCGGCCAGTTGGAAGGAGTGGATGCGGCCGCCCGCCCCCGCGCGGGCCAGGGCGGCCGGGGCCAGGTCGTCCCACCAGACGTGGTACGTGTCGACGACGACCCCCACCTCCTCCGCCGGGAACCGCTCGGCGAGGTCCACGGCCTGGCCGAGGGTGGACACGACACAGCGGTCCGAGGCGTACATCGGGTGCAGCGGCTCGATCGCCAGGCGTACGCCCCGGGCGCGCGCGTACGGCCCGAGCTCGGCCAGGGCGTCGGCGACCCGCTCCCGCGCCCCGGCCAGGTCCCGGCTGCCCTCGGGCAGTCCGCCCGAGACCAGCACCAGGGTGTCGGTGCCCAGCGCCGCCGCCTCGTCGATGGCCGCCCGGTTGTCGTCGAGCGCCCTCACGCGCGCGTGGGGCTCGCTCATGGTGAAGAAGCCGCCCCGGCACAGCGTGGTGACGCTCAGTCCGGCGTCCCGCACGAGCCGCGCGGCCGCCTCGACGCCGTACGCGCGCACCGGCTCGCGCCACAGCCCGACGCCCGGCACGCCGGACTCCACGCAGGCGTCGACCAGTTCGGGCAGCGAGAGCTGCTTCACGGTCATCTGGTTGATGCTGAGACGGGAGAGGTCCAGGGGATCGCGAGGGCTCATGAGGTGACTCCGTACACCTTCAGCAGGGCGCGCATACGGGACTCGGCCGCCTCCGGGTCGGGGAACAGACCCAGAGCGTCGGCCAGTTCGTAGGCCCGCACCAGATGGGGCAGCGAGCGGGCCGACTGGAGGCCGCCGACCATCGTGAAGTGGTCCTGGTGGCCCGCCAGCCAGGCGAGCAGCACCACACCCGTCTTGTAGAAGCGGGTCGGCGCCCAGAAGAGGTGGCGGGCCAGCTCGACGGTCGGGTCCAGACGCTTGCGGAAGCCCGCGGGATCGCCCGCGTCCAGCGCCCGTACCGCGTCCGCCGCCACGGGCCCCAGCGGGTCGAAGATCCCCAGCAGGGCGTGGCTGAAGCCCTGTTCGTCGCCCTCGATCAGCTCGGGGTAGTGGAAGTCGTCGCCGGTGTAGCACTTCACGCCGTCCGGAAGGCGCCGCCGCAGCTCCACCTCCCGCCCCGCGTCGAGCAGCGACACCTTGACGCCGTCGATCCTCTCCGCGTGGGCGGCGACGATCCCCAGGAACGCCTCGGTGGCCGCGTCGAGGTCGGGCGAGCCCCAGTACCCGGCCAGCGCCGGGTCGAACATCGGGCCGAGCCAGTGCAGGATCACCGGCCGGGCGGTCTGCTCCAGCAGCCGCCCGTACACCGCCAGATAGTCCTCCGGGCCGCGCGCCACCGCTGCCAGCGCCCGCGACGCCATCAGGACCGCCTGCGCGCCCGCGCCCTCGACCACCGCGAGCTGCTCCTCGTACGCGGCTGTCACCTCGGGAAGCGAGGCGCCCGGGGAGAGCTGGTCGGTGCCCGCCCCGCACGCGATCCGCCCGCCGGTCGCGCGCGCCTCGGCGGCCGAGCGGCGGATCAGCTCGGCGGCCCCGGCCCAGTCCAGGCCCATGCCGCGCTGCGCGGTGTCCATCGCCTCCGCCACGCCGAGCCCGTGCGCCCACAGATGGCGGCGGAAGGCGAGCGTGGTCTCCCAGTCGACGGCCGCCGGGCCGTCGGGCGCGGCATCGGCATACGGGTCGGCGACGACGTGCGCCGCCGAGAAGACCGTACGGGAGACGAGCGGGCCGCCCGGGGCGACGACGACCGGGTCCGGGCGCGGCTCGTACCGGACGAGCGACCCGTCCGCGCGCGGCAGCAGCAGGCTCACAGCGCGATCTCCGGCACCTCGACGCGGCGGCCCTCGGCCGAGGACCGCAGCCCCAGCTCGGCCAGCTGCACTCCGCGCGCGCCCGCCAGCAGATCCCAGTGGTACGGGGTGCCGAGGGCCACATGGCGCAGGAAGAGCTCCCACTGGGCCTTGAAGCCGTTGTCGAACTCCGTGTTGTCCGGCACCTCCTGCCACTGCTCGCGGAACGGTTCGGTGGCCGGGAGGTCTGGGTTCCACACCGGCTTGGGGGTCGCGGCGCGGTGCTGGGCGCGGCAGGTGCGCAAGCCCGCCACCGCCGAGCCCTCGGTGCCGTCCACCTGGAACTCGACCAGCTCGTCCCGGTGCACGCGCACGGCCCAGGAGGAGTTGATCTGGGCGACCGCGCCGCCCACCAGCTGGAAGATCCCGTACGCGGCGTCGTCGGCGGTCGCGTCGTACGGCTTGCCCGCCTCGTCCCAGCGCTGCGGCACGTGCGTGGTCGCCAGCGCCTGTACGGAGGTGACGCGGCCGAAGAGCTCGTGTAGCACGTACTCCCAGTGCGGGAACATGTCCACGACGATGCCGCCACCGTCCTGGGCGCGGTAGTTCCACGACGGGCGCTGGGCGCTCTGCCAGTCGCCCTCGAAGACCCAGTAGCCGAACTCGCCCCGCACCGACAGGATCCGCCCGAAGAAGCCGCCGTCGATCAGCCGCTTCAGCTTCAGCAGGCCCGGCAGGAAGAGCTTGTCCTGGACGACGCCGTGCCTGATGCCGGCGGCCCGGGCGAGCCGGGCGAGCTCAAGGGCGCCGGCCAGCCCCGTCGACGTGGGCTTCTCGGTGTACACGTGCTTGCCCGCGGCGATCGCCTTGGCGAGGGACTCCTCGCGGGCGGAGGTGACCTGGGCGTCGAAGTAGATCTCGACGGTGTCGTCGGCGAGCACCGCGTCCAGGTCCGTGGACCAGTGGGCGAGGCCGTGCCGCTCGGCGATGGCCCGCAGCGCGGGCTCGCGGCGGCCCACCAGGACGGGTTCGGGCCACAGGACCGTGCCGTCGCCGAGGTCCAGACCGCCCTGGTCGCGCAGGGCGAGCAGGGAGCGTACGAGGTGCTGGCGGTAGCCCATGCGGCCGGTGACGCCGTTCATGGCGATCCGCACGGTCCGGCGCGTCGGTGTCATGCGAGGTCCCTTCGGTACCGGATGCCCGACCGGTTTTCTGTATCCGGTTCCGTACCCGGTGGACGCGGTAGCAAGCGCTTTCTATCGAGGGGGACGCTAGCCTGCGCACAGCGCTGCCGACAAGAGGCGCGCGGCGGACCACCCCATGTGCCCACAAGAGTTGCCCGGAGGCAGAGATGACAGCGACCCTGGCGGATGTGGCGGCGCGCGCCCGGGTGTCCCCGGCGACCGTCTCGCGGGTGCTCAACGGCAACTACCCGGTCGCCGCGGCCACCCGTGAGCGCGTTCTGCGGGCCGTCGACGAGCTGGATTACGTCCTGAACGGGCCCGCGAGTTCGCTCGCCGCCGCCACGTCCGACCTGGTCGGGATACTCGTCAACGACATCGCCGACCCCTTCTTCGGCATCATGGCGGGGGCGGCCCAGTCGGAGATCGGCGGCGGCCCCGGGGCCCGCGAGAAGCTGGCCGTGGTCTGCAACACGGGCGGCTCGCCGGAGCGCGAACTCACCTACCTCACCCTGCTCCAGCGCCAGCGCGCGGCGGCCGTCATCCTCACCGGCGGCGCCCTGGAGGACCCCGGCCACGCGGCGGCGGTCGCGGCGAAGCTGGGGCGGCTGGCGGAGGCGGGTTCGCGGATCGTGCTGTGCGGGCGGCCGCCGCTGACGCACTCCGGGACCGGCACCGAGGCCGGACCCGTCGCCGCGACGCTCACCTTCGACAACCGGGGCGGCAGCCGCCGGCTGACGGAGCACCTGCTCGGGCTCGGCCACCGCCGCATCGGCTATGTGGCGGGCCCCGAGGAGCGCACCACGACCCGGCACCGCGTCGAGGGCCACCTGGCCGCGCTCGCGGACGCGCGCGTGGCGCCCGGCCCGCTCGTCCACGGCTCGTACGACCGCCGCTCCGGCTATGACGCGACCCTCGAACTCCTGCGCCTGGACCCGTCGTTGACCGCCGTGGTCACCGCCAACGACACGGTCGCGCTCGGCGCCTGCGCGGCCCTGCGCGACCGCGGCCTGTCCGTCCCCGGCGACGTCTCGGTGGCGGGCTTCGACGACCTCCCGTTCAGCACGGACGCGGTCCCCGCCCTGACGACGGTACGGCTGCCGCTGTACGAGGCCGGGGCGCGGGCGGGCCGGCTCGCGATGGGCAAGGAGCCGGTGCCGCCGGGCGGGATCGCCACGGTGCACGGGGAGTTGATGGTCCGGGGTTCGACGGGGCCTGCGCGCGCGTAGGGCTACGGCTTGGGCTTGGGCGCGGGCGGGAGCCATGGCACGGAGCCCACGCGCGCGCAGGGGCCGGCCGAGGGGGCGTGAGGGGCGGGGGCGGAACGCGGTGCCGGATTCCCGCCAGCGAGCGGGGGCGCGGCGGAACAGGATCGGGTGCACGGCCTCCGGTTCGCCCGTCCGGGCGAGGGCCGCACCCCGAGGAGACAACCCCATGGACCTGCACCTTTCCGGCCGTTCCGCGCTCGTCACCGGTGCCTCGAAGGGCATCGGCCTGGCGGTGGTGCGCACGCTGCTCGACGAGGGCGCGCGGGTGGTCGCGGTCTCCCGCCGCACCAGCCCGGAGCTGGAGAAGCTGGCCCGCCCCGAGCTCGTCCACGTACTGGCCGACCTCATGGACCCCGAGGCCCCCGCGCGCGTGGTGGCCCGGACCGTCGAGGAGTTCGGCGGTCTGGACATCCTGGTCAACAACGCGGGCGGCCCGCCGCCGGGCGTGAGCCTGCCGCGCACCTCGTTCCTGGACGCGGCGGACGCGGACTGGGCCGCGATCTTCGAGTTCAACCTGTTCTCGGCGGTACGGGCGGTCCGCGCCGCCCTGCCGCACCTGCTCGCCGACGGCGGCGGCGCCGTCGTCAACGTCTCCACGGGCCTGGCGCGTCAGCCCGCGGTCGGCAACGCGGAGTACGGCGCGGCGAAGGCGGCCCTGAACAACTTCACGAAGGTCCTCTCGGAGGAGTACGCCCCGCAGGGCGTCCGCTTCAACACGGTCTCGCCCGGGGCGGTACGGACGGCGTGGTGGACCGAGGAGGGCGGCGCGGCGGACATCATCGCGGCGATGGCGGGCTCGGACCGCGACACGGTGATGGACACCCTGGCCCCCCGGATGATGAACGTCTCCACGGGCCGGTTGGTGACCCCGCAGGAGATAGCGGACGCGGTGGCCCTGCTGGTCTCCCCGAGGTCGGGCAGCACGACGGGGGCGGACTTCGTGGTGGACGGGGGGTACTTGAAGGCGGTGTGACCCGGTATGGGGGCGTCTGGGGGTGGCGTGAACCCGTACGGATCGGCACGTCGGGATTCCGGAAAAATTACTGCCCGCAGTCGTGCAACCCTTGTGGGGTGACGGGTGTCTAAGTGGGTGTCGGCGTTCCAGGGGAGGGTCTGGGGGGATCCGAGGGGACGCCGGTTGGGGAGGGAATGGGGAGGGAATCGAGGGGCCCGGTCATACGGACCGGGCCCCCTTGAACTTCCGGATCCCTGGGAACTCCCGGATCCCCTTGAACTCCGGGATCCCTTTGAACGCGCGGCCGCCCGGACCGGGAGGCCCGGCCCGAAGGGCCCCGCCCGCGGGGAAAGTTATCCACAGGCACCCACCGTTGTCCGAGCTCACCGGTAGCGTCGGATCATGTCCAATCTCGCGGTGGTCGAAGGGGTCCTGGAGCGGATCACGTACGCCAACGAGGAGAACGGCTACACGGTCGCCCGGGTGGACACCGGGCGCGGCGGTAGCGATCTCCTCACGGTGGTCGGCTCGCTGCTCGGCGCGCAGCCGGGCGAGTCGCTGCGGATGGAGGGCCGCTGGGGCTCGCATCCGCAGTACGGCAAGCAGTTCACCGTCGAGAACTACACGACGGTCCTGCCCGCCACCATCCAGGGCATCCGGCGCTACCTCGGCTCGGGCCTGATCAAGGGCATCGGCCCGCGCATCGCCGACCGCATCGTGGAGCACTTCGGCACGGACACGCTCGACATCATCGAGCAGCAGCCGGGGCGCCTGGTCGAGGTGCCGGGCCTCGGCCCCAAGCGCACCAAGCTGATCGGAGCCGCCTGGGAGGAGCAGAAGGCCATCAAGGAAGTGATGGTCTTCCTCCAGGGGGTCGGCGTCTCCACCTCCATCGCCGTGCGCATCTACAAGAAGTACGAGGACGCCTCGATCTCCGTGGTGAAGAACCAGCCCTACCGGCTGGCCACCGACGTCTGGGGCATCGGCTTCCTCACCGCCGACCGCATCGCCCAGGCCGTCGGCATCCCCCACGACAGCCCGGAGCGCGTCAAGGCCGGCTTGCAGTACGCACTGTCCCAGTCCACCGACCAGGGCCACTGCTTCCTGCCCGAGGAGCAACTCATCGCGGACTCGGTGAAGCTCCTCCAGGTCGACACGGGCCTGGTGATCGACTGCCTGGGGGAGCTGGTCGCCGAGGAGGGGGTGGTCCGGGAGGCGGTGCCGGGCCCGCGGGGCGGCGCGGCGGACCGGGTCAACGCGGTCTATCTGGTGCCCTTCCACCGCGCCGAGCTCTCCCTCGCCGCCCAGGTCGTCCGGTTGCTGCGGACCGGCGAGGACCGGATGCCGGGCTTCCAGGACGTGGACTGGGACCGGGCCCTGTCCTGGCTCGCCCAGCGCACCGGCGCCGAGCTCGCCCCCGAGCAGCAGCAGGCCGTCCGGCTCGCCCTGACCAGCAAGGTCGCGGTGCTCACCGGTGGCCCCGGCTGCGGCAAGTCCTTCACCGTCCGCTCGGTCGTCGAGCTCGCCCGGGCCAAGAAGGCGAAGGTGGTGCTCGCCGCGCCGACCGGCCGGGCCGCCAAGCGGCTCGCCGAGCTCACCGGCGCCGAAGCGTCCACGGTGCACCGCCTGCTGGAGCTGAAACCGGGCGGCGACGCGGCGTACGACAAGGACCGCCCGCTCGACGCCGATCTGGTGGTGGTCGACGAAGCCTCGATGCTCGACCTGCTGCTCGCCAACAAGCTGGTGAAGGCGGTCGCCCCGGGCGCGCACCTGCTGATGGTCGGGGACGTGGACCAGCTGCCCTCGGTCGGCGCGGGCGAGGTGCTGCGGGACCTGCTCGCCGAGGGCGGCCCGGTGCCCAGGGTCCGGCTGACCCGCATCTTCCGCCAGGCCCAGCAGTCCGGCGTGGTCACCAACGCCCACCGCATCAACTCCGGTGTCCCGCCCCTCACCCAGGGCCTCAGCGACTTCTTCCACTTCGTGGAGGAGGAGACCGAGGACGCCGGGCGGCTCACGGTGGACGTGGCGGCGCGGCGCATCCCCGCCAAGTTCGGCCTCGACCCCCGGCGCGACGTCCAGGTGCTCGCCCCGATGCACCGCGGCCCGGCGGGCGCGGGCAACCTCAACGGCCTCCTCCAGCAGGCCATCACCCCGGCCCGCCCCGACCTGCCGGAGAAGCGGTCCGGCGGAAGGGTGTTCCGGGTGGGCGACAAGGTCACGCAGATCCGGAACAATTACGAGAAGGGCAAGAACGGTGTCTTCAACGGCACCGTCGGCGTGGTGACCGCGCTCGACCTGGACGAACAGCGTCTGACGGTGCTGACGGACGAGGACGAGGAGGTGCCGTACGACTTCGACGAACTGGACGAGCTGGCCCATGCGTACGCGGTGACCATCCACCGCTCGCAGGGCAGTGAGTACCCGGCGGTGGTGATCCCGGTCACCACCGGCGCGTGGATGATGCTCCAGCGGAACCTGCTCTATACGGCGGTGACCCGCGCCAGAAAACTCGTCGTACTGGTGGGGTCCCGCAAGGCGATCGGCCAGGCAGTGCGTACGGTTTCCGCAGGCAGACGCTTTACCGCACTCGCTCATCGGCTGTCAGGGGGCGTCTTGGTGTGAAACATCACCTGGGGCTTCCGCAACCGGGGCGAAGGGGGCAGGATGAGCAGGTTGACGGCACTGAGTGCCGCTGATGAGCCCAATGGGCGACCCCGAGTGCACTCTGCTGAGCCAAATGGGGGATGGTAGAGACAGTCAGGGCACCTCGAAGAAGAGGCACTACGTCGGTGAGGGATGACGTGAGCGACAACTCTGTAGTACTGCGGTTCGGCGATGGCGAGTACACCTACCCGGTGATCGACAGCACCGTCGGCGACAAGGGCTTCGACATCGGGAAGCTCCGGGCCCAGACCGGTCTCGTGACCCTGGACAGCGGATACGGCAATACCGCCGCCTATAAATCCGCCATCACCTACCTCGACGGCGAGCAGGGCATCCTGCGTTACCGCGGCTACCCGATCGAGCAGCTCGCCGAGCGCTCGACCTTCCTGGAGGTCGCGTACCTGCTCATCAACGGTGAGCTGCCGACGGTCGACCAGCAGTCGACGTTCAAGAGCGAGATCACCCAGCACACGCTGCTGCACGAGGACGTCAAGCGCTTCTTCGACGGCTTCCCGCGCGACGCGCACCCGATGGCGATGCTGTCCTCGGTCGTCTCCGCGCTGTCCACGTTCTACCAGGACAGCCACAACCCGTTCGACGAGAAGCAGCGTCACCTCTCGACGATCCGGCTGCTCGCCAAGCTTCCGACGATCGCGGCGTACGCGTACAAGAAGTCGATCGGCCACCCGTTCGTCTACCCGCGCAACGACCTCGGCTACGTCGAGAACTTCCTGCGGATGACGTTCTCGGTCCCGGCGCAGGAGTACGAGCTGGACCCGGTCGTCGTCTCGGCGCTCGACAAGCTCCTGATCCTGCACGCGGACCACGAGCAGAACTGTTCGACCTCCACCGTGCGTCTGGTCGGCTCCTCGCAGGCGAACATGTTCGCCTCGATCTCCGCCGGCATCAGCGCCCTGTGGGGCCCCCTGCACGGTGGCGCCAACCAGTCGGTCCTGGAGATGCTGGAAGGCATCCAGGCCAACGGCGGCGACGTCGACTCCTTCATCCGCAAGGTGAAGAACAAGGAGGACGGCGTCCGTCTGATGGGCTTCGGCCACCGGGTCTACAAGAGCTTCGACCCGCGCGCGAAGATCATCAAGGCCGCCGCGCACGACGTCCTGTCGGCCCTCGGCAAGTCCGACGAGCTGCTCGACATCGCGCTGAAGCTGGAAGAGCACGCGCTCTCCGACGACTACTTCGTCTCGCGCAACCTGTACCCGAACGTGGACTTCTACACGGGTCTGATCTACCGCGCGATGGGCTTCCCGACCGAGATGTTCACGGTCCTGTTCGCGCTCGGCCGCCTGCCGGGCTGGATCGCCCAGTGGCACGAGATGATCAAGGAGCCGGGTTCCCGCATCGGACGCCCGCGCCAGATCTACACGGGCGAGGTCCTCCGCGACTTCGTCCCCGTCGAGGCCCGCTGACCCGATCGCTTGCAGCCCCCTGGGTTCGGGATGACCCCAACCCCCGGCGAGTGAGCCGAAGGGGCGCGCCTGTGTCGAGAGAGCATGGGGGTCCCCCCTGCTCGAGCGAAGCCGAGAGCTTGGGGGAGCGCGGAGGCCCGACGAAGGAGGGTCGAGCACGATCGCCGACTCGACATCGGCTCCAGCGCCCCGGAGGCGAACCGAGCCCCAAAGAAACACAGAAGCGCCCCGCCCACCAATCCCCCCACGGGTTGGCGGGCGGGGCGCTTCCCCTATACCCGGTGCGGATTCCCCCCACGGGATCCGGCCGGGAGTCCGGCGGTCTGCCGGGGTACGTACGTCACGGGTGGGCCGCTCAAAGCTCCCCGTTGTACGTGCCCCGGCCAACGCGCTGCCTGGAACGTCCCCCAAGACATTCCATGGACGTCCCCCAAGACGTCCTCGGCATCGACCACTTAGACTCCCGAACCGGCCCGATGGTTACCTCATAATCTCTGTGATCTAGCTCTCTTTGTGGAGATCAGGTGAAGGAGCGCAACCGTAGGCTGTTGGTTACCACGAAGACCGAGGAGAACGCCATAGCCGCGCCCGCGATCATAGGGTTCAGCAGGCCCGCCGCGGCGAGCGGAACCGCGGCCACGTTGTAGCCGAAGGCCCAGAACAGGTTGCCCTTGATGGTCGACAGGGTCCGCCGGGAGAGCCGGATGGCGTCGGCGGCGACCCGCAAGTCCCCCCGTACGAGGGTCAGGTCGGAGGCCTCTATCGCGGCGTCAGTCCCGGTGCCCATCGCCAGACCCAGATCGGCGGTGGCCAGCGCGGCCGCGTCGTTGACGCCGTCGCCCACCATCGCCACCGAACGCCCCTCGG
This sequence comes from Streptomyces sp. NPDC023838, assembly GCF_040639555.1. Classification (NCBI taxonomy): domain Bacteria; kingdom Bacillati; phylum Actinomycetota; class Actinomycetes; order Kitasatosporales; family Streptomycetaceae; genus Streptomyces; species Streptomyces sp. NPDC023838. The sequence goes on from NZ_JBFAAD010000025.1 coordinate 46,950, forward strand.
CCTGCAGCCGCTTGACCACGTCCACCTTGTCCTCGGGCAGCACCTCGGCGTGGACGTCCTCCGCCGCGATCCCGACCCGGGCTGCCACCGACTCGGCCACCGCCCGGTTGTCCCCGGTCAGCAGCACCGGCCGCAGCCCGAGGCCGCGCAGCAGGGAGACCGCCTCGGCGCTGGTCTCCTTCACCGCGTCGGCGACCGTCAGTACGCCCCGCGCGGCCCCGTCCCAGGCCACCACGACGGCCGTACGCCCGTCGGCCTCGGCGGCCTCCTTGGCGGCCGCGAGCGCGGCGGGCAGCTCGACGCCCCGGCCCACGAAGACCTCGCAGCCCTCCACCACGCCCCGCACCCCGCGTCCGGGCAGGTTCAGGAACGACTCGGGCACGGGCAGCTCCCCGGCCCGTTCGGCGGCGCCCTCCGCGATGGCGCGGGCGATGGGGTGCTCGGAGGAGTGCTCCAGGGCGCCCGCGTAGCGAAGGACTTCCTTGTCGTCGGTGCCGTCCGCCGCGTACACGTCGTACAGGGTCATCCGGCCCGTGGTGACCGTGCCGGTCTTGTCGAGGACGACGGTGTCGACGCGGCGGGTGCTCTCCAGGACCTCGGGGCCCTTGATGAGGATGCCGAGCTGGGCGCCGCGCCCGGTGCCGACCATCAGCGCGGTCGGGGTGGCCAGGCCCAGGGCGCACGGGCAGGCGATGATCAGGACCGCGACGGCGGCCGTGAAGGACGCGGTGATGTCGTCGGTGGCGAGCAGCCAGCCGACCAGCGTGCCGAGCGAGATGAGCAGGACGACGGGGACGAAGACGCCGGAGATGCGGTCGGCGAGGCGCTGGACCTCGGCCTTGCCGTTCTGCGCGTCCTCCACCAGGCGGGCCATCCGGGCCAGCTGGGTGTCGGCGCCGACCCGGGTCGCCTCGACGACCAGTCGGCCGCCGACGTTGACGGTGGCGCCGGTGACGCCGTCGCCCGCGCTCACGTCCACGGGGACGGACTCGCCGGTCAGCATGGACGTGTCCACGGCGGAGGCGCCCTCCACGACCGTCCCGTCGGTCGCGACCGTCTCACCGGGCCGCACCACGAACCGGTCACCGGTCCTCAACTCGCCGATGGGTACGCGTACTTCGGTGCCGCCGCGCAGTACGGACACGTCCTTGGCGCCGAGTTCGAGCAGCGCCCGCAGAGCCGCGCCGGCCTTCCGCTTGGAGCGGGCCTCCAGATAGCGGCCGAGCAGGATGAAGGTGACGACCCCGGCGGCGACTTCCAGGTAGATGGTGGAGGCGCCGTCCGTGCGGCTGACGGTGGCGTCGAAGCCGTGGCGCATCGCGGGCATCCCCGCGTCACCGAAGAACAGTGCCCACAGCGACCAGAGGAAGGCCGCGAGGGTGCCCACCGAGACGAGGGTGTCCATGGTGGCCGCGCCGTGGCGCAGATTGGTCCAGGCGGCCCGGTGGAAGGGCAGCGCGCCCCAGACGACGACCGGCGCGGCGAGCGTGAGGCTCAGCCACTGCCAGTTGTCGAACTGGAGCGAGGGGACCATGGCGAGCAGCACGACGGGCGCGGCGAGCAGGGCGGAGACCTGGAGCCGCTGCCGCAGCGCGGCGAGCGCGGTCGCCGCCCGGTCGGCGGAGGGATCGGGCGCGCTGAGCCCGGGCGCCGTGCCGGGTGCGGCCGCCTCCAGCGGACCGGGGGCCGCCGGGCCGCCGGGGCCTGGCGGCGCGGGCGCCCGCTCGTCCGGCCGGGGTGCGTCCGTCCCGCCCCCGTCCCCGTCCGGCCGGGGTGCGTCCGTCCCGCTTCCGTCCCCGCCGACCGGGGCGGCGGCCGAAGGTGCCCGGGGCCCGGCCGCCGGGGGTGACGCGGGTGCCGGGGTGCGCGGTGCCAGTGACTGCGCCGTGTACCCCATCTTGACCACCGTCGCGACCAGGCCCGCCACCTCGACCCCGTCGCCGAAGGCGACCTTCGCCTTCTCGGTGGCGTAGTTGACCGTCGCCTCGACCCCGTCCATCCGGTTCAGCTTCTTCTCGATGCGGGCGGCGCACGAGGCGCACGTCATGCCGCCGATGGTCAGCTCGATCAGGTTGGTTTCCACGTGGGCTCCTGAAAAAGAGACCGGGCCGTACGGCGCGGCTGCGCTCGTCGTACGGCCCGGAAGAGGATGTTCCGGCTCAGGCCCGGCCGACCAGCTCGAAGCCGGCCTCGTCGACCGCCGCGCGGACGGCTTCGTCGTCCAGCGGCGCGGCCGAGACGACGGTCACCTCACCGGTCGCGGCGACGGCCTTCACCGAGCCGACCCCGGCGATCTCACTGATCTCGCCCGACACGGCGCCCTCGCAGTGCCCGCAGGTCATTCCGGAGACCTGGTAGACGGTGGTGACGGAACCGACCTGGACGTCGGCCGGGCCCTCGCTGTGGCAGGAGCCGGCGGGCGAGCAGCAGGAGCCGGTCGTGGCGGCGGCTTCGGTCTCGGCGGTCATGGAGTTCTCCTCTTCGGGGCGGTACGGATCCATGGTGCACCAGAGGGACACGGGAAGGCCGAGGCCCGCTGACAGGTTCCACGTTATACCCCTAGGGGGTATTAATCCAGTACCCCCTCCGCGTACCTCCTCGTCGCCTCCTCAGTCAGTCGTTCGCCCGGCGGCCCCGGTTCCCGGGGCGCCGCGCGACCCAGGTGCGGATGGTGTCGGCGTACCAGAACGGCTTGCCGTTCTCGACCAGGTCGGGGGCGGGCAGCAGTCCGTGTTTGCGGTAGGAGCGGACCGTGTCCGGCTGGACCCGGATGTGCGCGGCGATCTCCTTGTACGACCAGAGCCGTCGGTCGGTCATGGTGGGCACCTCCCTGAGTGCGCCGCAGCGGCGGTCTGACGGCCGTCGGGGGAGCTGGGCGCGGGCACTTGACGATCAGTCAGCCTGTTCCCGTTGAACGACGGCGAGTGAAGGCAGGAGTGCGGCTGTCGACTCCTTGTGACGCAAGACCCATGGAATGGAGACATGTGTGACGGGAAAGGGATGGTTGTGACAGGGGTGATGAATGGGGCGAGGGGCAGGCAGGGGTGAGGGGCGGGACGCGCGAAGCCGCAGGCGCTCGCCCGGTTGCGCGCACGCCCCGGCCCCGCTCCGGTTGCGCGCACGCCCCGCCCCCGCCCGATGACGCTCGCGCCCCGGCCCCACCCGGCCCGGCCCCGCCCCCGTTACGCGTACAACCCCGGCCGTTCCACCGCCGCTTCCACGCTCACCCGCTCGCCCGAGTGCTGGGCCAGCACGCCCGCCTCGCAGACCACGGCCGCCATATAGCCGTCCCAGCTGCTCGGGCCCTCGACGCGGCCCTGCCGGGTGGCGTCGACCCACGCCTGCACCTCGCGGTCGTACGCGTCGGCGAAGCGGACCGTGAAGTCCTGCGGGATCTCGCCGCCCCACCGCCCGCCGGAGCGGACGACCGGGCCGGTCCCGGCACCAATCGAGGCGGCCCCGCGCTCGCAGACCGCCTCGCAGCGCACCTCGTAACCGAAGCCGCAGTTGACGAAGATCTCGACGTCGACGACCGCGCCGCCGGCCGTCTCGAACAGCACGAGCTGCGGGTCGCCCAGGCCCTCGGGGGCGTACGAGGACGGGCGCGGGCGGAGCACCTGGACGGCGGTGAGCTCCTGGCCGAGCAGCCAGCGGGCCGCGTCGGCCTCGTGGACCACGGAGTCGCGGATCAGCATCTCGGTGGTGAAGAACGAGGGGGAGGAGGCGTTGCGGTGGCGGCAGTGCAGGAACAGCGGGCGCCCGAGCCCGCCGTCGTCGAGCAGCGCCTTGAGGCGTACGTATTCCGCGTCGTACCGGCGCATGAAGCCCACCTGCACCAGGCGGCGCCCGAGCCGGGTCTCGGCCTCCAGGACCCGCAGCGCCCCGGCCGGGTCCGGGGTGAGCGGCTTCTCGCACAGGACGGGCAGCCCGCGCCGGAACGCCTCCAGGAGCGCCTCCTCGTGGGCCGGGCCCGAGGAGGCGATCAGGACCGCGTCGACGCCCGGCGCGGCCATCGCGGCCGCCGGGTCGGTGTGGGCGGTGCAGCCGTCGAGGGGGCCCGCGACGGCCTTGGCGCGCTCCGCGTCGATGTCGGCGACGGCGGCGACCCGGGCCCCGCCGGTCACGGTGGTGAGGCGGCGGACGTGGTCGGCGCCCATCTTCCCGGTGCCGATGACGGCGATCCCGAGCGGCGCGGAGGTCAGGGAGGTCATCGCCTCACGCCCCGCAGGAGCGCAGGAACGCGCGCGTGCGCGTGGCGATGGGCAGCGGGCGGTCCGGATCGCACGGATACATGTCCTGCTCCACGATCGCGAAGAGGTCGACGTCGAGCGCCTGGGCGGCGTCGAGCACCGGCTCCAGGGCGGGCACCCCGGCGGGGGGCTCGCACATCACGCCCCGGGCGACGGCGGGCCCGAACGGCAGCTCCTCGGCGTGCACCTGGGCCAGGATGGCCGGGTCCACCTGCTTGAGGTGGAGGTAGCCGATCCGCTCCCCGTACGTCTCGATCAGCTTGACGCTGTCGCCGCCGCAGTAGGCGTAGTGCCCGGTGTCCAGGCACAGGCTCACCAGGCCGGGGTCGGTGGCGTCGAGGAAGCGGGCGACGTTCTCCTCGCTGTCGATGTGGGTGTCGGCGTGCGGGTGCACGACGATCCGCAGGCCGTACCGCTCGCCCACCTCGCGGGCCAGCCGCTCGGTCTGCGCGGCGAGATCGCGCCACTGCGCGGCGCTGAGCGTCGGGCTCTCCAGGACCTCGCCGGTCTTGTCGTCGCGCCAGAAGGCCGGGATGACGACGAGGTGCCCGGCGCCGGTCGCCCGGGTCAGCTCGGCCACGTCCGCCACGTGCTCCCAGGTCGTGTCCCACACCGCCGGGCCGTGGTGCAGCCCGGTGAACACCGTCCCGGCCGACACCCGCAGGTTCCTGCGCGCGGTCTCGTCGGCGAGGCGCGCCGGGTCGGTGGGGAGATAGCCGTACGGTCCGAGTTCGATCCACCCGTATCCGGCCCCGGCGACCTCGTCGAGGAAGCGGGACCAGGGGATCTGACGGGGGTCGTCGGGAAACCAGACGCCCCAGGAGTCGGGGGCCGAGCCGATCCGGATGCGAGTCTTGGCCGTCGTCATGGGAGCCAGCCTTCCGGCGGCGCCGGAACGGTGTCAAGGCTACGTCCGAATGTCAGGACAAAAGATTGACAGGGCCGGGGGAGGGCCGCTAGACCTGGGACGGCCAGGCCCTTGTGGCCGCCGATGAAGGGGGCGTGCATGGAGGCGGTTCCGTACGACGTGATCACCATGGGGCGGATCGGGGTGGACCTCTACCCGCTCCAGACCGGCGTGCCGCTCTCCGAGGTGACGTCGTTCGGCAAGTTCCTCGGCGGCTCGCCCTCCAACGTGGCGGTCGCGGCGGCCCGGCTCGGGCGCCGCACGGCCGTGATCACCGGCACGGGCGAGGACCCCTTCGGGGAGTATCTGCGCGCGGAGCTGGGCGAGTTCGGGGTCGACGCGCGCTGGGTGAAGAGCGTGCCGGGCCTGGCGACGCCGATCACCTTCTGCGAGATCTTCCCGCCGGACGACTTCCCGCTGTACTTCTACCGCGCCCCCAAGGCCCCCGACCTGGAGCTGTACGAGGCGGACCTCGACCTCGACGCGATCCGCGCGGCGCGGATCTTCTGGGTCACCGGCACGGGCCTGAGCGTCGAGCCGAGCCGGTCCACCACGCTGGCGGCGCTGGCCGCCCGCTCCCGTACCGGCACCACGGTCTTCGACCTCGACTGGCGGCCCATGTTCTGGGGGGACCCCGACCAGGCGCGGCCGTACTACCGCGAGGCCCTGCGCCACGCGACCGTCGCCGTCGGCAACCTCGACGAGTGCGAAGTGGCCACCGGGGAGCGCGAGCCGCACGCCGCCGCCCGGGCACTGCTCGCGGCCGGGGTCGAGCTCGCCGTCGTCAAACAGGGGCCCAAGGGGGTGCTCGCCGTCCACCGGGACGGGAGCACCGCCGAGGTGCCGCCCGTCCCCGTGGAGGTGGTCAACGGGCTCGGCGCCGGGGACGCGTTCGGCGGGGCGCTCTGCCACGGGCTGCTCGGCGGCTGGGACACCGAGCGGCTGATGCGGTACGCCAACGCGGCCGGCGCGATCGTCGCGTCGCGGCTCGCCTGCTCCTCCGCCATGCCGTACCCCGCCGAGGTCGAGCGCGTACTGGCGGGGGGTCAGGCGTGAGCATCCGCATCAGCCCCGGCGACCTCGCCCGGGTGCGCACCCGGAACCCCGAGGCCGTCGCCGAAGCCGCCGCCCGGCGCGGTCGGCGCCCGCTCGTGCGGGGCGCCGGGCGGCTCCTGATCATCGCGGCCGACCACCCCGCCCGGGGCGCGCTGGGCGTCGGCGACGACGCCTTCGCCATGGCCGACCGCTCGGTCCTGCTCGAACGGCTCTGCCTGGCGCTGTCCCGGCCCGGTGTCGACGGGGTGCTGGCCAGCGCGGACATCCTGGAGGACCTGCTGCTGCTGGGGGCCCTGGAGGACAAGGTCGTCATCGGGTCGATGAACCGGGGCGGGCTCGCCGGGGCCTCCTTCGAGCTCGACGACCGCTTCACCGGCCACCGCGCCCAGGACCTCGCCCGGCTCGGCTTCGACGCGGGCAAACTGCTGCTGCGGATCGACTACGAGGACCCCGGCTCGCTCAACACGCTGCACTCGGCCGCCCGAGCCGTCGACGAGATGGCGGAGCGTCAGCTTCCTGTCTTCGTGGAGCCGTTCATCTGTCACCGGCGCGACGGACGGCTGCGGAACGATCTGAGCGCGGACGCCGTCACGCGCTCGCTCGCCATCGCCTCCGGCCTGGCCGGGACCTCCGCGTACACCTGGCTGAAGGTGCCCGTCACCGAGAACCCGGACGACATGGCCCGGGTGATGGCGACCACCACCCTGCCCGCCGTGCTGCTCGGCGGGGACATCGGCAGGACGCCGGGAGAGCAGGAGGCGGCGTACGAGAAGTGGCGCGGCGCGCTGCGACTGCCCACCGTGCAGGGGCTGGTGGCCGGGCGCACCCTGCTCTATCCGGCCGACGGCGACGTGGCGGGCGCGGTCGACACGGCCGCCGGGCTGCTGAGGGGGTAGGGAGGAGGCATGGACGAGCACAAGGACGAGCACGGCGGCGGGCACGACGACAAGCTGTTCGTACGGGCCGGAACCGCCTCCCGCGAGGCGTACGCCCTCGACATCGGCCCCGAGCGGGCCGGCTGGGACTACTCGGGGCTGCGCGTGCTGGAGCTGGCGCCGGGCGCGGAACACGCCTTCGCCACCGGGGACAGCGAGTGGATCCTGCTGCCCCTCAATGGTGGCTGCACGGTACACGTAAAAGACCGGAACGAAGACCGGACCGAAGACCGCGCCCAAGGCCGGACGGAAGCCCGGACCATGGAACTGCGGGGCAGGGAGAGCGTGTTCGCCGGAGTCACCGACTTCGCGTACCTCCCGCGCGACGCCCACGCACAGATCGCCTCCGGCGCGGGAGGCCGGTTCGCACTGGCAGGAGCGAGATGCGAGCGCCGACTCCCCGCTCGTCACGGCCCCGCGCCGGAGGTGCCCGTCGAACAGCGCGGCTCGGGCGTCAGCGCCCGCGAGGTCCGCAACTTCGCCGCCGCCGACGTCTTCGACTGCGACCGGCTGATCGCCGTCGAGGTGATCACCCCGGGGGGCAACTGGTCCTCCTATCCGCCCCACAAGCACGACGAGCACGTCCCCGGGCAGGAGTCGGAGCTCGAAGAGATCTACTACTTCGAGTTCGCCGGGCCGCAGGGCTTCGGCTACCAGCGCGTCTCGCCCTCGCGGCCCGGCGGCGCCGACGTGCTCGCCGAGGTGCGCACCGGTGACGCCGTCCTCGTCCCCGACGGCTGGCACGGCCCCTCCATCGCCGCGCCCGGGCACCCCATGTACTACCTGAACGTGATGGCGGGGCCCGGTGAGGAACGTGTGTGGGCCATCCGCTTCCACCCCGACCACACGGAGGGCTACCGATGAGCGGTACGACCAGGCGCCTCACCACCGCGCAGGCGCTGCTCGCCTTCCTCTCCCGCCAGTACACGGCCCGCGACGGCGCCGAGCAGCGCCTGATCACCGCCACCTGGGGCATCTTCGGCCACGGCAACGTCGCCGGGATCGGCCAGGCGCTCCTGGAGCCGGGCAGCGACATGCCGTACCACCAGGGCCGCAACGAACAGGCCATGGTGCACGCGGCCGTCGGCTACGCCCGTCAGTCGGGCCGGCTCTCGGCGCACGCGGTGACCACCTCGATCGGCCCGGGCGCCACCAACCTCGTCACGGGCGCGGCCCTGGCCACGGTCAACCATCTGCCGGTCCTGCTGTTGCCCGGCGACGTCTTCGCCTCCCGCCCGGCCGACCCGGTCCTCCAGCAGCTCGAAGTCCCGTACGCGGGCGATGTGTCGGTCAACGACTGTCTGCGTCCGGTCTCGCGCTACTTCGACCGGATCACCCGGCCCGAGGCCCTGATCCCGGCCGCGCTCGCCGCGATGAGCGTGCTCGCGGACCCCGCCAGGACCGGCGCGGTGACGCTGGCGCTGCCACAGGACGTACAGGCGCAGGCGTACGACTGGCCCGAGGAGTTCTTCCGGCGGCGGGTGTGGCGGGTGCGCGCCCAGGAGCCGGACCGGGCCGAGCTCGACGAGGCGGCGGCCCTGCTGCGCGGCGCCCGGCGCCCGCTGGTCGTCGCGGGCGGCGGGGTGCACCACGCGCGCGCCGAGGACGCCCTGCGCCGCTTCGCCGAGCGGACCGGCATCCCGGTGGCCGCCACCCAGGCGGGCAAGGGCTCGCTGCCGTACGACCACCCGTGCGACGTGGGCGGCATCGGCCACACCGGCACCGCCACGGCCGACGCGCTGGCCCGCGAGGCCGACGTCGTCCTCGGCGTCGGCACCCGCTGGACCGACTTCACCACCGCCTCCTCGACGCTCTTCCAGAACCCCGCCGTCCGCTTCATCGGGCTCAATGTGAACGGCGCCGACGCCCACAAGCTGGGCGCCCTCCAGCTCGTCGCGGACGCGCGCGCGGGACTCGAAGCGCTCGCGCGGGCGCTGGGGGAGTACCGCGTCACACCGTCGTACGCGACCGGCTACGGCGAGGCGAAGGCCGCCTGGGAGGACCGGGTCACCGCCGCCTACATGCCTGACGACGAAGACGCCCGGCCCACCCAGGCCCAAGTCCTGGGCGCGCTCGACACGTTGGTCACCGGGGACGACATCCTGATCAACGCGGCCGGCTCGCTCCCCGGCGACCTGCACAAGCTCTGGCGGACCCGCTCCCGCGACCAGTACCACGTCGAGTACGGCTACTCCTGCATGGGATACGAGATCCCGGCGGCGATCGGGGTGGCGCTGGCCGCGCCCGGCCGCCCGGTGTGGGCGCTGGTGGGCGACGGCACGTATCTGATGAATCCCACCGAGATCGTCACGGCGGTGCAGGAGAACGTCCCGATCAAGGTGGTGATCCTGCAGAACCACGGGTACGCCTCGATCGGCGGCCTCTCCGCCTCGGTGGGCGGCGAGCGCTACGGCACCGCGTACCGCTTCAAGGCGGCCGACGGGAGCTGTACGGGGGAGCCGCTGCCGGTGGACCTGGCAGCCAACGCGGCCTCGCTGGGGATGGCCGTGCTGCGCCCCAAGACCGTTCGTGACCTGCGAGAAGCCCTCGCGACCGCGCGCGCGTCCGACCGTCCCACATGTGTCTACATCGAGACCGAAACGGCAGACACTGTGTCGGGCCCGCCCCCGGCACAGGCGTGGTGGGATGTTCCTGTGGCCGAGACCGCGACCCGCTCGTCGGCGGTCGAGGCGCGTGAGGAGTACGACCGGCAAGTCGCAGCCCGACGCCGCCATCTCTGAAGGAGAAATTCGATCATGACGAAGACCGTCAACCACTGGATCGGTGGCAAGACCGTCGAGGGCGCGTCCGGTACGTACGGCCCGGTCACCGATCCCGCCACCGGTGCCGTGACCACGCAGGTCGCCTTCGCCAATGTGGAGGAGGTGGACGCGGCGGTCGCCGCGGCCCGTGAGGCGTACGCCACCTGGGGCCAGTCTTCGCTGGCTCAACGTACGACGGTGCTCTTCAAGTTCCGCGCGCTGCTCGACGCCAACCGCGACGCCATCGCGGAGCTGATCACCGCCGAGCACGGCAAGGTGCACTCGGACGCGCTCGGCGAGGTCGCGCGCGGCCTGGAGATCGTCGACCTGGCCTGCGGCATCAGCGTGCAGCTCAAGGGCGAGCTGTCCACGCAGGTCGCCAGCCGGGTGGACGTGTCCTCGATCCGCCAGCCGCTCGGCGTCGTCGCGGGCATCACGCCGTTCAACTTCCCGGCGATGGTGCCGATGTGGATGTTCCCGCTCGCCATCGCCTGCGGCAACACCTTCGTCCTCAAGCCGTCGGAGAAGGACCCGTCGGCGTCGATGAAGATCGCGGAGCTGCTGAGCGAGGCCGGGCTGCCCGACGGCGTCTTCAACGTGGTGCACGGCGACAAGGTGGCCGTCGACCGCCTTCTGGAGCACCCGGACGTGGCCGCCGTCTCCTTCGTCGGCTCCACCCCGATCGCCCGCTACATCCACACCACGGCCTCCGCCAACGGCAAGCGCGTCCAGGCGCTCGGCGGCGCCAAGAACCACATGCTGGTGCTGCCGGACGCCGACCTGGACGCGGCCGCCGACGCCGCCGTCTCGGCCGCGTACGGCTCGGCGGGCGAGCGTTGCATGGCCATCTCGGCGGTCGTGGCGGTGGGCGCCATCGGCGACGAGCTGGTGGCGAAGATCCGCGAGCGCGCCGAGAAGATCAAGATCGGCCCCGGCGACGACCCGGCCTCCGAGATGGGCCCGCTGATCACGGCCGCCCACCGCGACAAGGTCGCCTCCTACGTGAAGGGCGCGGCGGAGCAGGGCTGCGAGGTCGTCCTGGACGGCACCGGACACACGGTGGAGGGCTACGAGGACGGGCACTGGATCGGCCTCTCGCTGCTCGACAAGGTGCCGACGTCGGCCGACGCGTACCGGGACGAGATCTTCGGCCCGGTGCTGTGCGTGCTGCGCGTGGAGTCGTACGACGACGGCCTGGCGCTCATCAACGCATCGCCGTTCGGCAACGGCACCGCGATCTTCACCCGGGACGGCGGCGCGGCCCGCCGCTTCCAGCTGGAGGTCGAGGCCGGGATGGTCGGCGTGAACGTGCCGATCCCGGTGCCGGTGGGCTACCACTCCTTCGGTGGCTGGAAGGACTCGCTCTTCGGCGACCACCACATCTACGGCAACGACGGCACGCACTTCTACACCCGCGGCAAGGTCGTCACCACCCGCTGGCCGGACCCCTCCGACGCCCCCGCCGGCGTCGACCTGGGCTTCCCGCGCAACCACTGACCCCCCTCGCGGGAGTCCGGCCCGTACCGCCGATCCGGCGGTACGGGCCTTTTTGGTGACCGGGGGTAACCGGAAGGGCCGCCCGGGTCGCCGGTGCTGTTCCGGCATTCGGAATCAGCCGAAATTTTTCCGCGGCCGCGCTGCGGTTCCCGTACCACCCGAACGCGCCCTTTTATTGCCCTCTTAACGCCGGATCAGTGTCACAAGGGTGCCGGAGCGACGAATTCCGTAGGTGAACAGCTATTGACCTGCGGATCGAGTGGAGATTGAAATGGCGGCCCGGGAGCGACCCACCACTCACCACCGGGGCCGGACGGGCCCCGGAGCACCACCCGGAGGTCGATACCGCTCCCCGCTCAGCACCCACACACCCCGCCGATCGGACGCACCCTCGATGACCGAAACGCTCAGCCCGCCCCACGTCCTCTCCCCGGCCACGGGCGAAGCCCCCAAGAAGCTCAAGCGTTCCATCGGCGTCGTGGGCGGGACCCTGCTCACGCTCTCCTGCGTGACGCCCGCGTCGACCCTCTTCGTGGTCGTGCCCGACCTCTTCTCCAGCCTCGGCACCTACACCGCGCTGACCATCGCCATCGGCTCGCTGCTCTGTATCGGCGTCGCGTTCTGCTACTCGGAGCTGGGCACCCTCATCCCCAGCGCGGGCGGCGAGTACGCGATGGTCTCGACCCTCGCCGGACGGCTCGCGGGCTGGCTGGTCTTCGTCCTCTCGCTGCTCGTGGTCATGATCGTCCCCCCGGTCATCGCCATGGGCACCGCCGACTACCTGGCCCCGCTCGTCCACATCCCGGCGCCCGTCGCGGGCGGCGGCGTGATGCTCCTCGCCACCCTCGCCGGACTGCTCGACCTGCGGGCCAACGCCTGGATCACCGGCATCTTCCTGGTGCTGGAAGTGGTCGCCGCGGCCCTCGTCGCCGTCCTCGGCTTCTCCCACAGCCACCGCGGCGCCTCCTCGCTCGTCCACGGCACGGTCGCCGGTGACGGCGGTACGCACTCCACGGTCACCGCGATGATGGTCGTCTCGGGCCTCGCCATCGCCCTCTTCATCACCCAGGGCTTCTCGACCGCCGTCTACCTCTCCGAGGAGCTGGAGCACCCGCGCCGCAACGTGGCCCGCACCGTGCTCGCCACCCTCGCCATCTCGACCGCCGTCATCCTCGTCCCCGTCATCGCCATCACCCTGGGCGCCTCCGACCTCTCGGCGCTCACCTCCGGCGACATCAGCGGCATGGTCACCGCCTGGTCCAACTCGGCCGTCGGCACCTTCGTGAGCCTGTGCGTCGCCCTCGCCATCGTCAACGCGGGCATCGTGATGGTCATCCAGAACTCCCGCGTCCTGTTCGCCTCCGCCCGCGACAAGGCCTGGCCCGAGCCGGTCAACCGCGGTCTCTCGCGGCTCGGCCGGTTCGGCTCCCCGTGGGTCGCCACCCTCCTGGTCGGCGTCCCGGGCGCGGCCCTCTGCTTCGTCAACCTCGACACCCTCTACGGCGTCACCGGCGTCTCGGTCACCGGCATGTACCTGCTGGTCGCGGTCGCCGCCCTGCTCAGCCGGCGCGGCGCGCACCGCGAGACGGCCGCCTGGCGGATGCCGCTGTGGCCCGCGGTACCGGTGGTCCTGATCGCCGTCCTCGCGTACATCCTCACCCAGCAGGAGACGCAGTACCTGCTGTGGACCGGCGGCATCACGGCCGTCGCCACCCTCTACTGGGCCTTCTACCTGCGCCCGCGCCGCGAGACGCGGTGGCTGGTGAGCATCCCGGAGGACGAGCAGGCCTGAGCCGGCCCGGGGCGGGGTCTGTCCGGATCCGGCGGTGTTTCCGCGGGACGCAACGGGCGGGCCCCGCCTAGGGTTTGGGGCATGACTGCCGCGCACACGCCCCTCGACCACGACTTCTACTGTGCCGAAATCCTGCGCCAGACCGACGAGTTGAGGGCCCACCTCACCGGTGCCGACCTCTCCGTCACCGTACCGACCTGCCCCGACTGGACGCTGAGGCAGCTCGCCGTCCACGTGGGCGGCGCGCACCGCTGGGTCGCCGAGATCGTGCGTACGAAGGCCACCGCCGTCGTCCCCCAGGAGCGCGTGCCCGGCTTCGCCGGCCCCGAGAAGGACGAACCGGAGGCGCTGGAGGCCTGGCTGGCGGAGGGCGCCGCGCTCTGCGCGGACACCCTGCGCACCGCCGGGGCCGACCAGGCGGCCTGGACCTGGGCGGGCGAGGCGACCGCCGGGTTCTGGTCGCGCCGCATGACCCACGAGACGGTGGTCCACCGCGCGGACGCGGCCCTCACCGTGGGCGCGGAGTACCGGCTCGCGCCCCAGGTGGCGGCGGACACGATCGACGAGTGGCTGGAGATCGTCACGTACGTCCAGGCCGCCAAGCTGGCCCCGGCCGCCGCCGAACTGCGCGGCCCCGGCCGCAGCATCCATCTGCACGCGACGGACGCGCCGGGCGCCGAGTGGCTGATCGAGCTCGGCGAGGACGGGGTGAGCTGGCGGCGCGGCCACGAGAAGGCCACGGTGGCGCTGCGCGGCCCGCTCACCGACGTCCTGAGCGTCTTCTACCGGCGGCTGCCCGCCGACAGCCCCCAGGTCGAGGTCCTCGGCGACGCCGAGCTCCTGGACTTCTGGCTCCAGCGGGCGTCCTTCGGCTGAGCACGCGTTCCCCGGCCCGCAGGCGGGCGTCCTACTCCCGCTGCGGTACGGGAACCGCCTCCCGTACGCCGTGAGTACACCCGGGACCTCCACCTGGCGGCAGGCTCGGTTGTCGGACCCGGCGCTTACGGTGGAGGCATGAGATTGCGCAGACCTCGTGGGAGGGCGGCGGCCGGGGTGGCCGCCGCCCTCGCGGTGCTCGCCGGTGCCGGCGTCTGGACGGCCACCGGTGCGGGCGGCACGCCCGCGGTGCACCGGGAGGACCGGGTCATGGAGATGCCCGGGGCGAAGATCGACACGTCGTACTTCACGGCGGGCGACGCGAAGGACAAGCGCCCCGCCGTTCTCCTGGGACACGGCTTCGGCGGCAGCAAGGACGACGTCCGCGCCCAGGCGCAGAGCCTCGCGCGCGAGGGCTTCGCGGTGCTGACCTGGTCCGCGCGCGGCTTCGGCGACTCCACGGGCGAGATCGGCCTCAACGACCCGGCGTACGAGGTGAAGGACGTCTCGCGGCTCGTCGACTGGCTGGCCGGGCGCCCCGAGGTGAGGCTCGACGCGGCGGGCGACCCGCGCGTGGGCGTCACCGGCGCGTCCTACGGGGGCGCGATCTCGCTCCTGGCCGCCGGGTACGACAAGCGGATCGACGCGATCGCGCCCCAGATCACCTACTGGAACCTGGCGGACGCGCTGTTCCCCGACGGCGTGTTCAAGAAGCTCTGGGCCGGGATCTTCTTCTCCAGCGGCGGCGGCTGCAAGACCTTCGAGAAGCAGCTCTGCGACATGTACGAGAGGGTCGCGGTCAGCGGCAAGCCGGACGCGCCGGCGCGCGACCTGCTCGCGGCCCGCTCCCCGTCCGCCGTGGGCGACCGCATCAAGGTGCCCGCGCTGATCGTCCAGGGCCAGAGCGACTCCCTCTTCCCGCTCGGCCAGGCCGACGCCATGGCGCGGAAGATCCGCGCCAACGGCGCCCCGGTCGCGGTCGACTGGATCACCGGCGGCCACGACGGCGGCGACCGGGAGTCGGGCCGCATCGACGCCCGGATCGCCTCCTGGTTCGACCACTATCTGAAGGACGACGAGGGCGCCTCGACCGGCCCCGCCTTCCGCGTCACCAGGACCGGCGGCATCAGCTCCACCGACGGCGCCGCCCAGCTGCGCGGCGCCACCAGCGGCAGCTACCCGGGCCTGACGAACGGCACGCGCAAGGTGAAGCTCACCGGCCGCGAGCAGACCTTCGAGAACCCGGCGGGCGCCGCCCCGCCCGCCATCTCCGCCGTGCCCGGCGTCGGCGGCGGCCTCGCGGGCCTGTCCTCGCTCGGCGTGGGCGGCCTCTCCATGGACTTCCCCGGGCAGTACGCGCGCTTCGACTCCGAGCCGCTGAAGCCCGGCGTGCGCGTCACCGGCTCGCCCACGGTCCGACTGAAGGTCACCTCCAGCGGGGACGACGCGGTGCTCTTCGGCAAGGTGTACGACGTGAGCCCCGACGGCAAGCAGCAGGTGCTCCCGGCCCAGCTGGTCGCGCCCGTCCGGGTGGACGGCGCCAAGGAGGGCAAGGAGGTCGAGGTCACCCTGCCCGCCGTCGACCACAACGTGGAGGCGGGCCACCGGCTGCGCCTGGTGGTCGCCGCGACCGACCTCGGCTACGCCTCCCCGGCGGCGCCCGCCACGTACAAGGTCTCGCTCGTGGACGGCTCGCTGGCCGTGCCGACCGCGCCCGCCGTGAAGACCGAGCCCGCCGGAGTGCCCTGGTGGGCATGGGGAATGCCGCTGGCGGGCGCGGTGATCGCGCTCGGCCTGCTGGCCACCCGCCGCGCCACGGCCCCCGCCCCCGACCCGGAGCTGGCCGAGGTCCCGCTCCAGATCACCGGCCTGACCAAGAAGTACGCCAAGTCGACCGACCGGTACGCGGTCCGCGACCTCTCCTTCCGCGTCGAGCAGGGCCAGGTCCTGGGCCTGCTCGGGCCCAACGGGGCGGGCAAGACCACCACTCTGCGCATGCTGATGGGTCTCATCCGCCCCGACAGCGGCGAGATCCGCGTCTTCGGCCACGCCATCCGGCCGGGCGCGCCGGTGCTCTCCCGGGTCGGCGCCTTCGTCGAGGGCGCGGGCTTCCTGCCGCACCTGTCGGGCCGCGCCAACCTGGAGCTGTACTGGCAGGCCACCGGCCGCCCCGCCGAGGACTCGCACATGGACGAGGCCCTGGAGATCGCGGGCCTGGGCGACGCGCTGTCGCGCGCGGTGCGGACGTACTCGCAGGGCATGCGCCAGCGCCTCGCCATTGCCCAGGCCATGCTCGGCCTGCCGGACCTGCTGATCCTGGACGAGCCGACCAACGGCCTGGACCCGCCGCAGATCCGCGAGATGCGGGACGTGATGATCCGTTACGCCCGGGGCGGCCGCACGGTCATCGTCTCCAGCCACCTCCTCTCCGAGGTGGAGCAGTCCTGCACGCATCTGGTGGTCATGGACCGGGGCCGGCTCATCCAGGCGGGCCCGGTCGCCGAGATCACCGGCGAGAGCGACACGCTCCTGGTCACCGTCGACGGCCCGGTCGCCGAGGTGCTCGCCGACAAGGTGGCCGCGCTGCCCGGCGTCGGCGCGGCGACGCGCACCGACGAGGGCATGCTGGTGCGCCTGGAGGGCGCCACGGCCACGGAGTTGATCACCGAACTGGTCCGCCTCGACGTGCCGTTGACGGGCGTGGGCCCGCACCGCCGCCTGGAGGACGCGTTCCTGACCCTGATCGGAGGATCGGCATGAGTGCGCCGACGCACACCGGGGCCGAGGCCGCGCCGGACCTGCGGGCTACCGCCCCCGGCTACCGCCCGCGCCGCACCCTGCCCCTGCGGGTGGAGGCCGCGCGCCAGCTGCGCCGCCGCCGCACGCTGGTGATGGGAGGCATCCTCGCCGCGCTCCCGTTCATCCTGGTCACGGCCTTCGCGATCGGGGGCACGCCGTCCGGGCGGGACGGCCGGATCACCCTGATCGACACGGCGACGGCGTCCGGGGCGAACTTCGCGGCGACCGCCCTGTTCGTCTCGGCGGGCTTCCTCCTGGTGGTGCCCGTCGCCCTGTTCTGCGGCGACACGGTCGCCTCGGAGGCCGGCTGGTCCTCGCTGCGCTATCTGCTGGCCGCGCCGGTGCCCCGGGCGCGGCTGCTGTGGAGCAAGCTGGCGGTGGCGCTCGGCCTGAGCGCGGCGGCGATCGTCCTGCTGCCGCTGGTGGCGCTGGCGGTGGGCACGGCGGCGTACGGCTGGGGCCCGCTGGAGATCCCGACCGGCGGCTCACTCGGCGCCGGCCAGGCGATACCGCGCCTGGCCATCGCCGTGGCCTTCGTCTTCGTCTCCCAACTGGTCACCGCTGGGCTCGCGTTCTGGCTCTCCACCAAGACGGACGCGCCGCTGGGCGCGGTCGGCGGGGCGGTGGGCCTGACGATCGTGGGCAACGTCCTGGACGCGATCACGGCCCTGGGCGACTGGCGCGACGCCCTGCCCGCACACTGGCAGTTCGCCTGGGCGGACGCGCTCCAGCCCCACCTGGAGTGGAGCGGCATGGCCCAGGGGGCGGGGGTGTCGGTGGGGTACGCCCTGGTGCTGGTGGCACTGGCGTTCCGGGGGTTCGAGAAGAAGGACATCGTGTCGTAGGGGGGGCTGTACCCCTCGGTCCTCAGCAGGCCTCTTTCAATAGGCCGCCAGATACAGCCGCACGCGCTCGCCCCCACCCCCACCGACGTGGACCTCGACCCCCTGGACACCGCTCCGCCTGGAGTCGCCGACACAGGGGGGACAGGCGCTTGTCGTCCGTACGCCGGGAAGGTCCTGGGGCGGCTTGAGACCCAGGTGCTGGAATCCATCCCCGCTCAGGGACGAGGTACTGTGCACAGCTTTCAAGGGATGGTCGGGCCGCAAGTCCGCGGTGATCGATTCGGCGGTCTTCTCGTCGGTGAGGAATGACAGCAGGTAGACGTCCTCCTGTGGCTGGACGCGTACCGCGCCCGTCACCTCCGTCGCGCCCCGAGGAATGCGGATCTTCATGAACGCCGCCGCGTCAGGGGCGCCTGCCCCCTTCTTCCAGCTGGAGGAGCGGCGGGTGACACCGTCGGTGTCGGCGGTGCAGGCACCGAGCAGCAGCCCCACGGTGACGGCGGCCGCCGAGGCCGCGGCGAGGCGCCTCGACGGGGTGAGGGCGAGCATCATCGGTTCTTTGGGTCCAAACGCTCCTCGATCGCCTTCGCCGCGGCCTGTTTCTGCGCAGGAGAGGAGACCAGATCCGGCGCGCCGCCACCGCTACCGCCTGCGGGCGCGAGCTGGTTCAGTCGTGTCCCGGCGCCATGTCGGGTGGCCGTACCAGTCTTGATCTGTTCCCATTCTTCCCAAGCCATGCGCTCCCCCTCCGTAGCATTGATCACTCCACGGGCAACAGTAGGGAGCCGGGTGCGCAAGTGCGCAGGGAACAGGGCGGGTTTGGCCAAGGGGCCTGCCTACTTCAAGTGGCCGTCCGCCCTTGGCGCTGCAGCCGCGCCGGCCCTGAGGCCGTGGTCCCATCGATCACGGCGACATCGCTTCATCTCTGGACAGTGTCGATCTTGCGTCGGTTGGGCTGGTTGCCGTGTTTGGTGGTCGCGGCCCGGTGACAGCCTTACCGAGCGTGAGTCGGGAGACGGCCGGGCTGGGGGCGACGGGTGCGTTCGCGCCATGGACTCCTCGGCCAAGCGCAGTTGACGAGCTCAAACCTTTCCACGGGCTGTGGTCGCGGCGATACAGTCCGGCGGAAGGCCGGATCAGTGACCACGTCGGGTCGGTGGCGCGGTCGCATCGGTGACAGGGGAGGGGCGGACGTGCTGGAGACCGTGGCGTTGAGTGTGCTGACGTCCTTTCTCACCTCCGCGTGGAACGGCGCGGCAGGCGAGATGGGCAAGAACACCCTCCTGTCGGCCGGGGCGTTGGCGAGAAGGACCCTGGGGCGGGAGACGCCGATGCCGTCCGGCCCGGAGGAGTGGCAGGCGCTGGCGGGGCAGCTGCACGCGCGGCTGGGCCAGGACCCCCAGCGGGCGGGCGAGTGGGCGCTGCTCCTGCGGAGCCTCCCCGACCAGGCCTTACCCCTGGCCCCGGCGGCCGGACTCCCACCGGCGTCAAGGGACTTCACCAACCACCAGAAGGTCCTGAAACAGCTGAAGCGCGAGGCGACCCGCCCCGCCGCCGGGCGGCCGCGCGTCGCCCTGCTCCACGGGCCGCCGGGGATCGGCACCACGGCGGTGGCGCTGCACTTCGGCGCGGTGCTCTACGCCCAGTTCCCCGACGGGCAGTTCTACGTCGACCTGCGTGACCCCTCAGGGGGGCACGGCCCGGAGCCTGCCGCTGTTCTGCTCCGTCTGCTGCGGCAGATGGGCGTTCCGCCGGAGCGGATGCCGCCGTCCGCCTCGGGCCGTGAAGAGCTCTACCGTCACCTGACCGCGGGCCGCCGGGCCCTGGTGGTGGTCGACCACGTCTCCTCGGCCGCCCAGGTCCGCGCCCTCGTCCCGGCCACGCCCGATGTCCTCCTGCTGGTGGTCGTCTCCGGCCGCCCCTTCGCCCTGGAGGCCGAACGCGTCCCCGTACCTCCCCTGAGCGACCGGTACGCGGTACGGATGCTGCGGAAGGCGGCCGGGCCGGAGAACGTCGCGCGCGTCAAGGCCCGGATGCCGGAGCTGCTGGAGCGGTGCGGGGGGAACGCTTTCGCGTTGAAGGCGGAGGCGTTGCGTCTGCGGGCCGAGGAGGATGACCCGGAGCCGGACACCGGAAGGCCGGACGCCGGAGGGCCGGGGGACGGGGCAGGGGGAGCGCCGGGCCGCGATCCCGTACGCGACCCGGGCCGCGATCCCGTACGTAACCCGGTCCGTGATCCCGTACGTAACCCGGTCCGCGACGCCGTCCAGAGCGCCTGCGACCGCCTCCGCCCGCAGACGGCGCGCCTCCTCCGGCTGACGGCGCTGGGCGGCTGGCCCTCCATCGACGCCCATCTCGCCGGCGCGGCCGCGGACGTCCTGCCCGGCGAGGCGGCCCGGATGCTCACCGAGGCCTTGGACGTCCAGTTGCTGGATCCCGATCCGGCAGGGGACGACCGCTACCGCTTCCGTCCCGAGGTACGGCGTTTTCTGGCCGACACCGCGGGCCCGGAGCACGGCGTTCCCGAGTGCTCCGCCGCTGTGGGTCGCGCCCTCGACGCCCTGCTGAACCGTGCCCTGCACGCGGCCCATGCCGCATTGCCGCAGAGCTGGCGCACCGAGCCCGCGCCGGAGGACGGGGTCCCGTACCGCGATGAAGCGCAGGGCGTGGCGGTGCTGGCGGCGGAGCTCGGCAATCTGGTGCGAGCGGTGTCCGTGGCCGTGGAGTACCAGCACGTCACGACGGCGCTACGGTTGGCCCGCGCCCTGTGGCCGCTCCAGCTGAAGGCGGGCTACTGGGACGACGTACTGCCGGCGCTGCGCCTGGCGGCCCGGTGTGCCGACGAGCGCCGACCTCGTTCCCGTACGGCGGCGGGGCTCCACTTCCAGCTCGGCCACTGCCTGGGAGAACTCAAGCGGTGGGAGGAAGCCGACCGCGAGGCGCGCGCCGCCGTCGACTGCGAGCGTGCGTCGGGACACGTACGGGGCGAGGCCTCGTCGGTCGAGTTGCTGGGGCTCCTGCATCTGTACAACTGGCAGTACGAGGCCGCCTACGAGCGGTTCGTCGAGGCCGAGCGCATCTACCGGCGGATCGCTCCCGGGCAGGAGGGCGCGCAGGACGTGCCGCGCGCCCTCGCGCTGGCCGAGCGCCACCAGGGGCGTGCCCTGCGGGGCATGGGGAGGCTGACGGAGTCGCAGCGGCTGCTGGAGTCCGCGGCGGACTTCTTCAAGGAGCGGGGAGAGAGCTACAACCGTGCCCGCGCTCTCACGGACCTGGCCGAGACGCTCCACGACGCGCACGCGTACGCCGAGGCGCTGACGAGGATCACCGAGGCGGAGGGCCTGCTCCCTCCGGAGGCCGCGCCGCACCTGCGGTATCTCGCGGGGTTGCGGGTGCGCTGCGAGGACGGCGGCTGACAGGCCGTCACGGTCGAGTCGGCACGGTCGAGTCGGCACGGTCGAGTCATCACGGGCGACCGTCACGGCCGGGCCGTCAGCGCGACCAGGCGGCCTGTTGGAGGCCGTCACGGCGACCAGGCGGCCCGTTCGGGGCCGTCACGGCGACCGGGTGCACGCCAGCGGCAACGTGCACCCGAAGCGTGACGACACCGCCGGGCGGCACGCCGCCGCCGCTCGCCAGCCACGCGTACAGTGCCGAGGCATACGCCGCCGGATCCGCGCCCGCGCCCGGATCCGGGTCCGCGCCCGGACGTGCGGTCATCCGGAGCAAACCGTGTTCCCGGCTGCGTACGGTGCAGTCGTGCGGGCCGGTCACGTACGCGGCCATCGCACACTGCGCGTGCCGCCCCAGGGCCTCGGCCGTCCACACCTCCGGGCCGCCCAGGCGCGGATCGTCCGGCGGTCCCTCGCGCACGATCACGTCCGCCAGCTCCAGGCTGCCCGGATCCCGGGTCTCCTCGTGCACCGCGAGGTGCGTGTCGCCGACCGCGTCGTAGGGGTGCTCGGTGGCCCGCTCGACCACGATGTCGGTGCCCGCGACGCGCGTGAGCACGCGCAGCGGAACGGTTCGCCGCGGCGGGTCGTACGGTGGCAGGGGCAGCGGTTCCAGCAGCGCGGGGGACGTGGGCTCGGGAAGGTCCATCAGCGCGTAGAAATGCCGCCGCAGGAGCGCCGCCGAGGCGCCCGGGGCCGAGGTGACGAACTCCGCCGGGTCGGCGGCCGGGCGGTGAGCGGCCAGCAGCCGCTCCACCTGAGGCCGCAGCGGCCCGTACGGATCGAGCCGCGGCGCGTCGCGGACGAACGCGGCGAGCGGCGTCTCGGGGTCCAGCCGATCCTGCCCGTCGGCTGCCAGCAGCACGGGGGTGCCCAGAGCGGACGCGTAGTACGAGACGGCACCGAAGTCACCGATGACGGCGTCGGCCGCCAGCAGGGCCTGCCGCCAGGCGTGAGCGGGGTCGATCAGGGTCAGCCCGCTGCGCAGGGCCTGGTCCAGCCAAGCCCGGAGCTGGCCGGGCCCGTGCCCGTACCAGATGTTCGGGTGCAGTACGGCAGCGAGCCGGTAGTCGTCGGCGGGCAACTCGGCGGCGAGCCGGGGAAGGAGACTCGGGAACACGTCCTGACCGCCCCCGCCCGTGTGGCCGCTACCGCCCCCGCTACCGCTGCCGCTGCCGAAGAACCCCTCCGGATTCCACGTGGAGTTCAGTACGACGAGCCGTTGGCCCCGTCGTACGCCCAGGGCTCGTCGGAAGCGGTCGCGGTACGGGCGCGCGGCGAGCATCCGGTCGAAGCAGGGGTCGCCGGCGAGCACGGAGACGTCCACGGCTTCCGGGCACACGCGGCGCAGCCGCTCCAGCTGTTCCGGATGCGACAGCACGAGGCCGTCCATGAACGGCTTGCCGTCCGCCAGGAGCCACTCCGGAGACAGCCCGAACGTCGGCTCCCGGCTCCCGGCTCCCGGCTCCCGGCTCCCGGCTCCCGGCTCCCGGCTCCCGGCTCCCGGCTCCCGGCTCCCGGCTCCCGGCTCCCGGGCTTGGTTAGTTTCTTAGTATATCCAACTCCATGAGAAATAATAGTCAACTTGCCCTGAATTGACGGGAGTTCCCCGCCGAAACTGGCGGATACCGCAAGGTCCACCGGCGTTGAAAGGGCTTGCGCCCAAGGCAGCACGGGGAGGCCCAGGTCGGCGAAGAGTTCCTCGACTCCGTCCTGGAAGGCGGAGGACCCCGTGGAGGTGACGAGCAACTGCACCCGGAAGTCGTCGTGGAACAGCGACACCACGTCCAGGAGGCGCCCGGCGGAGGTGACGTTGTGGACCACCAGCAGAACCCGACGCCGAGTCGTACGGCTGGTCCAACGCTCCGACTCGTGCCCGACCGGCACGCGTATCGGCAGGGGTTCAGCCCGCACGTGTGCCCCTCCCGAGGGTGTGTGGCGCTACCACGCGATCACTTTAGCCGGGCCGGTGCCCGGCGCCGGTAGTACGCGATCGCCGACACCGCCAGCAGCGGGGCCCAGGCGAGCAACGGGAGGTAACAGGCGACGAGGACGACCTCCTGGGCCGCGGAGTTCGTGAGGCTGCCCGACGCCAGGCTGTTGGACTGGACGGTGCCGACCACGATGCTCAGGAGGAACAGCACGGCCGCACCCAGCAGCGCCGGTATCGCGGCTGCGAGCGGGCGCACCGGACGGCCGCCGATCAGTGGGATCCAGCGAGGCGCGACCTCGCCCCACGGCTGTACCAGGCCGAGTGCGAGCAGGGCGAGCCCTTCGGAGACCGCCGTCAGCGTGAGGACGTACGCCACGCCCCAGCCGGTGCGGACGGGCTCCGAGGCCACCGGGAGTCCGGCGACCAGGGCGATCCGCCACAACCCCGACGGCAGGGTGACCAGGGGCACGGCGTAGGCGGCGAGGGCGGCCCAGCGCGGCACATCGGGCAGTACGTTCCTTCTCAGCATGTGATCCATTCTCATCACGAGGACGTCGCCGCCCCTCCCCCTGCGGGGTCAACCACCTCCCCCGCACGGGGGAGACGCGTGGACGGTCAGGCTTTGCGGGGGCGGGGCACCGCATCCTCGGCCGACCGGCCGGGCCGGGTGATCCAGGGTGCAGGTGCACAGGACGGAGGCCGCCCAGCGCTCGTGGATCTCCATATGCTCCGGACCCTCCCCGCGCCCTCACAGGGCCCGGATCCGACGCTTACGCGGGCTCTACGGCCCACTCGCTACGGTGCTGCCGAGCAGCAAAAAGGCCCTCCTGGAGGGAGGGCCTGACACTGCATGGGCTGGAGCGCCCCCGGCAGGACTCGAACCTGCGGCCAAGCGCTTAGAAGGCGCCTGCTCTATCCACTGAGCTACGGGGGCCGGATGGCGGCCGCGGTGGCCTGGAGCCCCCGGGCGGGCAAGGGTGTGGTCCGGAGCTGGCTCCGGGCTGTGACCTTGCCGGGGACAAGGATAGGGCTCCTCTCGCCTCGTCCCGTTTGCTTCACCTGCGTGGCACGATGTGGAGGTTCGGTGAAGCGAACCGATAATCGCAGGCGAGCGCGGAAGACGCAGCGCTTTTGACGCTCGTGGCGCCGGGTGTTGTGCACTCGTTATGCCTGCGTCCCACTCATCCCGTCTGTCCCGTGTGTCCGATCGGCGCGCGAAGGCTTCCATACGCTTCAAAAAGGCGCCAAAATTGGGCATTCTTCGCATGTGGTGACCTTGGACGTACGGCCTCAGCTCATCGACGCACTCTCCGCCCTGCGCGACAGGGTCGCCGCCGTGCGTCTTCCGCTGCCTCTGCCGGGGGCGGCGCGGGCACGGCAGACCCGGGCCGAGCTGCTCGCGCAGCTCGACGACTATTTGCTGCCCCGGCTCAAAGATCCCGAAGCGCCGCTGCTCGCCGTCGTCGGCGGGTCCACCGGCGCCGGGAAGTCCACCCTCGTCAACTCCCTTGTGGGGCGGCGGGTCAGCGAGGCCGGTGTGCTGCGGCCGACGACCCGCACCCCCGTACTCGTCTGCCACCCCGACGACCACCACTGGTTCACCGAGATCCGCGTACTGCCCCAGCTCACCCGCGTATGGCTGCCCCAGCAGAACGAAGAAGCGGAGGTGGAGGAGGGCATCGGGGGCAATGACGCGGAGAACTCGCTGCGGGTCGAGACCTCGCGGAACCTGCCCGTCGGGCTCGCCCTGCTCGACGCGCCCGACATCGACTCACTCGTCGTCAGCAACCGTCTGCTCGCCGCCCAGCTGATCTGCGCCGCCGACATCTGGGTGATGGTGACGACCGCCTCGCGGTACGCGGACGCCGTGCCGTGGCACCTGCTGCGTACGGCCAAGGAGTACAAGGCCACGCTGGTCACCGTCCTCGACCGGGTGCCGCACCAGGTCATCGGTGAGGTCTCCCGGCAGTACGCGGCGCTCCTGACCAAGGCCGGGCTCGGTGAGGTGCCCCGCTTCACCATCCCCGAGCTGCCCGAATCGGCCGGTGGCGGAAGCGGATTGCTGCCCTCCACCGCAGTCGCCCCGCTGGGCCAGTGGCTCACCCACCGGGCGCAGGACCCGGCCGCCCGGCAGCAGGCCGTCGTCCGTACCGCTGTCGGCGTCATCGACTCGCTCAACGCCCGTATGCCCGAGCTCGCCTCCGCCGTCGCCGCCCAGTACGCCGCCGCCGTACGGATGACGAGTGCGGTCGAGGGAGCGTACGAGCGGGAAGGGGCACGAGTGCGGCGCAGGCTGCAGGCGGGGGGCGTACTCGCCGGGGACGCGCTCACGCGCTGGCGTGCGTA
The DNA here is from genome assembly GCF_040639555.1 of Streptomyces sp. NPDC023838. Taxonomy (NCBI): domain Bacteria; kingdom Bacillati; phylum Actinomycetota; class Actinomycetes; order Kitasatosporales; family Streptomycetaceae; genus Streptomyces; species Streptomyces sp. NPDC023838. The sequence continues at coordinate 72,400 of NZ_JBFAAD010000025.1, forward strand.
CCCCCGGGACGCGACCTCCGTCGAGCTCCTCGACGCGCTCTGCGAGAGCCTCGCCGAGCTGCTCGGGTGCGCCGCGGACGCCGCCGACGAACGGGTCCGCGTGGCCTGGGGCCGCGAACCCGCGGCCGCCCAGCTGGCCGCGCGCGTACGGGACCGCGAGACCGGTGAGCGCATCGAGCTCGCCGTACGGCGCTGGCGCCGGGTCCTGGAGGAGCTGGCCGAGGAAGAGGTACGGGAGATGGACCGGGCCGTCGCGCCCTCCTCCGACACCGTGGCGGCCCTGCTGGCGGCCGCGCTCCTCGGTGGCCGGCGCGCCCGCGGGGCCGGGGAACGGCTTGCCGAACGCATCGGCGCCCAGCGTGCGCTGCGCCTGCGCGACCAGGGCGGCGAGCTGGTCACGACGTACATCGACCGTGTCCTGAACGCCGAACGCGACCGCCGGCTCGCCCCCCTGGACGCGCTCCGGGTGACCCCCGAGCCCCAGGCCGGGCTGATCGCCGCGCTGTCCCTACTGCAGAAGGAGAGGTGAGCGGGGTGACCGCTCTGACGGATCGGCCGGGGGCCGACCAGCCCGGCTCCGACCAGCCCGAGTCCGGAGGGCCCGAGTCGGGACGGCCCGCCTCCGCCCCGCCTGAGGCCGACCAGCCCGCCTCCGAAGGTCCCGAGTCCGACCGGCCCGAGTCGGAGTCGGAGTCGGAGTCGGAGCCGGGGCAGCCGGAGGCCGGGCAGGCGGCGTCGGGGCGGGCCGAGTCCGGACGGTCGGAGTCAGAGTCGGAGTCGGAGTCCGAAGCGCCGGACTCCGGGGCCGAGCCCGTGTCTCCTCGGCCGGGCTCCGGCGGTCCCGACGCAGGTGGGGGCCCGTCAGCGCAGCCGGCGACTCTGTCCCTGACGGTCGAAGTACGGGCCGCCGGGCGACCCCCGATCGGCCTACTGGAGGCCGCCGGTCCTACCTCGGGGTGGCTCGGCTTCGACCGCCCGTGGGCCGAGCGCCCGCCTGCCCGGCGGCCGGAGCCGCCTGAGCGGACAGCTCTGCGTGAGGCCGACACGCCCGAACGCAGCACGCCTGGAGCCGACGCCCGACCCGGCGACAAGCCCGAATCCGAGACGTCCGAACCCGAATCGCCCGGGGCTAAGACGTCCGAACCCGAATCGCCCGGGGCTAAGACGTCCGAACCCGAATCGCCCGGGGCTAAGACGTCCGAACCCGAATCGCCCGCCGCCAAGACGTCCGCCCCCGACACGCCCGGGGCCAAGACGAAAGAAGTCGACATGTCGGCGGCCGGAACAGCCCAGCCCCCAGCCTCCGCCGCACCCGGAAAGAGTCGTCCCACCCGAAGCACCCCCGCCACCCGCACCCGCACTGACACACCCCCGCGTCCCGAATCGCCCCCCACGACCCCACCGGCGACCCCACCGGCACCGAGCCGCGCAGCAGCGCTCCCGCCGGTCCCGGCCCGACCGACCCGCGCCCCGTCCCGCCGCGCCCCCGACGCCCACGCGGCAGACGGAGCCGCCGCACCCGCCTGGGACGACGGGTTGATCGCTCGACGGGTCAACGAGCCGGCCGAGGACGAGGTTCCCGTCGAGGAACCCGAGCCGGTCGAGGCGTACGTACCCATCGGCGGGCCCTACGGAAGCGAGCTGCGCGGGCGCCTTGAGGCCCTGCGCGAGCTCGTCGGGCTGTCGCGGACGCGGCTCGACGGCAAGACGCTGGCCGAGGCGGGCCGCGTACTCGACGAGGCCGCCGCGCGGCAGCGACTGTCCGCGCGGCACACGGTCGTGGCCATCGCCGGAGCCACCGGCAGCGGCAAGTCGACACTGTTCAACGCCCTGGCTGGTACGCACATTTCAGAGACCGGGCTGCGTCGCCCCACCACCGGCGCGCCGATCGCGTGCAGTTGGACGGACGGGGCCGCGGGCCTGCTGGACCGGCTCGGGCTGCCGGGGCGGCTGCGGCGCAGGCCGCTGCCCACCGACCCGAACGCCGAGGCCCTGCAGGGGCTGGTCCTCGTCGACCTGCCCGACCTCGACTCGGCGGTCGTCGAACACCGCCGCCAGGCCGACCGCGTACTGGCGCTCGTCGACGCGGTGGTCTGGGTCGTCGACCCGGAGAAGTACGCGGACGCCGTGCTCCACGAGCGGTATCTGCGACCGCTGGCCGGGCACGCCGAGGTCACGTTCGTCGTGCTCAACCAGGTGGACCGGCTGCCCGGTGACGCCGCCGACCAGGTGCTCGACGATCTGCGCCGCCTCCTCGACGAGGACGGCATGGCGGTCGGCGAGCACGGCGAACCCGGCGCCACCGTGGTGTCCCTCTCCGCCCTCACCGGCCAGGGAGTCGGTGAACTGCGCGACCTCCTCAGCCGGTTCGTGCAGGAGCGCGGCGCTCCGGAACGCCGTGTGTCGGCCGATCTGGACGCGGCCGCCGCCGAACTGCGTCCGGTGTACGTCGCGGCCGGCCGTACGGGGCTCGACGAGCGGGCCCGGGAGGCGTTCACCGACCGGCTCGCCGCCGCTGTGGGCGCGGCCGCGGCGGGGGAGGCGGCCGAGCGCGAGTGGCGCCGCAACGCCGGCCGCGCCTGCGGCACCCCGTGGCTGCGGCTCTGGCGCTGGTACGAGGGGATCCGCATCCCGGGCCGCGAGTCGCCCCAGCCCGTTCCTCCTCCGGAGGAGGAGGTGACGGCTCGCCAGCGGGTCGAACAGGCCGTACGCCTGGTCGCGGACGAGGCGGCCACCGGACTGCCCGCCCCCTGGGCGCAGGCGGTACGGGAGGCGGCGGTGCGCGGCGCCGAGGGGCTCCCCCAGGCCCTCGACGAGCTGGCGGTACGGGCGGAGCTCGAACGGGGCACCTCGCCCAGGCCCGCCTGGTGGCCCGCGGCCGTGCTGGTACAGGCGGCCATGACGCTGGTGCAGATCGTGGGCGGGCTCTGGCTCGTCGGCCAGATCGCGGGCGTGCTGGAGCCCGGCCTGTTGGTGCCCGCGCTGGTGATGCTGGCGGGGATCGTCGGGGGCCCGCTGGTCGAGTGGGCCTGCGGGGTCGCGGCGCGCGGGCCCGGCCGGCGGTACGGGCAGGAGGCCGAGCGGCGGTTGCGGGAGGCGGCGGCCGGGTGCGGCCGGGCGAGGGTCCTGGACCCGATCGCGGCGGAGCTGCTGCGCTACCGCGAGGTGCGCGAGCAGTACGTGGCGGTGCGCGGTGGGACGGGGGTGCGGGCGGGGGTGTCGTGAGGGGGTGCCGTGAGGTGAGTGATGTGAGAGGTGTGCCGTGAGGTGAGTGATGTGAGAGGTGTGGCATGAAGTGAGTGATGTGAGAGGTGCAGCGTGACGAGAGTGACCTGACATGTGCGACGTGACGAGAGTGACGTGAGGCGATCGGGGCGCGCTCCGCGAGGCACCCCGCCCAGCCCTCAACCCCCGTACGAGTGACGAGGTTTTCCACAACCGCTGGGTGGTCCACAGCCCCCGGCACGAGGTCCTCCGTCCGGTCCAGCATGGAGATCGACAGCGCAAGGGTTCGATCGGCCGCCTGGGCCGGACGGAGCCGCGATGGGGAAGCCGTGCGCGCGACGGGCGCGCGCGGCAGGCATGACGGGGGAGTGGTGGGGATGAACGACACGCTGGTGACGCTGGTGGGCAACGCCGCGACGCGGGTGGAGTACCGGGAGACGGCGACGGGCGGAGTGGCCCGGTTCCGGCTGGCGGTGACTCCGCGCCGGTTCGATCGGCAGAAGGACGCCTGGGTGGACGGGCACTCCAGTTTCTACACGGTCCGGGCCTGGCGGACGCTGGGGCTGAACCTGGCGAGCTCGGTCGCCGTGGGCGAACCGCTGGTGGTGCACGGCAGGTTGCGGGTGCGTGACGAGGACCAGGACGGACAGCGCAGATTCTCGGCGGACGTCGAGGCGATCGCGGTGGGCCACGATCTGACGCGGGGGACGTCGGCGTTCCGGCGCGTGATGAAGGCGAACCCGTCCCTGACGGATTCGTCCCCGGCGGACCCGTTTCTGACGGCTCCGCCCCCGACTTCGCCCCCGCCCTCGACGGCGACTTCGGCGACTTCGGCGACGGCCGGAACGGGCGGTGCGGATGTGGTAGCGGGGGGTGACGAGGCTGCTGGGGCGAGGCCCGGAGGGGCCGGAGAAAGCCCTGGTGAGGGGCGCGGGGCGGCTCCCGCGGAGCCACCCGCCGTGGCTGCCGCAGCGCCCTGAACGCCCCGTTCTGTGCCGGAGATTTGTCGATATCTCCAGGTGGAGAGTGGTGCGAGCGATAACGATTCCGATTCGGAATGGTTATCTGATCGCATGACAGGGGATCAGGAGGCCCGACCTCCATAGGATTCCCGTTACTCACGGGGCACTTGAGTCAGCAGGCGAGGCACTTCCCCCACGCGCACGTACGCGAAAGCTCCTCGCCCGAAGGGGAATTCTGTGTTTTCAGTCGTTCACGGGCTTTCTGTACCCAAGTCTGTACGCAAGCGCGGCGCCGCACGCCTCGCTGCCGCTGTCGCCGTGTCGGGTCTGGTCGCCGGCGGCGCCATAGCCGGCGCGGGCACGGCCGTCGCCGACACGCCCGGCCAGCAGCACCAGGGCGGCGCGGTCGCCACCATCAAGGGCCTGGACCCGGACGCCTCGGGCAAGGCCGTCATCCACCAGCAGGGCGGCGACCGGCCGGTCTCGGCCGGTCTGTTCCAGATGGTCGTCGACGGCGGCGGCACCCTGCGTACGTACTGCATCGACATCCACAACCCGACCCAGCCCGCCGCGAAGTACCAGGAGACCCCCTGGAGCGGCACCTCGCTGAGCGGCAACCCCGACGCGGGCAAGATCCGCTGGATCCTTGAGCACTCGTACCCGCAGGTGAACGACCTGACCGCGCTCGCCAAGTCGGCCGGCCTCAAGGGCCAGCTGACCAACGGCACGGCCGCCGCGGCCACCCAGGTCGCCATCTGGCGCTACTCGGACCACGCCCAGGTCGACGCGGTGGACACGCAGGCCAAGGACCTGGCGGACTGGCTGACCAAGTCCGCACAGAACGTGGGCGAGCCCAAGGCGTCGCTGACCCTCGACAACCCGGCGGTCTCCGGCAAGGCGGGCTCCAAGCTCGGCCCGGTGACCGTCCACACCAACGCCGACAAGGTCACGGTGAGCCCGTCCGAGGAGCTCAAGGCGGCCGGCGTCAAGGTCGTCGACAAGGCGGGCAAGGCCGCCACGACCGCCAAGAACGGCTCGCAGCTCTTCTTCGACGTGCCCGCGGGCGCCCAGCCTGGCTCCGGCTCGCTGACCGTCCAGGCCACCACCCAGGTGCCGGTCGGCCGTGCGTTCGCCAGTGAGTCCAAGAGCCAGACGCAGATCCTCGCCGGCTCCAGCGACTCCACGGTGACCGCCGCCGCCAAGGCGACCTGGGCCAAGCAGGGTGCCATTCCGGCCCTGACGGCCGCGAAGAACTGCGCCAAGGGCGGCGTGGACGTCACGGCGACCAACAAGGGCGACGAGGCGTTCACCTTCAAGCTGGCCGGCTTCTCGTACACGATCGACGCCGGCAAGTCGAAGACCGTCACCGTGCCGGTCGCCGAGGACCAGGCCTACGACTTCGTGATCACCGGGCCGAACGGCTTCAAGCAGGAGTTCAAGGGCGTCCTGGACTGCAAGACCGCCGGTACCCCCAGCACCAAGCCGTCGTCGCAGCCCAGCCCCGCCTCCGCGGGCGGCACCTCGTCCGGCTCCACCACCGGTGGTGACCTCGCCGAGACCGGTTCCTCCAGCTCGACGCCGATGATCGCGGGCGTCGCTGTCGCCCTGGTCGTCATAGGCGGCGGCGCGGTGTTCTTCCTCCGCCGCAAGAAGGCCGGGACCGCTGGGCACTGACCCCCGCGGCTCTGAGACACGGCACCGTGGACTCAGAGTGACCACCCTGTGACAGTGGCCCCGGTGAGCGCAGGCGCACCGGGGCCACTGGCGTTCCCGGGCGCCGCCGGGCCGGGTCCCGTGGAAGTACCCGTTTCCGCCTGGGGGTGGCGGTACGGCAAGATGGGGTGTATCTGCCCACAGCCCGATTCACACTGCCGGACGGTTTCTCTTGGCTGAGTACATCTACACCATGCGCAAGACGCGCAAGGCGCACGGCGACAAGGTGATCCTTGACGACGTCACGCTGAGCTTCCTGCCCGGCGCGAAGATCGGTGTGGTCGGTCCCAACGGTGCCGGTAAGTCCACCGTTCTGAAGATCATGGCGGGCCTTGAGCAGCCCTCCAACGGTGACGCCTTCCTGTCGCCGGGCTTCAGCGTCGGCATCCTCATGCAGGAGCCGCAGCTCGACGAGTCCAAGACGGTCCTGGAGAACGTACAGGACGGCGCCGCCGAGATCATGGGCAAGCTCAAGCGCTTCAACGAGGTCGCCGAGCTCATGGCGACGGACTACTCGGACGCGCTCCTCGAGGAGATGGGCAAGCTCCAGGAGGACCTCGACCACGCCAACGCCTGGGACCTCGACGCCCAGCTGGAGCAGGCCATGGACGCGCTGGGCTGCCCGCCCGGCGACTGGCCTGTGGTCAACCTCTCCGGTGGCGAGAAGCGCCGCGTCGCGCTCTGCAAGCTGCTGATCGAGGCGCCCGACCTGCTCCTCCTCGACGAGCCCACCAACCACCTCGACGCCGAGTCGGTGAACTGGCTGGAGCAGCACCTCTCGAAGTACGCGGGCGCCGTCGTCGCGGTCACCCACGACCGGTACTTCCTGAACAACGTCGCCGAGTGGATCCTGGAGCTCGACCGCGGCCGCGCGATCCCGTACGAGGGCAACTACTCCACGTACCTCGACAAGAAGGCCTCGCGCCTCAAGGTCGAGGGCCGCAAGGACGAGAAGCGCGCCAAGCGGCTCAAGGAAGAGCTGGAGTGGGTCCGCTCCAACGCCAAGGGCCGGCAGACCAAGTCCAAGGCGCGCCTCGCCCGTTACGAGGAGATGGCGGCCGAGGCCGACAAGATGCGGAAGCTGGACTTCGAGGAGATCCAGATCCCGCCGGGCCCGCGTCTGGGCTCGATCGTCGTCGAGGTCGAGAACCTCTCCAAGGCCTTCGGCGACAAGGTCCTCATCGACGACCTGTCGTTCACGCTGCCGCGCAACGGCATCGTGGGCGTCATCGGTCCGAACGGCGCGGGCAAGACCACGCTGTTCAAGATGATCCAGGGCCTGGAGACCCCCGACTCGGGCTCCATCCGGGTCGGCGAGACCGTCAAGATCTCGTACGTCGACCAGAGCCGCGCCAACATCGACCCCAAGAAGACCCTCTGGGCCGTGGTGTCGGACGAGCTCGACTACATCAACGTCGGCCAGGTCGAGATGCCGTCGCGCGCGTACGTCAGCGCGTTCGGCTTCAAGGGCCCGGACCAGCAGAAGCCGGCCGGTGTGCTCTCCGGTGGTGAGCGCAACCGCCTCAACCTGGCGCTGACGCTCAAGGAGGGCGGCAACCTGCTGCTCCTCGACGAGCCCACCAACGACCTGGACGTGGAGACGCTGTCCTCGCTGGAGAACGCGCTCCTCGAGTTCCCCGGCGCCGCTGTCGTGATCTCCCACGACCGGTGGTTCCTGGACCGGGTCGCGACGCACATCCTGGCGTACGAGGGCGACTCGAAGTGGTACTGGTTCGAGGGCAACTTCGAGTCGTACGAGAAGAACAAGATCGAGCGGCTCGGGGCCGACGCGGCGCGTCCGCACCGCGCCACCTACAAGAAGCTCACCCGGGGCTGATCTTCTTGGCTCGCCACATCTACAGCTGCCCGCTCCGCTGGTCGGACATGGACGCCTTCGGGCACGTCAACAACGTGGTCTTCCTCCGCTACCTGGAGGAAGCCCGCATCGACTTCATGTTCCGGCTGGCGCCGGGGGACGGCTCGCCGTCGTTCTCGGGTGGGTCCGTGGTGGCCCGGCACGAGATCGACTACGTGCGGCCGCTGGTGCACCGCCACGCACCGGTGACCGTCGAGTCGTGGGTCACCAAGATCGGCGCGGCGTCGCTGACGATCGCGTACGAGATCAAGGATCCCGAGCAGGTGTATGTGCGGGCGTCGACGGTCGTGGTGCCGTTCGACCTCGCGGCGGGGCGGCCTCGGCGGATCACTGCGGAGGAGAAGGCGCTGCTGCAGGAGTACGTCGACGGTTCTGGGGGTGGGGCCGGGGCCGGGGCCCGGGCCTCTAGAGGTGCGTCCAAGGGGGCTTCTGCCGGTTCTGGATCTGGCTCTGGATCTGGCTCTGGATCCGTTGTCGTGGGTGAGCCCTCGGGGTCGGAGCAGGCCGCGGCATGACTGTGAAGCTGGGCTTCGCCGACGCCGGGGAGGTGGCGGATCTCGCCGCCTTCCTGGCGCGGCTGATCCACTACGACCGGTCGGCGGCCGTACGGCTGCAGGCCGGGGGTGGGGCGCTGGCGGTGTTCGGGCGTCCGCCGGCGTTCGAGGTGCTGGCGATTCGTACGGTGCGGCTGGACGCGGTGGTGGAGCTCGACGTCACCGTCTCGGCGGGTGAGCTCCTTGAGGCGCTCGACGAGCCCGCGTCCGCGGTCGTGGTCCCCTCCTCCGTGACCGGCCCGCCGTGGGCGGGCGTGCTGCCGCCGCGCGGTGGCTGGAGCCGGCTGCCCGGGCTGCCGTCGGCTTCGGAGATACGGGGTGCGGTCGGGGCCGCGGTGGCGGAGTTCCGGGCGCGGGACGAGGCGTTGCCGGAGCCGTCGCGTACGCGGGCGGAGCGGGACCGGATCGGGCGGGAGATCTGGTCGCGGACGCTGGGGGTGACGGAGGTGCCGTTGCGGGTGGTGCATGCGGCGCAGTCGCTGGGGTTCCTGCGGGGTGGTGGGGAGTTGGCTTTGCTGGGGGCGGGGCCGTGGTTGCGGCTTCGTACGCCGTATGGGTCGGTTGCGGTTCGGAGGGTGGGGGCTGGGGCGCTGCCGTTGTCTCCGCTTTGAGGGTTCCCCACCCCGCCCCTTCCCTAGACCCTCCGGGGGTGGGTGGGGGTGAAGGTGGCTCTCCCGGGGGCTCCGCCCCCGGACCCCCGTCGCGGGGCCTGCGGCCCCTGCACCCCGCTGCGGGGCTGCGCCCCGGGCCCCTTCGTGTGCGGGCCCGTCTGTGGCTGATCGCGCAGTTCCCCGCGCCCCTAAAGGACCGGTCGTTGGTCACGTGCGGGCCCGTCTGTGGCTGATCGCGCAGTTCCCCGCGCCCCTGAAGGGCCCGTCCGCAGGCTAACGCCCGGCCAAGAAGGGGTGCCCCGGGGCGGGTTACTCCCCGGGGCCGTCCGTCCCGTCCGGCCACACCTGGATGTGGTCCTGCTCCAGTTCCAGCAGCACCCTTCGTTCCATCCCTAGCGCCTCCGTGTACTCCGTGGGGAGTTGGAGGCGGCCCGCTCTGTCGAGCATGGCGTATTCGCGGGAGATCACTGACTCCTCGCCCGTCTGCTCGTTCAGGTGCGTGCGGCGCAGGACCTCCGTGGAGGTGCGGCCGTCGCGGATGGCCACGGTGCGGCGGACCTCGTTCGCCACCGTCTGGTCGTGGGTGACGATGACGATCGTCGTGCCCAGCTCCGCGTTGGCCGTGCGGAACGCGGCGAAGATCTGTTCGGCCGTGGCGGAGTCGAGTTCGCCCGTCGGCTCGTCGGCCAGGAGGACCGAGGGGTTGTTGGCCAGGGCCACCGCGATCGCCACCCGCTGCTGTTCGCCGCCGGACATCTGGTGGGGGCGGCGGTCACGGCAGTGGGCCACTCCCAGGAGGGTGAGGAGCTCGTCCGGCCGGGTCGACTTGCCCCTCGCCCGGGTCGCCCGGCTCGCTCGGCGGCCTCGCAGCTGCAGAGGGAGCGAGACGTTCTGGGCCGCCGTCAGGTACGGGAGCAGGTTCCTCGCCGTCTGCTGCCAGACGAAGCCGACCACCTCCCTGCGGTAGTCCAGCCTCGCCTTCGCGTCCATCGACAGCAGGTCCCGGCCCGCCACCTTCGCCTGGCCCGCCGTCGGGACGTCCAGGCCCGCCAGGATGTTCATCAGCGTCGATTTGCCGCTGCCGGACGCTCCGACCAGGGCCATCAGCTCGCCCTCCGTCACCAGCAGGTCCAGGCCCTGCAAGGCCTGGACCTCCACGCCGTCCGTCGTGAAGATCCGTACCAGGCGGTCGCAGGCGATGAGCGCGTCATGGCCGTACGCCGGGCGGTCGCGCCGCGCCGTCGCCCGTTCCTCCAGTTCGGACAGCGTCCGGGCTTCCGCACCCGAACCCGCCGTCGCCCGCGTCCCCGTCATCTCGCGTCTCCCGCCCTGAGCTCCGTCACCGATCCACGCCGGCTCGTCCACCACGCCTGTGTCGCCGCGACCCCAGCCGTCAGTGCCACCACGCACACCGCCGGTATCAGGAGCGACGGCGGATCCGTCCGCAGGCCGCCGCCCGCCGCGGCCGTCGACGGGGACGCGGCCAGGGCAAGGCCGGTCAAGTCCACGCCGGGGGCGAGGAGTTCCGTCGCCGCCCAGCCCGTCAGCGCGCCGCCCACGGCCGCCAGGACCGCCTGAGGCAGCGCCTCCAGGATCAGCAGGCGGCGGCCCTGACGCCGGGTCAGCCCCATCGTCCGCAGCCTCGCCAGCAGCGCCGACCGCTCCGGCGCACCCCGCAGCAGCGAGAGCAGCAGCGCCAGCACCGCGTACCCCGTGCCCGCCGCCACCGCCGCCCCGTACACCCGTTCCGCCCCCGACTGGAGCGGTGAGTCGACCAGCTTGCGGCGTGTCTCCGCGCGCAGTTGGACCGTCGGGGCGTCCGCGGTCTTGGGAGGGGGCACCGTCGCGCGCAGCTCCTTGCCGTCCACTCCCGCCCCCGTCACCAGCAGCGTCGTCGGCTCCCCGGCGAGCCCCGCCCTGTCCACCAGCAGGAAGTCGCTGTGCGGGACTGCGGGGGTGCGCTCGCGGACCGCCACCACCTCGACCGTCAGCCGGTAGCCCGCCACCCGCACCTCCCTGGGCCCCCGGCCCAGGCCCGCCGCCACCCTCGGCGAGGCGATCGCCGCGAGGGCCTTGCCGGGGCGGGCCTTCAGGTCGCCGGCCGAGAACGCGCCCAGGCCGGTGCCGGCCGTGAGGCGGGCGTACGGGGACGGGTCCGCGCCGACCACCGCGATCCTGTCGCCGTCGCGGTACGGCATCTCCACGCCGTACTCCACACGGGCGGCCGTCACCCGCGACACCCCGCCCACCTTGGCGACCCGGTCCGCCAGGTCCGGCGGCAGCGGCGCCATGCTGTCGATCCGCGCGTCCGCGCCCGTCGCGTACAGCGCGGCTCGGTCCCGCGCGTCCGCGACCCCGGCCAGCACCGAGCCGCCGAACGCGGCCGTGGTCAGCGCCGTGAGCAGGGCGAGCAGCGGGAGCACTCCGCCGCCGGGGGCGCGGCCCGCGCGGGCCAGCGAGAGGAAGCCGACCGTGCTGCGCAGCCGGGCCGCCGGGCGAGCCGCCCAGCGCAGGGGCAGCGGATACAGCCGTACGAGGACCAGCGCGGCGATCACGCCGACCAGCACCGGCGCCGAGCTGACCAGCGAGTCGGAGCCCGCCGCCGTGCTGCGCCGGCGCAGCGCCGCCACCGCGCCCACCGCCAGGACGAGGAGCGTCAGTTCGGCCACGGTACGGCGCCGGGAGGGCCTGATCCGTACGAGGTCGTCGCGGTCGGCGGCGGTGCGGACCCTGCGGTGGGCGAGCACCGCCCGTACCGGCAGGGCCAGGCAGGACACCGCCGTCACCGTGGCCACGGCGAGGAGCGCGGGGCCGAGCCGGCCGCCTCGTACGGTCAGGACGGCGAGGCCGAGGCCCAGGGCCGCCGACGGGACCGTCACCACCGCCGTCTCGGCCGTCAGGCGGGCGCCGATGCCGGGCAGCGAGCCGCCCCGGGCGCGCAGCAGGGCGAGTTCGGTGCCGCGGCGGGCCGCCGCCAGGCCGCCCGCCATCAGCAGGACCACGGCCGCGACCGTCGCCGTGCCGAAGGTGGCGACCGCGACGACGGGGGTGATCGACTCGCGTACGGAGGTGTACTCCTCCAGGATCGCGTCGAGTTCGGTGGAGACCGTGGTGCCGGGGCCGACCTGCTCGCGCAGCGTGGCGAGTGCCGGGCCGCCCTCCAGGGAGGCCACGGAGGTGGCGAGGCCGTGCAGTCGGCGGGCGTTCATGCGGCCCGCGTCCGGGGCGATGTCCGCGTACAGCTCGGGACTGCCCGCCGCGCCGAGGAGCACGGGCGCCGACTCGGGGCCGAGCAGCAGGCCCGCGTACCAGTAGTGCGGCTCGTCGGGTTTTGGACTCACCGGGATCAACTGCGCGTCGCGCAGGACCGGTTCGGTGGCCCAGTAGCTGTCGTCCGGGAGCAGCGGCCGTACGACGCCGGTGATGCGGATCGCGAGCGGCTCGCCCCCCGCGCCCGGCACGTGGATGACCGAACCGGGGGAGATGTGGAGCGCCTTGGCGGTCACCGCCGTCACCGCCGCCTCGGCCGTGTGCGAGGTCGCGTCCGCCTTCGCGGTGGGCAGGTGCCCGCTCACCAGACGGGCGTGGTCGGAGAGCGACGAACGGGAGGCGATCATCAGGCGAGGCGGCAGTCCTTCGGGCCTCGGCAGCCAGGAGTCCAGCGGGGAGCCGGCGATCACCTTTGCCGTGGTGCGCACCCCGTACGCCGACTGCCCGGTGTCCGCCCGCAGCGGCGCCGGGATCGTCTTGAGCTGGTCCCGGTAGGCCCGTGCCATGGCCTGCGGGCCGAGCGCGGAGTCGCCGTCGAGGGGCATCGGGCCGGAGAGCCGCAGCACCGAGTTCTCCGGCGCCGCCGAATCCACCGCGTGGCGCAGCCCCCGGTCCTCGTAGACGTCGATGCCGCGCGGCAGCGCCGCCGCCAGGTACGCGGTGAGCAGCACCAGCAGGGCGAGCGCGCCCGCGGCACCCGGCGCGGTCCGCAGCCGGGTGCGCACCCAGGGGGCAACGGCCTTGGTACTCATGTCAGTTGTCCCCCTGGTGGCGCAGTGAGACGGCCGGGTCGGTCCGCCGCAGCGCCAGCGTCGCGACGATCAGCAGCGGTACGGCGGCGACTCCCGCCAGCAGCACGGCGAGCCGCCCGGCGGGCAGCTCCACCAGCACCTTCGGCACCGGCTGGGTGGCCTGCCCGGTCAGCACGATCAGCGGCACCACCGCCCGCGTCAGCACTTCGCCCAGAGCCAGCCCCACCAGCAGCGCCAGCGCGATCAGCACCCCCTGCTCGGCCGCGATCAGCCGGGCCAGCTGGCGGCGCGGGGTGCCCAGGGCGCGCAGCACGGCGAACTCCGCCCCGCGTTCGCGCAGCGAGCCCGCCGCGCTCACCGCGAAGCCGACCGCCGCGAGCGCCGCAGCCACGATCGCGGCGGCGGCGAGCGCGGCCTGCGGGCCGGCGCCCAGCGGGTCGTCCCGCAGCCGCTCGGCGACCTCCGTGCGCACCACCACCTGCTGCGGGTCGATGTCCGGCCGGGCCCGCAGCACCGCCGCCGCGCGGGCCGCGTCGCCGGGTCCGGTGGCGAGCCACCACTCGGTCGGGGCGAGGCTGCCGCTCCCGTCGGCGGCGAGCCGCTCGTTGACCGCGCGCAGGTCGAGCAGGAGCGCGCCGCCGTCGCGGCCGCCGCCACCGGCGGTCTCCGCGCCGGGCCCGGTCGTCGGGACCTCGGCCATCCGGTCGACGACCTTCGCGCGCAGGGTCTGCCCGGACAGGACGGCCGTGACGGTCTCTCCGACCCGGGTCCCGCTGGAGGCCAGGAACCGGTCGGTGGCGATCGCCGTCAGCGCGGGGGGCGCGGGCCGCACGGCGGTGAGCCGGACCGTGCGGCTCGGTAGCGCCTCCGAGAAGTTGGGCGGCGGGCTCGACCCCGTGCCGTACGCCACCGCGAGGCCCTGTCCGTCGGTCCGCGGGGTCAGGGCCGTCGGGCCGCCGCCGGACGCCACCGAGGAGGCCCGCCAGCGGTCGGCGGCGGGCAGCGCGAGCGGGGCGGTGCGCCCGTCCCGCGCCACGGTCCGCAGCTCCCGCACGGTGAAGCGGTGCTGCTCCGCCGTGTCCACCGGCACGGAGAAGTCCACCTCGACGTCGGTGAGCGCGAGCGGCGCCGCCGGGCGGCCCACCGGCGCGCCCGCCGCCAGGTCGAGGGAGATCCGTCGCTCGGCCTGGCGCCCGTCGGCCTCCAGGGGCCCGGCCGGGAGGCGGTACTGGATGCCGAAGCGGTCCTCGACCACGGCCGTCACGTTCGCGGTCAGCTCGCTCGGGGAGGCCCCGCCCGGGGCCCCCTCTGCGTCGAGCCGCAGGCTGAGGGAGAGCTCGGCGGTGTCGGCCGGGAGCGGCACGCCGGGCCGGGGCGCCCGGCGCGGGGTGAGCTCGGCCAGGAGCGCGCGGGCGGGCTTGCCGCCGAGGTCATGGCGGAGCAGCAGCCCGTCCAGGCGCGCCGTGTCCAGGGCGAGCAGCGTCCCGGAGCGGTCGCCGGAGAGCTGGACCGAGGAGCGTGCGGCCGGGGCCACCGCCCGTACGCCGGGGACCGCGTCGTACGAACCGGCCTGCCCGAAACCGTTCAGGCTCGACCCGAAGACCCGCACCGAGGTGCCCGCGCGGAAGTCCGCCTGGTCCTGCTGCGAGCGGTCCCAGGAGGCGGACTGCCCGAGCGCCAGCATGCCCATGGCGACCGCGAGCACCAGGAGCAGCACCGGGCCCGCGCCGCGCAGCGGGCGGCGGCTGAACTGCCAGCCCGCCAGCGCCGCCGGGAGCCCGCGCCCGCCCGCCGCCCGGCGTTCGGCCAGCTTGGCGGCGGGCGGCAGCAGCCGCAGGGTCAGTACGGTCCCGGCGAGCAGCGCCAGCGCGGGCGCGGCCACCAGGAGCGGGTCGATACCGAGGGCGCCCTTGCTGTCGCCGGTGAGCGCCCCGGAGCCGGAGGTCTGCCGGTCCAGCTGCCAGTAGGCGACCCCGGCGATCACCAGCAGCCCGATGTCGGCCCCGGCGCGCACGGATGCGGGCAGCGCGGCCGCCCGGGCACGGGAGGACCGCCCGGCCGACAGGGCCGGGGCCACCACGGCCGCCGCGCACCCCAGCGCGACCAGCCCCGCCACCAGCCACACCGTGCCCGTCGGGCCGGTGTCGAGGTGGACGCCGATCCGGGCGAGCGGGCCGTGCCCCGCGAGCAGCCGGGTCAGGGGGCCGGACAGCAGCGGCGCGCACACCGCCGCCGGGGCGGCGAGCAGCAGCGCCTCGGTCGCGGACAGGCCGAGCAGGCGGGCGCGGGAGCCGCCGCGGGCCCGCAGCAGCTCGCTCTCACCGGTCCGCTCGCTGCTCAGCAGCCGGGCCACGAGCAGCAGCGCGTACCCGGCGAGCAGCACCAGTTGCAGGGCCACGATCAGCAGCGTCGAGCGCGAGACGAGCAGCGAGCGCTCGGCCTGGTCGAGCACGTCGGGCAGAGCGGTGGCGGCGCTCGCGTCGCCCGCGAACACCCCGCCCTCCACCAGGGACTTGGGGCCGCTCCTCGCCGCCGTGCGCAGGGCGCCGATCCGGCGGGTGGTCAGGGTGGAGAAGTCGGCGGAGGCCAGCCAGGACGTCCGGCCCGCGCTCAGCCGCCCGCCGGTGAGCGCCGTGGGGTCGGTGAGCAGCGGCCCGTACGTGGTGAAGTTGACCCGGCGCGAGCCCCGGCCGCCGAGGTCGTCCAGCTGCCAGTACGCGTCGGTGGCGTCGACGGGCCGGTAGACGCCGGTGACGCGGACCTGCACGGGCGGTCCGCCGAGCCGGTCGGCGAGGGTCAGCGGGACGGGCCAGCGGCGCAGGCCCAGCTGGGCGGCGGCGTTCTCGGGGAGCGCGGCCTGGATCTCGTGGCCGGTGCCCGGCGGAGCGGGCCAGCTGCCGCCGGTCAGCCGGACGCGGGTGCGGTCGACGGCGGCGAAGAGCGTGAGGTCGGGGTCGGTGCCCTTGCGGGCGTCCGGCGACTGGAGGGTGCGGGGCAGCGCGTACGGCCCGGACTGGGTCAACGTCCTTGTGGTGACCGGGAGTCCGTTGAAGGTGCGGCTCGCGCCGGCTCGTACGGCGGCGTCGGCGTCCTGCCGCTTCGCCTCGGGGACGGTCGCCTTGACGATCAGTGAGGCGGGCGCGGCCGACCGGGTGGCCAGGGTGTGGCGCAGGGCCGCGTCCCCGATGGAGCCGGAGAAGGCGGTCAGCGCCGCCAATACCGAGGTGGTGAGCAGAACGGCCAGCAGCGCGGCGGCGAGCAGCAGTCGGTGCGCGCGCACCCGCAGAAACACGAACCCCGCCACACGGCCCCCAGACCCCTGCCCTGCCCCCGAAAGTCTGTCCGGATGTTTTCAGAGGGCGCGGGCCGGTGGAAACCGCTTGCGGGGCGATCTTGCCCGATCGTGACCGGAATGCGATGACGGATTCGCGCATTCCGGGTTTGCGGCGGGCGGAATGCGAACTTCCGGGCTACTCCGCCGTGTTGACCATCGAGGCGGCCGCGTACGTCAGATAGTTCCAGAGCGTCGTCTCGTGCTCCTGGGAGAGCCCCAGCTCGTCGACGGCCGTACGCATATGGGCCAGCCAGGCGTCGTGCGCGGCCCGGTCGACGGTGAACGGCGCGTGGCGCATCCGCAGCCGGGGGTGGCCGCGGTGGTCGCTGTAGGTGCGCGGGCCGCCCCAGTACTGGATCAGGAAGAGGACGAGCCGCTCCTCGGCCGGGCCGAGATCGCCCTCCGGGTACATCGGCCGCAGCAGCGGGTCCTCGGCGACGCCCTGGTAGAACCGGTGGACCAGGCGCCGGAAGGTCTCCTCGCCGCCGACCTGCTCGTAGAAGGTCTGCTCCTGAAGCGTGCCGCGCGGAATCTCGTTCACCTGTGTATGCCTCGCAATGTCATTCGGCCCGGCCCCCTGGACTCGGCCGGGGGGCCGGGGGTCGTCCCCGGGAAATGCAGCACGAGTCCATGGTCTCAGATGGGCCGGCCGAGGACCGGGGACGTAGGACCACTCGCCTCCCGGCCCCGGGCGCAGCACAGTGGACATATGGGCACACACCGGGATCCGGCAGCCACGGCGCGGGCGGCCCTCGTCGCGGAGATCGTGGCCGGGGGCGAGCTCGCCGACCCCGCCTGGCGGGCCGCCTTCGAGGAGGTGCCCCGCGACCTCTTCGTGCCGTACTACTTCGTGGGGCGCCCCGGCGGCTACGAGCGGCTGTGGGGCCAGGACCCGGACCCGGACCGGCGGGCGCGCTGGCTGGACGGGGTGTACACGGACATGCCGCTGGCCACCCGGGTGCGCGACGGGGAGCTGCTCTCCTCCAGCAGCCAGCCGTCGCTGATGGCCCGGATGCTGGAGGCCCTGGACGTCCGGGACGGGCACGCGGTCCTGGAGATCGGCGCCGGGACCGGCTACAACGCGGCGCTGCTCAGCCACCGGCTGGGCGAGGAGCTGGTCACCACGGTCGACCTGGAGCCGGAGATCACCGAGTCGGCCCGTACGCATCTGGCGGCCGCGGGCTACCACCCGGCGGTGGTGACCGGCGACGGGGCGCGCGGCTGCCCGTCCCGGGCGCCCTTCGACCGGATCATCGCGACCTGCACCCTGCCGTCGGTGCCGACGGGGTGGCTGGCGCAGTGCACGCCGGGGGCGCTGATCGAGGCCCCGCTCGCGACCGGGCTGATCCTGCTGGAGGTCCGCGACGCCGGGCACGCGGAGGGGCACTTCCTGCACACCCCGGCCTACTTCGTGCCGCTGCGGGGCGTGGCGCCCGCGCCCGGCGCCCCGTACGCCGCGGAGCTGCCCCGCCCGAGCCTGGAGGACGAACTCTTCCGCTTCCTGCTCGCGCTCACCGCCGACAGCCTGGACCCGTACGAGGCGTACGCGCTGTGGCGGCGCGAGGGGCGGCCCCGGCGTGAGCGGTTCGGGGTGACGGTCACGGACGAGGGCCAGTGGGCATGGCTGGACGACCCGCGGGGGCCACGAAGGTGGCCCCTGCGGGACGTCGTCCCGAAAAGCGTCTAGCCCCGCCGCACAGTCAGCGTCGTCCACGCCCCCACGTGCACGCGATCCCCATCCTGGAGCGGGACGGGAACGTACGGCTGAATGGGCTCCTCGGCGCCGTTGATGGTGGTGCCGTTCGTGGAGTTCTGGTCGACCACCGCCCAGCCGCCGTCGGGCTGCTGGACCAGGACCGCGTGCTGGTGCGAGACGCCCGGGTCCTCCGGCGGCACGGCCAGGTCGATGTCGGGCGCCTCGCCGGTGGAGTGGCGGCGGCGGCCGATGGTGAGCTGGTTGCCGGTGAGCGGGCGCTGCTGCTCCGGCGAGTACGCGGGCAGGTTGAGCCCGGCCGCCTCGGGGCCGCTGCGCTGCATCATCGCCATGAAGTAGTCCCGGTCGGGCCCGATGGTCACCGTCCAGCCGAGCGGCTGCTGCGGCGGGGCCGGGAACTGCTGCTGGGGCGGCTGGGGCTGCTGCGGGGCCTGGGGTGCCTGCGTCTGCTGCGGCGCCTGCGGCTGGGACGGCGGCTGGATCATCCAGTCGTCGTTCTCGGCCCTGGCGGGCGGCCGCGGGAACGCCGGGGGCGCGGGCGGCCCCGCCTGCTGGAAGACCGGCGGGGGCGGCGGGCCCTGCTGGAAGTGCGGCGGCGGGCCCTGGCGCTGGGACGGGTCGCCGTTCGGCGGGGGCGGCGGCGGCCCCTGGCGGAACGACGGCGGGCCCTGCTGCGGGCCCTGCTGCTGCGAGGGGTCGCCGGTGAGCGGCTCGGCGGGCCGGTTGACCTGCGAGGGCCGCGAGCTCTGGTACTCGAACGGGTCGCGCTGCTGCGGGGGCGGCGGCGACTGGAACCCGGGCGGCAGATTGAGGCCCTCGCCCCGCCCGGGGGACGGGTTGGGCGCCAGCGGCGTGTACGAGGTCGCCGTCTGGGTCAGATAGTTCCAGCGGCACTCCTCGCAGAAGGGCGTGTTGCCCTCCCGGGGCGTGCGGCACTGCGGGCAGAGCTCCGCCGGGGCGGCGGGGGCCCCGGGAGCGGGGTAGCCGTAGCCGCCCTGCTGGGGCGGGCCGGGGAAGGCCGGCGGGGGCGGGGGAGGCGGCGGCACGGCGCCCATGCGATGGCCGCAGACCTCGCACCAGTCGTCGGAACCCGACTGGTGTCCGTTCGGGCAGGTCGGCATGGAGTCGCTTCCCCCTCTCCTCGTCCGGCCCCTCGGGCCGAGGCACTCAAGTGGTTTCGCTACCGCGTACCGCTGTGTGCGGCGTTGCTGCTGGGCATTTCTCGGGCTACTTCTTCACGCGTACGGTCTTGGTGGAGCGGGTTTCGAGAGTCATCTCGTCCGCCTCCGCGACCTTCGCCTTCAGTCGCACAGTACCCGTCGCCTCGTCGACGACGTCCACCACCTTCGCGAGCAGCTTCGCCGTATCCGCGTTCCCGGAGGCCGCGGCGAGCTGGACGGCCCGGCCGAGCTTGGCGGTGGCGCCGTCGATATCGCCCGACTTGCGGGCATCGAGGCCCTGTTGGATGACTTGCGCCAGTTCAGCCTGACCCGTGTAGTGGGCGACCTGGGGGTTGATCGCCGTGGAGGCGGCCATGTCCTCGGTCCACACCGCGCGGACCAGCCCCTGCGACAGCGTCTGCGGGGTGCCGCCCGCCGGGTCGGGCAGGATCAGCGAGACCCGGGCGGCGAGCATCTCCTGGCCGATTCCGGCCTCCGGGACCTGGACGCAGACGTGGTAGTCGCGCGACTCGTCGCCCCACGAGCCCGTCGGGTAGTCCCCGGCGCGCGGCCCCGCCTCGGTCCGGCGGCCCGTCAGCTCCTCGACGGTGGGCGCGACCTGCTTCACGAACTTGATCTCCACGCCGACCGGGGTCCACAGCCGCAGCGCGACGTCCGCGACCTCCTTGCCCATCGCGTTCTCCATCATCCGCGTGAAGTCGTCGGCCAGGCCCGAGGGGTCGGCCACGATGTCGGCGGTGCCGAGCAGCGCGGAGGCGATCTGGGTGACCTCCTTGACCTCCCAGTCGGTGCCGACCCCGCGCGCGTCGCAGGTGAAGCGGCCGGCGCAGGCGTCGAGCGCGGCCAACAGGTCGGCCGGCGACTCGTGCTCGTTGCGGCCGTCGGTGAGCAGGATGCCGTGCCGGATCGGTACGTCGGCCGAGCTCAGCAGCCGGTCGGTCAGCCGCAGCCAGGTGCCGATGGCGGTGCCGCCGCCCGCGCTCAGCTTGCGCAGCGCCTCCTTGGCCTGGGCGCGGGTCTGCGCGTCGGCGGTGGCCAGACGCCCGTCGCCGGGGTAGACCTCCTTGGCCTGGTGGGTGCCCGCGACCACCGCGAAGGTCACGCCGTCGCGCAGGGTGTCGATCGCGGCCGCGGTGGCGTCGCGCGCGTTGCGCATCTTCGTCGGCGGGTAGTCCATCGACCCCGAACAGTCGACCATGATCACCACGGCGGCGCTCGGCGGCTGCCCCGGCAGGGACGAGGGCGTCAGCCCGGCTCCGGCCAGCACCGCCCCACCGACCGTCCCGCCGCCCGTCGACGTCACCGTGACGATCGCGTTGACCTCGCGGCCGCCCTCCGGCAGGTACTCGTTCTGGTAGACCTCGACGGAGAACTGCGGCGCGTTGGACTTGGAGAAGTTGGCCATCTGAAAGGCTCCTTGAGGCTTCTGGGCCTGAAGAGACAAGAATGTGGTGGAATCCGGTACCAACGCCTAGTTGTAGGCGGATCCTGCCCCGGGCAGCGGGACCGCGAACGGCACGACCGCCACTGTTACGTTGTCGTGGCCCCCGCCGTCCAGGGCGTGGCCGACCAGCACCTGGGCGCTGTGCAGCGGCCGTTCGGCCGCGTCCGCGGGCACGGCCCCGGCCATCTCCTCGGCGCCCTCCGCGTAGTTCCACAGCCCGTCCGTGCAGACCACGACGACACCGGAGCGGTCCGGCTTGAACGAGGCGGTGTGCGGGTCCAGTTCGTACGCGTCGGCGCCCAGCCAGCCCGTGATGGCGTGCGCCCGCTCGTCCGCGTACGCGTCGGCCTCGCTCATCAGGCCCGCCGCCACCATCTGCGCGGCCCACGAGTCGTCCTCGGTGAGCCGGGCGGGCGGCGTCGTACGGTCGTCGGGCACCCAGTACGCCCGGCTGTCGCCGACCCAGCCGACCACCAGCAGACCGCCCGCCGCGATCGCGCCGACCAGGGTGCAGGCCGGTGCGTTCTGGTGGCGGTGCGGGTCGTGCTCCATGGCCGTGCCGGGCTCGGCGGCAAGGGAGTTGACCGCCTCGGCGGCGGCCACGATCGCCTCGTGCATCGCCTGCTGGGGGTGCGTGCCCTGGGGCAGCGCCTGGAGCAGCGACTCGTTGGCGCGGGCCGCGGCCGCCGCCGAGGCGTCGTCGGGGCGGGTCGCGGAGGAGACGCCGTCGCAGACGATCGCCACCACCGCGGGCGAGCCGTCGGGCAGCGCGGTGGTGGACACGGCGAACGCGTCCTCGTTGCGGTGGTGGCGCAGACCCCGGTCGCTGACCGCCGCCACCGGGCCGAGCTCCTGCTCCATGTGGTCGCGCTCGCGCGGCTGGGCGTGCCCGCAGTTCTCGCAGTACCCGTCCTCGTCGACCCGCCCGGCCCGGCAGGCCACGCACACCTTCACGGGCGTACTGACATGGGTGGCCTGCTCTTCGGCGGCGCCGGCCGCGCGCGGGTCGGGTGCCGGCAAGGGGTACTCCTCGGGCTCGGGGTCGGGGTCGGCGCCGGGTCCGTCGAACCGTACGTGCGAGGGCAGCGGGGTGCCGCCCGAGTCGGTGCCGGGCAGATCGGTGGGCAGGTGCACCGCCGCGCCGGAGCCATCGGCGCCGCGGGCGGCGGGCCACGCCTCGCCCGCCACGGGACTGCCCATGACGACCGTCGGGGTGTCCACCGGCGGCTCGGGCACGGCCGAGAGGTCGTATCCGCAGGCCCCGCAGTACAGGTCGCCCGACTCCAGCGGCTCCGCGCAGCCGGGGCACGTCGACCCGGCTGCCGGCTGGTGCATCTGCGCCATCAATTCACACCCACGTCCGGGGGCGGAAGCGGTTGGCCCGCTCCACCAGTTCGATCCGCTCCTCGCCGGTGCCGGCGAGCCGGGCGAGCATCCGGTACGAACGCTCCAGGCCGAACCGCAGCCCCCGTTCGTCCAGCCCGCTGCCCAGCAGTATGGCCTCGCCGGATCCACCGCCCCGGCTCCCGGAGAGTACCCAGTCGAGCGCGGTGCCGAGGACCTCGGTGGCCAGCCGCTCCCGGCGCACCGCGTCCAGGCCCTGCTGCCGCAGCGCGTCCACCTGGCCCGCGGCCGCCCGCAGGTCGTCCAGGAGCGCGTCGCCCGGAGCGCGCCGCCGCAGCCTCGCCCGTACGGCCGCGACCCGCGCCGCCGTGTAGTGGATCGAGGCCTCCGGCACCGACTCCAGGGTCCGCACGGCCGCCGTGCGGTCGCCCGCCGCCAGCTGCACCCGGGCCAGGCCGAACGCGGCGCTGACGTAACTGGGGTCGGTCGTCCACACCAGCCGGTAGTACTCGGCGGCGTTGTCCAGCTGTCCCAGGACCTCCGCGCACACGCCGAGTGCCAGCTTGGGCGTCGGCTCGCCCGGGAACGCGTCGTAGACGGCGTCGAAGGAGAGCGCGGCGTTCTCGTGGTCGCCGGAGACCAGCGAGGCGACCCCCCGGTACCAGACGACCCGCCAGTCGTCGGGGTGGTCGGTCTCCAGGGACTCCAGGCCCCGGGCCGCCGAGACCAGTTCGCCGAGGTCGAGCCGGGCCCGCAGCTCGCGCAGCCGCTTCTCCACGGAGTTGGCGGGTGCGGTGCGCAGCGCGGCGATCAGCTCGGCGGGCGCGGCGGCCATCAGGCCCGCCAGGAACCCGGCGTTGGGGTCGCCCGGGTCGACGTGCGGCACCGGCAGCGCGAGCGCCGTGGCGGGCGCGTCGAGCGGGAGCAGATAGCCGTCGCCGTCCGCTCCCCGGCCGTACGCGCCCGGGGCGCCGCCGGCGCGGGGAGCGGGGACGACGGTGGTCGCGGTCGGGGTGCCGGGGACGGCGGCGCCGGTGCCGGGGGCCGGGTGCGGCGCGGCGGTGACGGTCGGCCCCGCCACGGCGACGGGCACGGCGCCCGCGCCCGTGTACACCAGCGCGCTGCTCGCGCCCGCGTCCGGCGCCGGGGAGCCGTTCGCCGCCCCGCGCCTGCGCGCCCACCAGCTCTCGGGGACCGTCCGCGCCCCGAGCGCCGAGACGTCTCCGGTCAGCTCCGCGAACAACGACGTGTCCGTGACGCGCAGTTCGGTGCCGAACAGGGTCGACAGGGCCGGGCGCGGGCGGCCGGTCTGGAGCGCCACGACCTCCCGCAGCACCCCCGTCAGCTGCTCGGCCATCTCCTGCGCGGAGGCGAACCGGCGCGCCGGGTCGGGGTCGGTGGCCCGGACGAGCAGCCGGTAGAACGACTCGTACGTCCGGAAGACCTCGATGTTGTCCGGGTCGGGCAGGCTGTCCGCGAAGACGTTCGTATAGCCCTGGAAGTCGAAGGTGAGCACGGCCAGCGTGCGCGCGACCGTGTACAGGTCGGAGGCGACCGAGGGGCCCGCCTCGGCGACCTCGGGCGCCTGGTAGCCGACCGTCCCGTAGATGGCCGACTCGTCGTCGTCCATCCGGCGCACCGCGCCCATGTCGATCAGCTTGAGCTGGTCCTCGGTCTGGATCGCGTTGTCGACCTTGAAGTCGCAGTAGAGCAGGTTGCGGCTGTGCAGATGGCCCAGCGCCTCCAGGGCCTCGATCCCGTACGCGCACGCCTGCTCGACCGGGAGCGGGTCGCGCTTGCCGTCCGGGCCGCGCCGCTCGTTGGCGATCTCCTTGAGCGACTTGCCGCCCACGTACTCCATGACGATGTAGCCGTCCATGGAGCCGGTGCGCTGGTCGAGGTGTTCCACGAAGTTGTAGATGCGCACGATGTTGGAGTGCTCGATCTCGGCCAGGAAGCGGCGCTCGGAGATCGCGGCCGCCATCGCGTCCTGGTCACCGGTGTCGAGCAGGCCCTTGAGGACCACCCAGCGGTCCGAGACCGCGCGGTCCACGGCGAGGTAGACCCAGCCCAGGCCGCCATGGGCCAGACAGCCCACCACCTCGTACTGGCCGTGGACGATGTCGCCCTGGTGCAGCTTGGGTACGAACGAGTACGGATGGCCGCACTTGGTGCAGAAGCCCTCGGTGCGCCCGGCCCGCTCCCCGCGCGAGCGGCCCACCGGCGCCCCGCAGTCCGAACGCGAGCAGAAACGCTTCCGCTCGGGGACCTCCGGGTGCTCCATCACGGCCGTGGCCGGGTTGGGGCGGGGCACTCCCGGCACGGTGACGAGCCCGGCCCCGAGTCTGCTGCGCCCGGAGGTGCCGGCCGCCGAGCCCGAGCTGCGCACCGACACCGACCGCGCGCTGCCCGCCCCCGTCAGGGAGCGGGAGAGGCGCCCCGACACCGATCGGCGGGACGTGGAGGAGCGCGAGGAACGGGACGAGGTCGAGGAGCGCGCGGACCGCGCCGACGAGGAGCCGCTGTCCTTGCGGCCGCCGCCGGTGATCCCCGTCGCGGGCGAGGAGAGCGATCCGTTCACGGACACGACGGGCGCGAGCCCGCACGTGTCGCAGTACAGCTCGCCGCCGCCCATGTCCTCGTAGGAGCCCTCGCAGCCGGGGCGCTGGCACTTCTTCTGGTCGCTCACGATTCCCCCCTCTGGTCAACGGGCCCGGGCTGCCGGGGAACCAGCATCTCCGCCGCCGCCCGCTGATACCGCAGCACCGCCTCCTCGGCGACCCGCAGATCGCAGGGCGCGGACCACAGCATCCGGCGCGCCGCGTCGTACCGTTCGATGAGCAGCGGGTCCTCGGCCATGCCGTGCCGCGCGACCTTCGCCTTGTACGCGTCCAGCCTGCCGCGCAGCTCCGCGCGGACCGCCAGCGGCGCGGTGACGGCCGTCAACGACTCGCGGGCGCGCAGCAGTTCGTCCTCGGCCTCCCGCTCCAGGGACTCCAGGAGCGGCGAGAGCCGGTGCCACTGGGCGTGTCTGCGGTACTCGGCGGCGGCCACCAGGCGCTCCTGGAGCGCGGTCGGCGGGCCGCTCACCGCGGGCACCTCGGACGCGGCGATCTTCGCGAGCACCTCGCCGCGCGCCGCCCGCGCCTCGGTGAGTGTGCGGTCCGCGCGCGAGAGCACGTCCCGCAGCCGGAGCAGCCGCATCTCCGCATCCTGACGCACCGTCAGCACCGCGTCGATCTCCCGGCGTACGTCCTCCAGGGCGCGGGCCGCCCGGTCGTAGCGCTCGGTGTCCGGACGGCCGCCGCCGGGCGCGGAGCTGCCCGGCGCGGGCAGCCAGAACGCCAGCGGGTCCGACACCACCTGGGCGCGCAGCGAAGCCAGCTCCTCGGTGATCGACTCCAGGTCGTCGCCCGCCGGATGCTCCCCGGGGCGCACGCCCACCGAGTGGGCCAGGCCCCGGGTGCGGTGCAGCTCGGCCGCCAGGAGGTCTATCCGGGCGGGCAGCGCCGACCACACCGCGTCGGCCGCCACGACCAGGTCGAGCGAGCGCGCGTACAGCTCGTTCATCCGGTTCACCAGCTGCTCCAGCGTGAACCGCTCGGTCAGCCGGGCGGGTCCCGTCAGCGTGGCGGCTTGGGCGGCCGAACCGGCGACCGTCACGGACTCGCCGCGCAGCCGCTCGGTCAGCTCCACCAGGTCCTCGCGCGAGGGCCAGCGGCGCCGCTCGCGCAGCTCACGCGCGCCGTCCAGGGCCGCCTTGTACGCGTCGAAGTGCGCCCACAGCAAGGTGATCGACTGCTCGGCCACCGCCCAGCGCTCCCGGGTGACCCCGGTCAGCTCGGCGCCCTCCAGGAGGCGCCTTCCCGCGTGGTCCTGGAGCGCGAGCAGTGAGGTCTCGATCGCCTCGTGCTCGGCGTCGAGCCGGGTCAGCGCACGGTCCACCTCGTCCCGGTCGAGCACCGGCCGGACGGGCCTCCCCGAGGAGGAGCCGGGGAAGGATCCCGCGCCCATCGATCACCTCTCTGCTCTGCGTTCTCTGCGGTCGTACGAAACCGGGGTCAAGCCGGGTGCTATGAACGGTACTTGGGCTCGGGCGGGCCGGATATCCCGGGCAGGTCGCGGGCGAGCCAGTCGCGGTAGGCCTTCATCCACGGGCTGTCGGCGCCGCCGCTGCGGTAGTCCACCAGGACCTGGTTGATCCGCCGGACCAGGTCGTCGTTGCCGAGCTTGGTGGCCACTCCGTAGTACTCGGGAGTCAGCGGGACGCCCTTGAGCCGGACCGTCGGGTCCTGCGCCGCCTGGCTCGCGGCGAGCGCGCTGTCCGTGACCACCGCGTCGGCCAGGCCGAGCTGGAGGCGCACCAGGCAGTCCAGCTGGTTGGGCACGGTCAGGTCCTTGTAGACGGCGCCGTACGACTCCTTCTCCAGGGCGTCGTACGCGGTCGAGCCGGCCGCCACGCAGACCCGCTTGCCCTTCAGCGTGGAGTTGAAGCCCGTGATCGTCGACTCCTTGGGCGCCAGCACCTGCTGCCCGACCGTGAAGTACGCCGAGGAGAAGGCGACCTGGCTGATCCGCTTGCAGGTGATGGTCATCGTCCGTACGACGACGTCGACCTGGTCCTTCTCCAGGGCCGGGATGCGCTGACTGGTGGGGATGGCGCGGTAGATGACCGCGTCCGGGTCGCCCAGGATGTTCTTGGCGATCGCCCGCACCAGCTCGATGTCGAACCCTTCGAGCTTGCCCGTCGCCGGGTTGCGGTATCCCCAGCGGAAGCTGTTCTGGTCGACGCCCGCGACCAGCTTGCCCTTGTCCTTGATCTTCTGGATGCTCGGCCCGTCGCCGCTCGACGGCGGCAGGCTGGCCTCCGGGTCCTTGCAGGTGTCGGCCTTCGCCTGGACGCCCTGCGCGACCCCGGACCCGCCGACCCGCCCGCCGTCCTCGCCCGCTCCGTGCCGCGACACCGGAACGAGCAGGGAAGCGGCGGCCACACAGGCCAGCGCCATCCCACCGACGCCGCCCCAGCCGCGGAGCCTGCCGTTCCTGTTCATCGCGCCTCCTCCCGGGACCGCTGTGCCCCTCGGGCCGTTCCCCAGTACCCCACGGTGCTCACCTGTACTCCGCGAGCCTGCGGCTGACGCCGACGCCGGCGGCCGCCGCGCCGAGCACCGCGAGCACCGCGGCGCCCAGCGGAAGCCCGGTCAGCGCGCCCTTGCCGTCGGAGGCGGCCCGGGTGAACTCGCGCTGCTCGTGGCCGATCGCCTTCTCCAGGGCCGCGTCGACCCCGTCGAAGGACTGGCCGGTGGAGCCGGACGCGCCGATGACCTGCCGGAGGGCGTCGTCGTAGTCGCCGTGGATGTCGGTCGCGCGCGCCGTGGCGTGCCGCTGCTGCCACTCGGTGACGCTTCGCCGCGCGTCCTCGACCGGCGTACGCCCCGAGCTGTCGTCGGCGAGCTTGCCGGCCGAGTCGATCTTGGCCACCAGGTCCTTCATCTCCGCCTTGTAGTCCGCGTCGTACTTGTCGTCCTTGCCGTCCTTGGTCAGGACCGCGCCGCGCGCCACCAGTGTCAGGTTCTCGTTGGCGCGGGCCTGGAGCGAGCTGATGCGGGCGTCGTTGAGCACCTTCAGCGACTCCTGCCCGTGCGAGCGCGAGGTCGACAGGTCGGCGGCGGCCACCGCGTGCCCGGCGACCAGCCACAGCAGGATGACCACCGAGGCCGCGCCGGCCGCGACCAGCCCGTGGTTGAAGACCCGGTTGGTGCGCCGGTAGTGGCGCCGCTGGGCCCAGTACAGCCCGCCCAGGGCGACGAGGCCGACCGCGAGCGCCGCGTACGGCCAGGTCTCCGCCTGGTCGTAGTCGTCGTAGAGCCGGCCGGTCTCGGCCTCGTAGAGCTTCTGGGCGGCGGGCAGCAGCCGGCTGGTCATCTGCTCGTTCGCGTACCGCAGATAGGCGCCGCCGACCGGGAAGCCCTGCCGGTTGTTGGCGCGGGCCTGCTCGATCAGGCCGTTGTAGACCGGCAGTTGCTCGTTGAGCGCGGCTATCGAGCGGCCCGAGTCGGAGGCGCCCGTCGTGTTGGCGGCGGCCTTCACCAGCAGGCGGGAGGCGGTCGCGATGTCCGACTCGTACCGCAGCCGCACATCGCGGGGCTCCTGCGCGCCCGCGAGGAAGCCGCTCGCGGCGGCGGTGTCCGCGTCCGCGAGCGAGCGGTAGATGGAGGCAGCGTCGGCGCTCAGCGGCTGGCTGCGGCTCACCACGTCGTCGGCGGCGGCCGCCCGGTCGGAGACCTCCCAGGCGGTCACCGCGCCGAACGCCACGACGAGCAGCGCGACCACGGTGCCGATGATCCACAGCCGTCCCGGCTCGGTCGTCGCGGCGGCGCGCAGCCGCTCCCGGGCCTCGGCCCAGCCGCCCCGGCGCGGTGCGGGGGCGGGCGGGTGTGCCTCAGCCGGGTGTGCCGGAGCCGGTGGTGCCGGTGCCGTCACCGGCGGCCGCGGTGCGCGTGTGCTCGGCGGGTGTGCCACTTGACCTCCCCCTGGGTCACCGAGTGCCCTGGCCAGCAGTATGGACGCAGGGACCAGCCACCACACAAGGGTTGACCTGATCTTGTTACCCGCTTGCTCCGCCCCTGCCCCCGCTGCCTCCCCACCATGTATACGTCCCTGGGAACGGATCGGTTCCACCTGGCGCGAACGGATACGACGGCGCCCGCCCCGTCTACGCGCACCACCCCCTGTGCCTACGCGCGCACCCCCCCGGTGCCTACGCGCGCACCACCCCCGCACCTACGCGCGCACCGCCCCCCGCGCCCGCCGGAAAGCCCCTACGCGTACTGCCCGCGCAGCCTTTCGAACACCTCCGCCGATGCCCCCACCGCGTCGAGCCCGAGCAGACCCGCCCCCAGCACCGGCGAGGCCGCCACCACCAGCGGG
Organism: Streptomyces sp. NPDC023838; assembly: GCF_040639555.1. Classification (NCBI taxonomy): domain Bacteria; kingdom Bacillati; phylum Actinomycetota; class Actinomycetes; order Kitasatosporales; family Streptomycetaceae; genus Streptomyces; species Streptomyces sp. NPDC023838. The sequence continues at coordinate 101,310 of NZ_JBFAAD010000025.1, forward strand.
ACCGCCTTGGGTGCCCGGTCCGCCAGCAACGCCCGGACGCGGCCGTCCAGTTGCGGGTGGCGGGCGGCCAGCACGCTGCCGCCGAGCAGCACCGGCGTCTGCTCCTCCAGCAGGTCCAGGCGCTCCAGGGCGACCACGGCCAGCGCCACGATCTCCTCGGCCTGGCGGTCCACCAGCGCCCGGGCCACCGGGTCCCCCTCCGCCGCCACCGCGAAGAGCACCGGCGCCAGCTCGTGGCGGCGGGCGGGCGCCACGCGCTCCAGGTGGAGCGCCTCGATCAGCGCGTACATGGACGGCAGTCCGAAGTGCTCCGGCAGCGCCCGCGCCAGCGCCGTCGGCCCGCCCCGCCCGTCCTCGGCCCGCGCGGCGAACCACAGGGCCTCCTCGGCGAGTCCGCCGCCCCCGCCCCAGTCCCCGGAGATCTTGCCGAGCGCCGGGAAGCGGGCGGTGCGGCCGTCCGGAGTCATCCCGACGCAGTTGATCCCCGCCCCGCACACCACCGCCACCCCGCGCGGCTCGGCGCCGACGGGCAACCCGGCCCGCAGGATCGCGAAGGTGTCGTTGTACACCTGGACCGTGCCGCCCCAGCCCCGGGCCGCCAGCGCCCCGGCCAACTGGCGCTCCTCGACGGGCAGATCGGCGTTGGCCAGACACGCCGAGACGTGGTCGACCGCCACCGGCCCACTGTTCCCCGCCGCCGCCCAGGCCCGCGCCACCGCGTCCGCCAGCGCGTCCACCGCGGGCTCGACGCCAACGGCGGGCGGCCGGAAGCCGCCGCCCCGGGCGGTGCCCAGGACCGTGCCGTCCGGGCCGATCAGGGCGACGTCGGTCTTGCTGTTGCCGGCGTCGATCGCCAGCACGCTCATGCCCACGCGAGGTGCTCCCGGTTGTTCGCGAGCAGCCGGTCGGTGAGGCCCTCGGCGTACGCGTACTGGCCGACCAGCGGATGCGCGAGCAGCGCCCGGAACACCCGGTCGCGCCCGCCGCGCAGCGCGGCCTCCAGGGCCAGGTCCTCGTACGCGGTGACGTGCGCGATCAGCCCCGCGTACAGCGGGTCCAGCTCGGGCACGGCCAGTGGCACCGGGCCGCCGGCGTCCACCCGCGCCTGCACCTCGATCACCGCGTCGTCGGCGAGGAAGGGCAGGGTGCCGTTGTTGTACGTGTTGACGACCTGCACCGGGCTGCCCCCGTCGCCGAGCAGCGAGGCGGCCAGGTCCACGGCCGCCTCCGAGTAGAAGGCGCCGCCCCGCTTGGCGAGCAGCTCCGGCTTCTCGTCCAGCGCCGGGTCCCCGTACATCGTCAGCAACCGTCGCTCCATCTCGGCGACTTCCGCCGCGCGGGACGGCTTGGTGCCCAGCTCCCGTACGACCTCGTCGTGCGCGTAGTAGTAGCGCAGATAGTACGAAGGGACGACGCCGAGCCGGTCGAGGACCTGCCGGGGCAGGTGCAGGTCGTCCGCCACCGCGTCCCCGTGCTCGGCGAGCAGCTTCGGCAGCACGTTCTCCCCGCCGGGGCCGCCCAGGCGCACCCCGAGCTCCCAGGTGAGGTGGTTGAGGCCCACGTGGTCCAGGTGCACCTCGCCGGGTGCGACGCCGAGCAGCCGCGCGAACCTGCGCTGGAAGCCGATGGCGACATTGCAGAGCCCGACCGCCTTGTGGCCCGCCTGCAGCAACGCGCGCGTGACGATGCCCACCGGGTTGGTGAAGTCGATGATCCAGGCGTCCGGGTTGGCGCGCCGCACCCGCTCCGCGATGTCCAGGACCACCGGAACCGTCCGCAGCGCCTTGGCGAGGCCGCCCGCGCCCGTCGTCTCCTGGCCCACGCAGCCGCACTCCAGCGGCCATGTCTCGTCCCGCTCGCGGGCCGCCTGGCCGCCGACGCGCAGCTGGAGCAGCACCGCGTCGGCGCCCTCGACGCCCGCGTCCAGGTCGCCGGTGGTGGTGATCAGCCCCGGGTGGCCCTGCTTGGCGAAGATGCGCCGGGCGAGCCCGCCGACCAGCTCCAGGCGGTCGGCCGCCGGGTCGACCAGGACCAGCTCCTCGATGGGCAGGGTGTCCCGCAGCCGGGCGAATCCGTCGATGAGTTCGGGGGTGTAGGTCGAACCTCCGCCGACCACGGTGAGCTTCATACAGGGTTAACCCTTCACTCCGGTGAGCGTGACACCCTCGACGAACGCCTTCTGCGCGAAGAAGAACACGAGGATCACGGGGGCCATGACCAGAACGGTCGCGGCCATGGTCAGGTTCCAGTCGGTGTGGTGCGCGCCCTTGAAGGACTCCAGGCCGTACGAGAGCGTCCAGGCGCCCGGGTTCTCCGACGCGTAGATCTGCGGCCCGAAGTAGTCGTTCCAGGCGTAGAAGAACTGGAAGAGCGCGACCGCGGCGATTCCCGGCCTGGCCATCGGCAGCACGATCCGCAGCAGGGTCCGCAGCTCCCCGCAGCCGTCGACCTTCGCCGCGTCCAGGTACTCGTCGGGGATGGTCATCAGGAACTGCCGCAGCAGGAAGATGGAGAACGCGTCGCCGAACGCCATTGGGACGATCAGCGGCCAGAGCGTGCCGGACAGGTCCAGCTGCTTCGCCCAGAACAGGTACATCGGGATGATGATCACCTGCGGCGGCAGCATCATCATCGAGATGACCAGCATCATCGACAGATTGCGGCCGCGGAAGCGGAACTTGGCGAGCGCGTAGGCGACCGGGACCGAGGAGACCACGGTCAGGACGGTGCCGAGGCCGGCGTAGACGAGGGTGTTGCGCCACCAGGTGAGGAAGCCGGGGGTGTCGAACACCTTCTTGTAGTTGGACCACTGCCAGTGGTCGGGGACCAGGTCGCGGGTGAGCGTCTGCTGGTCGTCCATCAGCGAGGTCAGCACGATGAACACGAACGGCAGCACGAAGAAGAGCGCCGCCGCGACGCCGAGGGCGTGCACGCCGATCCAGTGCAGGAGCGCCTTGCGGCGCGCCACGCGGGCCGCCGGGGTCGCCACCGGGGCGTCGAGCGGGTACGTCAGGTCGGTCATCGGCTCAGTCACCTGCCTGGACGAGTCCGCCACGGCGCCGCATCAGCAGTGCGGTGAAGGCCATGGAGAGGGCGAAGAGGACCAGGGCGACCACACAGGCGGAGCCGTAGTCGAAGCGCTGGAAGCCGAGGTTGTACACCAGCTGCGGCAGGGTCAGGGTGGACTTGTCCGGGTAGCCCGGCTCGAACTGCTGCCCGGAGTTGCCGATGTGCCCCGAGGCGACCTTCCCGGCCACCAGCGGCTGGGTGTAGTACTGCATGGTCTGGATGATCCCGGTGACCACCGCGAACATCACGATGGGCGAGATGTTCGGCAGCGTCACGAACCGGAACCGCTGCCAGGACGAGGCCCCGTCCAGCTCGGCCGCCTCGTACTGCTCCTTCGGTACGTCGAGCAGCGCGGCCATGAAGATCACCATCAGGTCCCCGACGCCCCACACCGCGAGCATGGTCAGCGCGGGCTTGGACCAGGTGGGGTCGGTGAACCAGTCCGGCGCCGGTATCCCGAGGTCGGCCAGAACCGAGTTGACCGGTCCCGTACCGGGGTTGAGCAGGAAGACGAAGGCGAGCGTGGAAGCGACGGGCGGCGCCAGATAGGGCAGGTAGAAGAGGGTCCGGAAGACCCCGGTGCCCGTCTTGATCTTGGTGATGAGCAGCCCGACGCCGAGTCCGAAGGCGACCCGGCAGGCCACCATGACCACCACCAGCCACAGCGTGTTGCGCAGCGCGGGCCAGAAGAGCGGGTAGTCGTGGAAGACGTACGACCAGTTCTTGAGCCCGTTGAAGGTGGGGTCCGAGAACCCGTCGTAGTGCGTGAAGGAGAAGTAGACCGTGGAGATCAGCGGGTAGGCGAAGAAGACGCCGAAACCGATCAGCCACGGGGACATGAAGGCGGCGGTCCGCAGCGCCGCCCGGCGGCGCTTGGCGCGCAGTGTGTACGTGGTCATGGGTGCTCCGCGACGCTTCTCGGCTCGGCCCGGGCCTACTTGGCCTGGTCGATCGCGGTGTCGATCTCCTTGGCGGTCTTCTCCAGACCGGCCTGGATGTCGCCCTGCTTGCCCTTCTCGACGTCGTAGCCGAGGTTCTGGATGGACACCAGGTACTGGCCGCCGTTGACGGAGGCCGGGGTGGTCGTCGAGTTCGGGTTCTGCGCGATGTCCAGGAACGTCTTGAAGCGCGGGTCGTACGTCAGCTTCGGCGACTTCAGCGCGTCGAGGGTGGAGGGCACGTTGTGGATGGCGTTGGCGAAGTCCACCACCGCGTCGGTGTTGGTGGTCATGAACTTGACCAGCTCCCAGGCCGCGTTCTTCTTGGTGGAGGTGGCCGCGATCCCGGCGATGGTGCCGGTGATGTACCCCTTGCCGTACGTCGCGAGCTGGTCGTCCGGCACGGGCAGCGGGGCCACCCCGATCTCGAACTTCGGCTTGGTGTCCTCGGCCATCCCCAGCCGCCACTCGCCGTCCAGCTGCATGGCCACCTGGCCCAGGTGGAAGGGGTGTTTGGCGCCGAACTCGTCACCGAAGCCCGACCGGAACTTCTCCAGCTTCCGGAACCCGCCGAGGTCGTCCACCAGCTGCTTCTGGAAGGCGAGCCCCTTGGCGAAGGCCGGGTCCTTGGCGATGTTCGACTTGCCGCTGGAGTCGAAGTACGTGGGCGACCACTGCGCGATGTAGTGCTCGGTGGTCGACTCGTAGCCGTGGTAGTCCGGCATGAACCCGAGCTGCTCGTACGAGTCGCCCTTCGCCTTGGTCAGCTTCTTGGCGTCGGCGGCGAACTCGCTCCATGTCTTGGGCGGGTTCGCGATCCCGGCGGCCTTGAAGGCGTCCTTGTTGTAGTAGAGCGCGTACGCGTCGCCGAGCAGCGGGAGCGTGCAGCGCGCGCCCTCGAACTGCGTGTACTCGTTCATCGCCTTCGGGAAGGTCTTCGCCGGGTCGATCCCGTCCTTCTTCAGGAAGGGGGCGAGGTCGACGAAGGCCTTCGACGAGCAGAACTTGCCGACGTTGTTGGTGGTGAAGGAGGAGACCACGTCCGGCGCGTTCGAACCGCCCGCGCGCAGCGCCTGGTTGATCTTGTCGTCGTTGATGTCGCCGACGACCTTCACATGGATGTTGGGGTGCGCCTTCTGGAAGGCGTCCACATCGGCCTGGATCGCCTTGACCTCCTCGGGGGCGCTCCACCCGTGCCAGAAGGTGATTGTCGTCTCCTTGGAGGCGTCGTCCTCGGCGGAGGAGGCGCTCTGGCCCGTACAGGCGGAGGCGAACAGGGCGATGGAGGCGGTCGCGGCGAGCACGACGGCTGACTTCCGGCGGTTTGCGCGGTTTCCGGACATGGCGAAGTCTCCCGGGGCAGGGGGTGTCTGGGTCGGGGTGGTTGTACGGGACGAGTGGGTGTCAGGCGCGCCGACTAGCGGGAGGTGTCGAAGACCTCGTCGCGGGTGGCGGCGAGGGCGCTCTCCAACGCGCCGCGCAGCACGGGCTGGTGGCGCACCTCGCCGATGACGAGCCGGGGCCGGGAGGCGGCGAGCTCGCCCAGCTCGTGCTGCACGAGCGCGCGCAGCGGCTCGCCACCGGCGGAGATCAGCGCGCCGGACAGCACGACGAGCTCGGGGTCGAGCACGGCGACCATGGAGGCGAGACCGGTGGCCAGCCCGGTGGCGAAGGTTTCGAGGAGACGGCGGTAGGGGCCGTCGGAGCCCTCGCCCGCCGGGCCCTCCGTGGCTCCGGCCGCCGTGGCTTCCCTAGCCGCGACTTCGGCCGCGCGGGTGACCAGGGCGGTGGCGACCTCGACGGGCGAGCCGCCGGGGATGTCCGGGACGCCGAACTCCCGTGCCAGCCGGGGCAGTACCTGCCCGCCCGCCAGCTCCTGGAAGCCGCCCGCGTTCGCCTTGGTGACCTGGCGTACGAGCGGGACGCCCGGCACCGGCAGGAAGCCGACCTCGCCGGCGCCGCCGGTGAACCCGCGGTGCAGCCGCCCGCCGATGACGAGCGCGGCGCCGAGCCCGCCCTCGTTCCACAGCAGCACGAAGTCGTCGTGGCCGCGCGCGGCGCCGAGCCGCTGCTCGGCGATGGCCGCGAGGTTGACGTCGTTCTCGTACTCGACGGGCATCGGCAGCGCGGCCGCGAGCTCGTCGAGGAGGGCGGGGGAGTGCCAGCCGGGCAGATGGGAGGCGTACCGCAGCCGCCCGGTGCCGGGGTCGAAGGCGCCGGGGGTGCCGATGACGACGCGGTGCAGATCGCCCCGGACGAGGTCGGCGGCCTTCGCGGCCCCGTCCAGCGCGTCGGTGACCTGCCGCACCACGGACTCGGCGGCCCGCCGCCCCGGGGCGCGTACCTCGAACTCCCCGACCACGTCCCCGGCGACGTCCGCGACGGCGGCCCGGATCCGCTCGGGCGTCACATCGAGCCCGGCGACGTGCGCGGCGCGCGCGTTGACCGCGTACAGCTGGGCGTTGGGCCCCGGCCGCCCCTCGGTGGTCCCGGTCGCGACGACGAGCCCCGCCGCCTCCAGCCGCGCGAGCAGCTGCGACGCGGTCGGCTTGGAGAGCCCGGTGAGCTTCCCGATCCGGGTACGGGACAGGGGCCCGTGCTCCAGCAGCAGATCGAGGGCGGCGCGGTCGTTCATGGCGCGGAGTACGCGCGGCGTTCCCGGGGTAGTACCGGCCACGACGGCTGCACCTGCCCTTCCCGTCCCGGCTCCCCCAACCCCACTGTTAGGAAAGTTTCCTATCCGGTGGAAGGAAAGTAGGCCGCAAGCCATGGGGCCGTCAATGACCTGCACCCGGGCGGCTACCAAAGCGTTACCTGGGCGGAGCGCGCGGTGATCGCGGGAGTGTCGAACCTCGAAAGCGGCGGCCAGTGGCTCTGCGGCCCTGGTCGCCACCACGAAGGCGGACCGCGACGGTCTGACCGGCGTAGGAGTAGTAGCGGGTGGCCCCCCGTACGTGCGGACTGCGGACGAGCTCCGCAAGCAAGGCAAGCGAGCCGGCCCCGATCCCGGAAGCAACCGCATCGGCCCGCAGCGGCGCCGCCAGGCCGACTCCGCCGAACGCCGCACAGCACCACGTCAGGCCGCGGCAGCCGAAAGCCGCGATCGTCGTCGGCGTGCGGTCGCAGGCGTGGCCACAGATCGAGCAGCCCATCCCGCTGCCGAGCGGCCAGGCCGGAGCAGGGCGGATGCCGTGACGGAAGGAAGAGGCGTGGTTGAGGTCGGTGCGGGGTTGCTGGAAGCACACGTGGCGGGTGATCTCTCGGCGCACCCGCCGTCGTGGCTGACTTTCTGTGGCTGAGCTTGAAGGTGCGACGGGGATCAGGTGACCAGTGACGGTGGTGCGAGCGTCCGCGCTCGGTCGTACAGGTCGCGGGCCGTCGCGTTCTTCAGATGAGGGCGCAAGAAACCGAACATTGCCTTCACGCGTTCGTCGGCGCGGCCGGACTGCACCTTGGGGTAGTCGTCGAGGGCCTGGTGCCAGGTGACGCAGGCCGCTTCCAGGTGGCCGAGTTCCAACTGCCGCTCTGCCAACAGGCCACGACGGTGTACGCGTGTGCGCTGGTACACGCTGGGGCGGAGCCGGTCCGCTTGCTGCATGGCTTCGACGGCTCCGGCCTTGTCACCGAGTTCGTAACGTACCTGGCTGACGTGGTAGTTGAGCGAAGAGGGGTCATACGAGCCGAATGCCTTTCCGCGTGACTCAGCACGGTCCATGGCTGCCTCGGCCTCCCGGATGTAGCGCAGCGCGCCCGCACGGTCGCCGGTCTGCGCGGCGGCGTGCGCCTGCTGGCCTACGAGGAAGGCCAGCATCCGGGGGCCGGCTTTCGGGGAGGCGGCGGCAGCGGCGTCGGCCAGCTCCATGGCCTTGGCCCCGTGACGGAGGTCAACTGCCTGGACACTCATGCCTCGCAGGGTGGTGCAGTACGTCAGGTGGTCTTCGGCAGCTCCCGCCAGCTCCAGAGCCTTGACGTAGTAGCGCTGCGCGAGACCGTGCAGCCCTTCGTCCACGGCCATGTAGCCGGTCAGGTAGAGCAGGTCCGAGGCGGCGGACAGCATCGCCTTGCGTACGTCCTCGGGTGCGTCGGCGCGCAGGTAGGCGGCCACGGTGTTGACCATGAACGAGGCCGCCATGGGACGTGCGTGACGGCCGCCGAACTCATCGTCCAGCTCCGAGACACGCTCGGTCATGGCGACGACCATGTCCACTTCGTTCATGCCGATGCGTGCTGTGCGGCCGGACTGGACGGCATCTGCACGCCCAACCACATCAGGCCAGCCGGGAATGGTGACGGCCACGGAGAACAGGCCGACACCCAGGACGCTGCGGCGGGACGGGTCCATATCCAGCCTCCCCAGGTCGATCACCCCTTCCACGGTATCCGCAGCCGCGGAGGAGCGATCGTGTGGAACGGGCAGCCCGGCCTCGGCATGGATGACGGGGCGGCCGAGGCGACGGGAGAGGGCTTCGAGGATGCATGCGCGCACCGCACCCCGAGGGACGGTGCCGCCCAGCCAGTGGCTCACCGCCGACTCGTCGTAGCGCAGAGGGATTCCGGTCTCGGTGCCGACGCGGTTCACCGCCCGCGCGAACTGGCGGTGAGTCCAACGGCCCTCGGCGAGTAGGCGCCCAAGCGCCACGTTCGGTTCACGCTTGGCCATGCCCGTCATTTGTTGGAAATGCTTGACTGTTATGAGACGTAGAGGTTCATTCGACGGATAACGATTGCGAGCTCTTGGCCGTCGCTGCCAAAAGGCGCCTCCGCCGGTGAATCCGGCAGGGGCGCCTCGGTGCGGGTGTGCGGGCAGGTTTGGCCTACTTCGACAGGCTCTGCCCCGGCGGTATCGGCGCCGTAGCCAGCGACTGCGGAGAAGTCGGGTTGTTCAGGGCCGAAGGGGCGGCCACTGCGGCCGACGGGTCCGGGGTCGGGTCCTCGAGCGGGAGGGGGGCGCCGCCCACGATGCGGATGCCCGCCGCGTCCAGGGAGCGCTTGATGCGCCAGCGCAGTTCGCGCTCCACGCCCAGCGCCTTGCCCGGCATCGTCTTCGCCGAGACGCGGATCACCATCGAGTCGAGCAGCACCTCGTTGAGGCCGAGGACCTCGACCGGGCCCCACAGACGCTCGTTCCACGGCTCGTCCTTGGCCATGGACTCCGCCGCCGCCGTGATGGCCGCGCGGACGCGGTCCAGGTCCTCCGTCGGGCGGACCTGGACGTCGACGGCCGCCGTGGCCCAGCCCTGGCTGAGGTTGCCGATGCGCTTGATCTCTCCGTTGCGTACGTACCAGATCTCGCCGTTGTCGCCGCGCAGCTTGGTCACGCGCAGACCGACCTCGACCACCTCGCCGGAGGCCACGCCCGCGTCGATCGAGTCGCCGACCCCGTACTGGTCCTCCAGAATCATGAAGACACCGGAGAGGAAGTCCGTGACGAGGTTGCGCGCGCCGAAACCGATCGCCACACCCGCGACACCCGCCGAGGCGAGCAGCGGCGCCAGGTCGATGTTGAGGACGCCCAGGACCATCAGGGCCGCGGTGCCCATGATCAGGAAGGACGCCACCGAGCGCAGCACCGAGCCGATGGCCTCCGAGCGCTGGCGGCGGCGCTCGGCGTTGACCAGCAGGCCGCCCAGCGCCGTGCCCTCCACCGCCTGGGCGCTGCGGTTCATCCGGTCGATGAGTTTGGTCAGTGCCCGGCGGACCAGCACCCGCAGCACGGAGGCGATGATCACGATCAGGAGGATGCGCAGGCCGATGGCGAGCCACGTCGACCAGTTCTCCTCGACCCAGCCCGCGGCCTCCGTGGCCGACTTCTGGGCGTCGTCGAGGGTGACCGGCGTGGTCGGCGGAGCGGTGGGATCGGACGGGGATCCGGCGGCCAGTACGGCGGGCCAGTGCACGGCGGGAACCTCCAGGCATTGCGCTGCCGACGGTGCGACGGCAGACCAACCACACTAACGGGGCAACGTGTGTGCTCCGTTGCCGTGTTCGGGGGAGAGGACGTCCGGAGCTGGGGATGTAGTGGGGTGTGGTCGAAAACACTTCAAGGCCGTTACCCGGACGTGGTGGCGCTTCGACCAGGCATGAGGAGAGACTGAAGGCAGATCGTCCCGGCGCGAGCCACGCGCCGCCGGCGTACAAGGAGGCATCCACGTGCCGCACGTCCTGGTCCTCAACGCGTCGTACGAGCCCCTCGGCGTCGTACCGCTCCGCCGCGCGCTCGTCCTCGTGCTCGAAAACAAGGCAGTCTGCCTAGAGGAATCCGGCGCCTTCATGCACAGCGCGACCCGGGCCGTCGCCGCGCCCAGCGTGGTCCGGCTCAAAAGATTCGTGCGGGTCCCCTACCGGGGGCCCGTTCCACTGACCCGCCGTGCGCTCTTCGCGCGTGACGGCGGCCGCTGTATGTACTGCGGTGGCGTCGCAACCAGCGTCGACCACGTGATCCCGCGCAGCCGCGGCGGTCAGCACGTCTGGGACAACGTGGTGGCGGCCTGCCGCCGCTGCAACCACGTCAAGGCCGACCGGCACCTGCTGGAGCTCGGCTGGCGCCTGCGCCACCAGCCCGCCCCGCCCAGCGGCCTGGCCTGGCGCATCATCGGCACGGGGCACCGGGACCCACGCTGGCTCCCCTACCTCCAACCGTTCGGCGCGGACGACGCCCTGGCCCGGATCGACGGCATTTCCGCCTGAGTCCGGGCCTTCGTCGTCCCAGGTGTCCCTGGGGACCGGTCCGCCGGTCCCCAGCTCGTGCGCGCCCGGCTACGGCGCCACGCCGTACGCCTCCACCGACCACAGCGAATAGCCGTACGGGGTCGCCCGCGTCACGCCCTGCACCCGGATGAAGCGGGCGTCGCGCGCGTCCATGCGGACCGCCTCCCGGCCACCCTTGCCGTCGCGCACGGTCGCCGCCGTGCGCCAGGTGCGCCCGTCCGCCGAGACCTGCACGGTGTAGGCGCTCGCGTACGCGTCCTGCCAGGTCAGCACCACCAGGCCGACCCGGCTCGGGGCCGGCAGCTCGGCCTGCCACCAGGCGTTGTCCTGCGCCGGGGACGACCAGCGCGTCGACGGGTCGCCGTCGGACGCCGCGCGCGCCGGGAACGCCGGAGTCTCGTCGCCCGACGAGGAGGCCGCGGCCCCCGCGATCAGATCGGTGCCGGCCGTGCGCGGATACGCCCGTACGGTCAGGACGCGCTCCTGTCCGGAGAAGGCGACCGGCACCCGGTACTCGCCCGCCGGGGTGCCCGGCGCCACCGACACCTCCACCGGCACGCCCGCCGCCGCGCCGCGCGGGACCACGAGCGCGCCGGGGGCCCGGACGGTGATGCCCCGGGGGCCCTTCGCGCTGAGCGTGCCCCGTACGTCCGCGGGCCGGGTGGATGTCAGCACGGCCGTCACCCGCTGCGGCTTCCCGCCGATCTCCGCGTCCACCTCGTCCCGGGCCAGATCGAGCCGGGCCCGCGGTTCGTCCGCGAACCACGGGACCAGATGCCGTACGGAGCGTACGGAGGCGGACGGGCCGGTGACGCGGACGGCGTCGGCGCGCACGCCGTGCGCGGCGGTCTGGGTCCAGCCACTGGGCGAGAGCGGCCCGAGGCTGCGCCAGCCCACCCCGGGCACATGCGCCTGCACCAGCGCCCCGCCCTCGGCCCAGGCGACCCGCCCCGGACCGGGCCCCGGCCCCCACGCAGCGTCCTCGGCGGGCCGCGCGCCCGCCGTGGCCCAGGCCGGCGGGCCCGAGCCGGGGCCGACCGAGGGGCTCGGCCCGGCGCCGGAGTCGTCCATGACCGTGATCGCCTCCACCGGGCGGACCCGGCCCAGGCGCACGGTGTACGCGTCCGGCGAGACGCTGACGTCCCCGGGCGGCCGGTCCGCGCCCGTCCAGGTCGCCGACGCCCCGGCCGCGCGGGTCAGGAACGCGTCCAGGACGCCCTTGCCGACGGTGACCGAACCGGTCGCGGCGTCCCGGCGCAGCGGCTCCAGGGCGAGCGTGGCCCGCCAGGCGGCCGCGCCGTCGCCGTGCGCCTGCGCCTGGAGCATGTCCACGGCACTCTCCCCGGCCCGGCCGTAGCGGGCGAGCCGGTCGGCCCAGGGCCGCACCTCGTCGGCGAGCGCGCCGCTGTCCGCCAGCCGCGCGGGCGTCTGGCGCATCACCGTGAACGCCGCGCGCAGCCGCGCCGCGGCCCCGTCCCGTACCGCCGCGTCCGCCGAGCCGCGCGAGTTCCAGAACGCGTCGAGCAGCGGGCGCAGATAGGCCGACTCGGCGCTGCTGAGGACCGACGACGAGTCGTTGCCCGCCAGCGCCGTGAGCGCCTCGCCCAGCGGCGCGTCGCCGCCCGCCAGGTCCGCGATCGCCGCCCGCCAGGAGGCCTCCGGCTCGTAACCCTGTGGGTTCCAGGCGTAGTCGGCCGCTGTGAACAGCGGGATGCGGGAGGCGGAGGCCTGCGCCATCGCGTTGGCGAGCAGCGCGGCCGAACCGGTGGCGACCGCGGGCTCGCGGCCCGTGTAGGGGCCGAGGAAGATCCGGCCCGGCGCCCAGTCGTTCACCGGGTAGTTGTCCATCGTCACCAGCGGATGCCCGAACGCGTCGCGCGCGCCGGCCAGTTCGCGCCCGGTGATGGTGCGCGGCACCACTCCGACGCCCGTCCAGGCGACCTGTACGCGCGCGTCGAGCCCCTCCGCCAGGGCGCTCCGGTACGTGGTGGCGCCCTCCTGATAGTACTCGGTCGGCATCAGCGACAGCGGCTGCGCGCCCGGGTGACGCTCGGCCAGGTGGGCGGCGACGGCGTTCGCCACGCGCGCGTGGGCGCGGGCCGCGGCGGCGGGCCCCCGCCCGAAGGTGTCCGCGTCCCGCCCGCAGTGCCACTCGCTGTAGCTGACGTCCTGGAACTGGAGCTGGAAGGCGCGCACGCCGAGCGCCCACATCGAGTCGAGCTTGCGCAGCAGCGCCTTGAGGTCCTTGTCCGAGGACAGGCACATCTCCTGGCCGGGCGCCACCGCCCAGGCGAGCGTGACGTGGTTGGCGGCGGCGCGGGCGGCGAGCGCCCGGAAGTCGGCGCGCTGGTCGGCCGGGTACGGGTCGCGCCAGCGGGCCAGGCGGTACGGGTCGTCACCCGGCGCGTAGAGGTATCGGTTCTGCTTGGTGCGGCCCATGAAGTCGAGCTGGTCCAGACGCTGTGCGCGCGTCCACGGCTGCCCGTAGAAACCTTCCGTCGTGCCGCGCACGGCCGTGGCGGGCCAGTCACGCACCCGTACGCCGGGCAGCGTGGCGTCGCCCCGCCGGTCCTGGCCCAGGAGCTGACGCAGGGTCTGTACGGCGTGGAAGAGCCCGTCCTCGCCGACCCCGTCGAGCGCGACCGTGTCCCGTCCGCCGACCCGGCCGACGCCGAGCCGGTACCCGCCGGGCGGCAGGTCCCCGCGCTCGGCGACCCGCAGGGCGCGCAACGCGTCCTGCGCGCCGCTCCCGCCGACGCGGAACACCGGCCCCGCGCCCCGGACTTCGGTGTGCAGGGTGGTGACACCGGCCCGGTCCAGTACGTCCGCGAGCGCGGCCACCGCGTACGGATCGGCGTCGGGGGCGGCCACCAGGGCGGCTTCCGAGCCGAAGCGCAGCGCCGGTCCGGCGTGCCTGACGGACTGGGGCCGGGGCCAGACCGCCGGGGTGCCGTCCCGTACCGCGTCGTCCCGTACCGCGTCCTTCGACGCGCCCGTGGCGGAGGGCTGTTCGGGGGTCGGGGGGTCCGCGGGTGCCGCGAGGGCGCCGGGCGCCGCGCCGAGCAGCCCGCCGACGACGGCGACCGCGACGGCCGCCGCCCGCTTTCCGCGCCCGAACTGCACGCCATCTCCTCGATTAGGCCCCGCCCTTGCGACCCCCGCGCCGCAACCGGCCCCGAGCCCACCACCCCCGCGGTGAGGGTGTCAATGCGCGTGACTGTTGTGCCGGAATTGCCCGTTCCGGTGACCTGAGTCACAGGAGTGGGGTGACGACTGCGACATGCCCCACGTTGTACGTCTGGGAGTCCGCCCACGGGGTAGGGCTGCTGTGTCCCCCGTTGCCGACCCTCGTGGAGCCCTCCGTGGCCGTCTCCGCCCTTGAACAGCCCCTGACCAGCGAACCTCCGCTGGCCGACGCCGAACCGCTGACCAGTGAGCCCCCGCTGACCGAGGCGGCGCCCCTGACCAGCGAACCGACCCCGGTGGTCGCGCCAGCCGGAGCCTGACGCCATGACCCTCGCCCGGCTCGCCGCACTGCACGGCGTCGCCACGTCCTACGCCCCGTCGGCCGACCGCACGGTCCCGGTCCCGGATGCCACGGTCGTCGCCGTCCTCGCGGCGCTGGGCGTCGACGCGGCGACCCCGGAGGCGGTGAGCGCGTCCCTCGCCACCGCCGAACGGGCCGCGGCGGACCGCCTGTTGCCCCCGACCGTGGTCCACTGGCAGACCCCCTCCTCGCCCCCGCCCCCGCCGCTCGCCGCCCTGCCGCCCGGCACCCGTGTCCGCGTCGAGACGGAGGACGGCGGGGCGGTGGACTGGACGGCGCCGGGCCCACGGGGGGCAGCGCCGGACACACAAGCGCCGGACACACAGGCGCCGGACACACAGGCGCCGGACACACAGGCCTCGGACCCGCGGGCGCCGGGCACGCAGGCCCCAGCCGCGGAGGCGCCAGACGCAGCGGCGCCGGGCAGACGGGCCTCGGATCCGCAGGCCCAAGACACAGCGGCTCCAGCCGCACAGGCCTCAGACGCAGCGGCGCCAGACGCACAGGCCCCAGACGCAGCGGCGCCAGACGCAGCGGCGCCAGACGCAGCGGCGCCAGACGCAGCGGCGCCGGACACCCAGGCCCCAGACACACAGCCCCCAGACCCAGACGCGCCCGCCACGCACGCGCCGGGCACGGAAGCCGCGTCCTGGCCCGTCCTCCCCCTCGGCGTCCACCGCGCCACCGCCCGCACCCCCGACGGCCGCACCGCCCGCACCACCCTCGTCGTCGCCCCCGAGCGCACCCCGCAGCCCCCCGCCCGTACCCACGGCTTCCTCGTGCAGCTCTACTCGCTGCTCTCCGCCCGCTCCTGGGGCATGGGCGACCTCGGAGACCTCGCCGAGCTGGCCGGCTGGGCCGGGCGGGCCGTGGGCGCCGGGTTCCTCCAGGTCAACCCGTTGCACGCGGCCGTCCCCGGCACCCCGACCGACCCGTCCCCGTACCGCCCCTCCTCACGCCGCTTCCCCGACCCCGTACACCTGCGGATCGAGGACGTCCCGGAGTACGCCCACGTACGCGAGCGCAAGCGGCTCGACGAGCTGCTGAAGGCGGCGGACGCGCTGCGCCGGTCCGTGCTGGAGGACGGCGAGCTGATCGACCGGGACGCGGTGTGGGCGCTGAAGCGGGAGGCGCTGGAGGCGCTCCACGAGGTGCCGCTGCCGCCCGGCCGGCGGGCCGCGTACTGCGACTACCTGGCGCACCAGGGCCAGGCCTTGGAGGACCACGCCACCTGGTGCGCGCTCGCCGAGCGGTACGGGGCGGACTGGACCCGCTGGCCGGCCGGGCTGCGCGATCCGCGCTCGGCCACCACCGCCCGCGCCCGGCGCGAGCTCATCGACCGGGTCGACTTCCACACCCGGCTCGCCTGGCTGGCCGACACCCAGCTCGCCACCGCCCAGCGGGCGGCGAGGGAGGCCGGGATGGCCGTCGGCCTCGTCCACGACCTCGCCGTCGGGGTGCACCCGGAGGGCGCGGACGCCTGGGCGCAGCAGCGCACCTTTGCCCAGGGCATGTCGGTCGGCGCGCCCCCCGACGCCTTCAACGCGCGCGGCCAGGACTGGGGCCTGCCGCCCTGGCGCCCCGACGTCCTCGCCGCGTCCGGCTACGCCCCGTACCGAGGACTGCTGCGCAATCTGCTGCGGCACGCCGGAGCGCTGCGCATCGACCACGTGATGGGCCTGTTCCGGCTGTGGTGGGTGCCGCGGGGGCAGGAACCGACGGCGGGCACCTATGTGCGCTACGACGCCGAGGCGATGCTCGCCGTGCTGGTCCTGGAGGCCCACCGGGCGGGCGCCGTGGTCATAGGGGAGGACTTGGGCACGGTCGAGCCCGGCGTACGGGAGTCCCTGAGCCGGCGCGGGGTGCTCGGCACCTCGGTGCTCTGGTTCGAGCGCGACTGGGAGGGCACCGGCCGCCCGCTGCCCCCGGCCGCCTGGCGCGAGGCCTGTGTGGCCACCGCCACCACCCACGACCTGCCGTCCACGGCCGCCCGGCTCACCGGCGAGCACGTCGGGCTGCGCCACCGCCTGGGGCTGCTCACCCGCCCGCTGGCCGAGGAACAGGCCGAGGACGCGGCCGAGGTGGGCGAGTGGCTGGGCTACCTCGCCCGGCTCGGGCTGCTGCCCGAGGGCGCCCGGGGCGAGGAGGGGGCGGTGCGGGCGGTCTACCGGTTCCTGCTGCGCACCCCGGCCCGGATGGTCGGGGTGTGGCTGCCGGACGCGGTGGGCGACCGCCGTCCGCAGAACCTGCCGGGCACCTGGGACCAGTACCCCAACTGGCGCCTGCCGGTGGCGGGTCCCGACGGCCGCCCGCTCGCCCTGGAGGACGTCGTCTCCTCGCCCCGGCTGCACGGCCTGATGCGGGTCTTCGCGCCCGCGCCGGAGACCGCGACGACGGGTGCGCGGACTCGTACGGCACCCCCGGGCGCGCGCCCCACTTAGGCGTTCGCTACGTTTGCACCGTGGACAAGAAGAACACCCTGCGCGCCGGCGCCGTGGCAGCCGGTACGACGCTGATGATGCTGCTCATGTCGGCCCCCGCCCTCGCGGTCACCCGCGACGACGGCGACGACCCGGGCTCCGGCCTGAGCGTGTTCGACACGATCGGCCTGTACGTGATCGCGCCCATCGCGCTGTTCGCGGTCATCGCCGGTCTGGTCATGGTCCTCGACAAGTCGAAGAAGGCCTGACCGACCACCCCGCACGCGCTGTGAGGCGCTTCGCGGTACGAGTGTCACTCGTACCGCGAAGCGCCTTTTCTTCGTGTTCCCGCTCCGCTCTCAGTGCACCGAGAGCAGCTTGCGCAGCAGCGTGTTGAGCTGCTCCGCCTCCGCCGCGTCCAGCACCCCGTCCAGCACCTGGTGCTGCATCTCCAGGCCCGCCGTCACCGACTCGTCGACGATCTCGCGGCCCTTCTCGGAGAGGGTGACGCGCAGCCCGCGCCGGTCGTTCGGGTCCGGGCTGCGGCTGAGCAGCCCGGCCTTCTCCAGCTTGTCCAGGCGGCCGGTCATTCCGCCGGTGGTGAGCATCGTGGTCGCCGAGAGCTGACGCGGCGAGAGCGTGTACGGCTCGCCGGAGCGCCGGAGCGTCGCCAGTACGTCGAACTCGCCGCGCCCGATCCCGAACCGCTTGTACTCCTTCTCGATCCGGTCGCCCATGGCGCGGGCGATGCGGTAGATGCGCCCGTAGACGGCCATAGGAACGGTGTCGAGGTCGGGCCGGACCTCCGCCCACTGCGCGGTGATGGCGTCGACGGGGTCGCGGGGGGTCTCAGTCATGGACCCAGTATCCGAGGGAGTTGGGTCGGATGCAAGAAAGTTGCTTGACGAAAAGTAGCTTACGAGTAAGCTACTTCCCATGAAGCGAACCCAGAGCCGCATCGCCACCGTCGCCCTCACCGCCCTCGCCCCGATTTCCTGGGGCTCCACCTACGCGGTGACCACCGAATTCCTCCCCGCCGACCGGCCGTTGTTCACGGGCATGATGCGGGCGCTGCCCGCCGGGCTCGCGCTCCTCCTGGTCACCCGGCGACTGCCGCGGGGGGAGTGGTGGTGGAAGTCGGTGGTGCTGGGGGCGCTGAACATCGGGGCCTTCTTCCCGCTCCTCTTCCTCGCCGCCTACCGGCTGCCCGGCGGCATGGCCGCCGTGATCGGCTCGCTCGGCCCGCTGTGGGTGGCCGGACTGGCCGCGCTCTTCCTGGGTGAGCGTCCGACCCTGCGGACCCTGCTCACCGGGATCGCGGCGGCCCTCGGAGTGAGCCTGGTGGTCCTGAAGGCGACGGGGGCGCTGGACGCCGTCGGGGTGATGGCCGGAGTCGCCTCGTCCGTGGCGATGGCCGCCGGGACCGTGTTCACCAAGCGGTGGGGTCGGCCCGAGGGGGTCGGGCCGCTGGTCCTCACCGGCTGGCAGCTGACCGCGGGCGGACTGCTCATCGCGCCGGTAGCCTTCCTGGTCGAGGGCGCGCCGCCCGCGCTCGACGGGCGCAACCTGATGGGCTACCTCTACCTCGCCCTGGTCAACACCGCCGTCGGGTACTGGCTCTGGTTCCGCGGCATCGGCCGCCTCACCGCCACCTCGGTCACCTTCCTCGGCCCGCTGTCGCCGCTCACCGCCGCCGTCATCGGCTGGGCCGCGCTCGGCCAGGCGCTCACCCCGCTCCAGCTCACGGGCATGGCGATCGCCTTCGGGGCGACGCTGGCGGGCCAGTACACGCCGCGGGCGAAGAAGCCGCAACCGTTCACTTCTCCTGAAGTAATCGGTCAGAAAGATTCGATGGACCTGATGGTTCCGCCGGTGCGACGGTAGACCCGAGCCCGCCGGGCGCGAAGCCCGACGAATCCGACGAAGGAGCACCGGCCACCGTGGCAGTCCTGGAGTACGTCCGAACCATTCCGACCACCGCGAGGGTGAGGCGGGCCACCGGGCCCGGGCTCGCCCTCGCGGGCGTCGCGACCCTCGTCTGGTCGGGCAGCTTCGTCGCCTCCCGGGCTCTGCACGACTCGGTGCCGCCCGTCCAGGCCGCCTTCTGGCGCTGGATCATCGCGCTGGTGGCGGTGGCGCCCCTCGCGGCCCGCGCGACCTGGCGCCAACGGGCCCTGATCCGCCGCCACCTGGGCTTCCTCCTGCTGGCCTCCCTGCTGGGCATCACGGTCTACAACACCCTCGTCAACCAGGCCGGACTCTCCACCTCCGCCGGCAACATGGGCATGATCATGGCCGCCTCGCCGGTGCTGATGGCGGTGTACGAGCGGCTCGGCGGGCAGCGGCTGGGGGCCCGGCGCACGGCCGGGATGCTCATCGCCTGTGCCGGGGTGCTGCTGCTTGTGAGCAAGGGCTCGCTCGCCCCGAGCTTCGCCGCCGGGGACCTGTGGATGGTCGCCGCCGCCCTCTCCTTCGCCTCCTACAGCGCCCTGCTGCGCCGCCGCCCCGCCGAACTCGGCGGCCTCGCCTTCCTGTTCACCACGTTCGCCCTCGGCGCGCTGATGCTGGCCCCGGTGTACGGGGTGAGCCTCGCGGTGCAGGGCGGCTTCACGGTGAGGCCGGGGACGGCCGGGCCCCTGGTGTACGTGGGCGTGCTCTCCTCCGCGGTCGCCTTCTTCGCCTGGAACAAGGCGATCGCGCTGATAGGCGCGGCCCGCGCGGGCGTCGTCTACTACCTCCAGCCGGTCTGCGTGGCCCTGCTCTCCTTCGCCCTGCTGGGCGAGGCGACCGGCCCGGGCCAACTGCTCTCCATGGCGCTGATCCTCGGCGGGGTCGTCCTGGGTTCCCGGGCCTCCCGATAGGTTGCCGGTCATGAACGTGCGAGCGCGTGGCGGCGGGGGAGACGCCGGCGCGCCCCCGGCGTGGGACATCCGCAAACTCCACATCCTGCGGACCCTGCGCGAGCGGGAGACCGTGACCGCGACCGCCGAGGCGCTGCGTATGACGCCCTCGGCGGTCTCGCAGCAGCTGACCAACCTCGCCCGGCAGCTCGGGGTGACCCTCCTGGAGGCCGACGGGCGCCGGGTGCGGCTCACCGGCGCCGCCCATCTGGTGCTGCGCCACGCCGAGGCCGTCTTCGCCCAACTGGAGCGCGCGGACGCCGAGTTGGCGGGCTATCTGCACGGGGAGGCGGGGGAGGTGCGGGTGGCGGCGTTCTCCACGGCGGTGCCCGCGCTGGTCGTCCCGGCGGTGCTGCGGCTGCGGCGCAGCCATCCCGCCCTCGACGTACGGGTACGGGAGGCGGAGGCGGCCGAGGCGTACGAGCTGCTGGCGGCCGGGGCGGTCGACCTCGCCCTGTCGCTGGCCGCGCACGCGCCGAGCGCGCGGGACCCTCGGTTCGCGGTGGTCCCGCTGCTCACCGACCCGCTGGACGTGGCGCTCCCCGCCGGGCATCCCCTCGCCTCCTCGCCGGGCCTGCGGCTGGCCGATCTGGCGGGTGAGCCGTGGATCTTCGGCGGCAGCGGGCCGTGGTCGGAGATCACCACGGCCGCCTGCGAGGCGGCCGGGTTCGTCCCCGAGCAGGCCCACATCGCGTCCGGCTGGACGGCGATCCTGGCGATGGTGGAGGCGGAGATGGGGGTGGCGCTGGTGCCGCGCATGGCGGCGGTGCGGCGTGAGGGGGTGGTGATGCGTGAGGGGGTGGTGATGCGGGAACTGTCCGCGGACCGCCCGTACCGGCATGTGGTGGCGGCGGTGCGGAGGGGGGCGGAGGGTGGGGCGGGGGTGAGCCGCGTGCTGTCCGCGCTACGGGAGAGCTCCCCCTCCCCGCCTCTCCCCTGAACCCTCCGGGGGTGGGTAGGGGGGAGGCGGGCTTCCCGGGGACGAGGCCCCCGGACCCCTGAGGCGGGGCCTGCGGCCCCTGCACCCCGTTCCGTTCGTCTGCGGACCGGTGGGGGCTGGCCGCGCAGTTCCCCGCGCCCCTGAATGCGCCCCTGCGGGGCGCCCCGAGGATGCCGCGCAGCGGCATTTAAGGGGCGCGGGGAACTGCGC